>RECK01000187.1 GCA_007694055.1 Wenzhouxiangella sp.
GATACCACCCGTTGCGAGAGGTGGGAGGAGGCTGAAAGGCGGGGCTTCGGGGGGCTTTTCCTCTCTTCCAACCTCCTCCAACCTGACCAGTGACGAGTGGGCCTGACTGGGGCCGGGTTCGAGGTGACGGAAGCTTGTACTAACCTTTCAGTACGCTACGCGCCTGCAAGGCTCGATTACACGTACAGACCAGCACCCAGGCTGCAAGGTAGTCTCGGTGGCACCCGAGCTCCTGTACGCTTCCAGCCCCTGAAGATCCCGATCCGGTGAGCTGGCCGCGCGAACCAGGTAGGCAAAGTCCGGCACATAGTCCAGGATCTCGACCCCGCTGGCCTCCAGCGCTGCTTGCCATGGCAGCTGAATCGGCCCGTCAAACTGGACCTGGTAGTAGTCATAAGCCCCGACTGAAGCCTTCAGACTGGCCAGGGCCGTAGTTGGCCCTGGGCCAGCACATCGGACAGGCCCAGCATCAGCAATAGGGTGAGGATCAGGCGCATGTCTGGTTTCCATTTGGTGGCGTTCCAGTACAAGACGCGTCAAACGGCGGGAAACCGGCTCAACAACAGAAACTATTGTTCGACGCTTGTTTTGGGGTCTATCCGAATCTTGTAACAGACAGTGGGCCACCGCGAGCAGAACTTGATTCCACCACATAATGGCGAATAGTCGCGACTTGAAAAAAAGTGGAGACCAGGTGCCGTGTGGTCACGAACAGGGTAGGGCCATGTCCTTGCGCTTGGAGACAATGCGAACATGGCCGCCGGGGGCGTGGCCCCGGCCTACGGGGGTCAGGTGGGAGGAGGTTGGAAGCGCGTGGCCCAGTTTAATGCCCCGGGCGCAGCCGGGCGGCGAACCAGGCGACGCCGACCAGGTTCATGGCCGCACCATCCGACAGGTCTGGCGTGAACAAGTGCCGCTCCGTCGCCGGGTCAAAGAAACGGTAGACCGGAACCGAGCCCAGCTGTTCGGTGGCAAAAGCCCCGAACGCTGGTCCACCGTCCGCCCAGCCACTGTCCGGGCCGGAAAGCGCAGCCTGCTCGGCCGCATCCAGCGTGTAGATTCGATCACTGCCATCGGTGCGGACAAAAACCCGGACTTCGGAGACCGCCGGCCGCAGCATCTCGTTGGGAAAATCGATGCCGGCATAGTCAAGGCCCTCCTGGTCGATCCAGAGGCGTGCCGTAATCGAACTGCTGGTGAATCGATCCGGACCATCCGCAGACCGAAGCCGGAACACCACCGGCATGTCATCGTCCAGGTCGTAGGCATCCAGGTCCTGCTCGGCGAAGCTGACTGTCCGCAGGTCGTCCAGGCTGACGTCGATCACCTGCATCTGGGGTGCGCTGGGTTCGGTGTAGATGGTATCTGGATCCGGTGTCCGGCCAGGCCCACCCGGGTTGTAAATATCAAAATAGCCGGGGACTGCGGAGGTCGGGATCTCGACATGGGTAAGCCGTGCCATCGCACTTTCATCACCCTTCAGAACGATGTCAAAGTAGTTGTCGTGATCCTCGACGTAGTAGGCGCGGTCAGCGGGTTCGTCTACCGGTTCACCCACCTCGGCCAGGCCAAGCACTGTCAGGCTGCCGTCGCCAAGATCGTAGGTGACACCTTCTTCATCAATCAAGACCGGCTCGCCTTCGGCATCCAGCGCGTGCAGGCGGAAAAACCGCGGGAAATCATCGGGCAACAATCCGCTGACTCCGTCGGGCGAAAAGCCGCCCGAGGTAAACAGGCGCAGCCGGTACTGGGCATCCTCGCCGAAGTGGGAGTAGGCATCATTCGGGAACGAATTGGCCAGGGCAGGCGGAGGAAAATCACCGACCGGCGAAAAACGGGTCAGCTTGGCCCCGACCAGGGCGGGTCCGGCTTCGTAGGGATTGCTTGAGGGGGAAGATAACCCGACCATCGAAACCGGACCCTCCGGACCGACCGCCTTCGGTTCGATCTTGGCCGCCACGATGTCAACCTGTACCGGGTGCACGGACCCGGGCTGGCCGGGCGGGATGCGATTTCCGAATTCGCCGAACACCACGATGACATGGCGCTCGTTGTAGTCGTAGTTCGGATTCAATGCCGCCGCCACAGGCGTCACAACCGCGCCGGTATTGAGCGTGATCGCTACTGCTTCGGGCGAGACGCTGCTGGGCAGCACCGGCCAGCTGAAAACGATAGGCATGGCATCGGCCAGGCAGACGTAGCTACCAAAACCCGCAAAAGCGATTCCCAGCACGGAACCTGCAGAGGTGATATTGCGCAGGGGCGGCATGGGATTCAGCTGGGCCCAGTCCAGGTTGACACCGGCGCCGGCGTCGATGGCCGCTTGCAGATTGGCACCGGTCAGCCCCGGCACACCCTGGATTCCCTCGAACCCAAAGCCGGCCGAGAGAATCTTCAACTCGGTATCCCACAGGTCGGCGTTGATCAGCACGTCACGCCGAAGCTGCTGGTAAGCCGGGAACTGCGTGGGATCGGGCAACTGGCCGGCAATCTCGAACCGGTCATGAAACAGGCGGTCCCCGCCACAAGCTGCTAGCGAGAACCCACCCCTCTGGACCACCTGGCTTCCACGGCCGTCGTCGGAGAAGACCGGGGCGACTAGCGTCAGGCCCAGGCAGGTGATCAAAGCGCTGCAGGCGCTGGTGTGAAACTGCATGAAAAACCCTCCCAAACTGTCATATTCGGACTGCCTCCCGGAGCCGACACGAAACGCCGTATTCCAGGTACCCGTCTGTGCCGCCGCGGCCCCTTGATATCGCCACCGTGAATCGATCACGATGATAGTCGAACCGGAATGATTCGCCATACCATGAACTGGGTATACTGGCGCCAGCAGGGGCGGGTGCAAGCGCGTACAGAAGCGAAACAATGGCCGAAGAGTGCATCCCCCTGCGCATCCTTCTCCTGGAGGATAACCAGGCGCTGAGAGAGCGTTTTGCCCGAATCATGGATCAGTGGCCTGGTGGATGCCTTGTCGCCTCCTGCGCAACACTGCAACAGGCCCTGGAAGTACTCCAGACAACTTCCGTGGATTTGCTGATAGCAGACCTGGATTTGCCCGATGGGCATGGTACGCAGGCCATCCGCCGGTTGCGCGAGCTGCATACCGAAGCCGAGGCCATGGTGATATCGGCCCTGGCCGACGAGAACAGCGTTCTGGACGCCATAGAAGCGGGCGCGGCCGGCTATCTGCTCAAAGATGCCGAGTCCTTCGAACTCATCGAGGCCATCGAGGAACTCCGCGCAGGGCGCTCACCGATCTCCACCGCCATTGCCCGAGTCCTGGTTCGGCGCTTGAACAAAGGGTTACCCGAAGGCCAGGCACCCAGGCTCACACCCAGGGAATTGGAAATCCTGCAAGGGATCGCCAAAGGGTTTACCTATGCGGAGCTGGGCGCATGGCTGGGCATCTCTCACCAGACCGTGCCTGTACACATCAAGAACATCTATCGCAAGCTCAGTGCCAACAATCGGTCGGAGGCCGTGTTCGAAGCACAGCGCTGGGGGCTGTTGAGATCATGATGCGCAGTCTGGGCTTCGCCGTGCTGTGGGTCATCATCGCGATTGTGGTCACCATGCCGCTTTGGCTGACACTGCCTGTACCTGAGGACGCGCTCGCCATCAGCTCGGCTAGCCGCATCGGAGACAGCATCGAACATCCCGTAGCGCTGCCACTGACAGTTCGATCAGGCTCAGCGCCTGCGCACTATCGCCTCAGTTTCCAGCTGGACCAGGTAACCAGCGTCTATTTCTACATTCCGCTACTGCGGGAACGGGTTGCGGTCTCACTCAACGGCGTCCCGATTGCGGACTCCGAGCATCGCACCGCAATGGCCGGCCTGGCCTCCGGCATTCCAATCATGATTCACCTGCCAACAACGCTTTTGCAGGAAGGCCGTAACGATATCCTGATCCAGCTGGAATCCCGCGGCCTCACCCCGGCCTACCTGGCCATGGCATACGTTGGCGATGCAGCGGAACTGGGGCCTCACTATCGCCTGCGGATATTTGTCCTCGAGCACCTCAAGATGATGGTCCTTGCCGGCCAGTTTCTGATGATGCTGGCAGTGCTTGTGGTCTGGTTTCACCGACCGGGCGATAGTCTGTTCAGCTGGATGGCACTCGTACTTGGCCTGTCCATGTTGCCTTATCTGGGCCTGGTTCGGGACCCGCTGCCTCAGGTCGTTGCCCTGGTACCCTTCATCTCTTCAGGGAGCCTGGTTGCGGCCATCAGCACGCTGATCGTGGTCATGCTGCTGGCGGGTCGCTCGCCCCCAAAATGGCTGAAATGGATGGCGCTCCTGCTGCCGGCCGGCATCATGGCAACGTCGTTGGTCGGCTTTCTTCCTGATCGGCTGTTGGTGCCGGCAAACAGCCTGCTGGCCATCGCATTCATACTGGCCAGCCTGGTCTTTCTGGCCTGGGTCGCCGGCAGAGAGCGGCACGCCGAGGCCTGGTTACTGCTGCTCCCGCTGTCAATGGTCATTGTCGCTGCCATTCACGATCTGGCCACCGTCTTGTCGTTTCTGGATGGCCCGGTATTTCTATCCGTCTACTATCGACCCCTGTTTCTGATCGCCTTGGCCATGATCCTCATGCGCCGGCTGGGCACCAGCCTGAACCTGCTGGATGGGGCCAATGCCTATCTGACCGAGCGACTGGCAGACCAGGAGCGTCAACTCAACCGGCTTCATCAGGAAGAGCGAAATCGCTCGACCGCGCGGGTGCGATCCGAGGAGCGACAGAATCTGACCAGCAATCTTCATGACGGATTGTCCGGCCATCTGGTTTCCATCATTGCGCAGTCGGAGCGCGAGCAGGTGTCGGCGATCGGTATGACCGCCCGCGAGGCACTGGAAGACCTGCGCCTGGTCATCCATTCGCTGGATATAAGCGAGAATGAATTACCCCTTGCCCTCGCCGGGCTGCGTGAGCGACTCGAGCGACAGCTCAGGCGGCTGGGCATCGGACTGCAATGGACCATGGTCAGGCTGCCGGATATCTACGGAGTAACGCCCACCCATGCATTGAACCTGTTGCGCATCATTCAGGAAGCGATCACCAATGCAGTCAAGCATGGCCAGACGCGGGAGATCCGGGTGCAAGGTAGTGAAGGCACCAACGGGGGAGCCCTGATCGTCGTGCAAAACACGGGAATACCCTTTCCCCAAAACCCCAATCGTCGCGGCATGGGTCTGGACAGCATGCACCGGCGAGTAGCAACTCTTGGCGGCAGAATCCGGATTGAAGCCGTAAGGGAGGGAACGCAGGTTGAAATTCACCTGCCAACCAGGTTGCCTGACGTGGCCCGGGACCCGGAGCAGGCGTTGAATGATGCCCTTTCCGCTTGCCCCTGAAAGTCCTCATCGGTCTCCGACATCAAAACTCGACGTTTTCCAAGTTGTCCGGGCCAGGAAAATCCCGGGCGGTTCGTTCTCACGAGCAGCCTGCCCAACGTGCTGACAATCAGGGCAACTCCCGCACGACCCGGAAGCCGCCAACGGCGTGACGCGAATGGCGCGGAAAGCTGTAGCGCGCGGAAGCGCGCAGCCACAAGCCCCAATCGTGCCAGGCACCACCGCGGACGATGCCGCGATTGCAGTTGCCGCGCATCCACGCTGAACCATCGACCGGCGCGTCCCGGTAGTGGGAATTGGCACAATCCTGGACCCACTGCCAGACGTTGCCATGCATGTCGTGCAGACCATAAGGATTGGCCGGGAAACTGCCCACGGCGATGGGGCGGCGACGGTACTCGCCCGCATCACAGCCACGGGCCGGCCGGCGCGCATTGTAGTTGGCCTGGTCGCTGTCAAAACAATCGCCGAGATAGTGACGACCGGTAGTGCCCGCGCGGGCGGCGTATTCCCACTCCGCCTCGCTCGGCAGGCGGTAGCGATGGCCGGTGTGTTCCGACAGCCAGGCGACAAACTCCTGGGCATCATTCCAGCTGACGTCAATGACCGGCTGGTCGCCCCCGCCCCAGCCTCTGGCATTGGGTCGGTGACTGCAACCGCCCTCGGCCAGACAGGTGTCCCACTCGGCAAAGCGGGTTTCGAATACCGCCATGGCGAAGGAGTCGATGCTGACTTCGCGCTGCGGTCCTTCGCTGTTATTGCGCTGCGGCTCATCGGCGGGGCTGCCCATCAGAAAACGACCGGCAGGAATCACTACCAGCTCCGGACACTGCGGACAGTCGCGAAAGACGGTGCCGGGAGGTGGGGCCGGCCAGGTCGTCGCAGCCTTCATCGCATCAAGCAAGCCGGGGCTGGCAATCCCGGTTTCCGGGTGACCCCGGGCCGCTTCGAAGGCGCGGATACCTGCCCGGGTTGCCTCGTCGATCGAACCACTGTCAGGCACAGCCTGTCCAAGGCGTCGCAGCTGGCCCTGGATGTCACGAACCAGCGCCTGGGTCGAAGTGGCGCGGGCCAGATGCTCCGCGCTTTCCGGCGGAGTTGACTGAGTGACCGCACGCTCTGCCTGCTCGGCGCGCGCGGGTGCAGCGCGCTGCTCTACCGGCTCTGCAGGGGCAGGCGGGGCCTCGACCGCCACGCTGACCAGGGGCGCATCATCCGGTTCAGGTGCCGGCTGCTCTGGCAACGATTCGGCAAGCGAAGTCACCAGCGCATCCGCCGGCAGTGCATCCTCAGCGAGACTGCCAGGCACACCCTGTGGGGCAAGCGCCCCCGAAAGGGCATCCAAATCATCATCTCGGCCATGGGCAGCAACTTCCGCACCGGGATCGCTCTCGATCAATGTGATCCGGCCATCCTCGCTGTCGACCTCGTCGACAGGCCAATACAGGATGCCGGCCGCGACCAGGCCCAGCAGCAGCACCGGGAACGCGATCAGGCCGAGCCAGCGAGTTCGTCCTGGCCGCACAGTAGCCAAGTCGGCGCTCGTGGGTGGCATGGCCGGGGAAGCGCCCCTGTTCTGGATCACGGTTCGCGTGGCATCGGTACGCAATGTCTGGTCCAGCGCCTGAATCATGGCCGTGGCCGACGACCAGCGCTGCTCCGGATCCTTCGCCAGCCCGATCAGCAAGACTTCCCTCACGGCCGGTGGCAGACGATCCATCGGTTCCAGCGGCACCGGTGACTGCGCATGCTTCATCATGACTGCCAGAGGCGTGTCGGCGCCAAAAGGCACCTGCCCGCACAGCCACCGATACAGCATCACGGCCAGCGCGTAGTAATCGCAAGGCGGACCCAGCTCCTGGCCCAGCGCCTGCTCTGGCGCCATGTACGACGGCGTCCCCAGCATCATGCCGGTTCCCGTCAGCTCCGAACTCCCGGACAGGATTCGCGCAATGCCGAAGTCGGCCAGATAGGCTGAGCCATCGGTTCCCAGCAAAACATTTTGCGGCTTCAGATCGCGATGCAACACGCCCTGTGCATGCGCATGATCCAGCGCCCTGGCCACTTGCGCGAACAGCTGCAGGCCTTCATCGGTATCCAGTTCACCAAGCTCCAGGCGCTCTTGCAGCGTGCCATGAGCAAGCAGGCGCAGGGCCATCCACGGAATGCCTTCGTCGATGCCGCTTGCGTAAAGGGGCACGATATTGGGGTGCTCGAGCTGGGCAATCAGCTGCGCCTCGCGTTCGAAGCGCTCGAGAAAGCCGGGTTGGTCCATCAACTCCGCCGGCAGCACCTTCAAGGCTACCTCGCGCCCCAGCGACGACTCTTCGACCCGGTAAACAGCCGCCATGCCGCCCCGCCCCAACGGCGCGATCACCCGATAGCGACCGAACATCCGGCCAACGGCTAGTCTGGTCATGAACTGCTCCTTGGGTCGCTCGCTGAGGACAACGGAGTGAAACGTGCGGTCCATGCTCGCCGCAGAGCGGCTTATCGGCAGTATAGACACCCTGCTGTCCGACTTCCAACCTATCCATGCACCAAATGCCGCCTCACCAGAAAGCCCCCCGGCAAACCCAGCAAACCGACCAGGGAACCATCACGGCAAAGCCAACCACCTTTTTGGGTCTATCCGAATCTCGTAACGTATTGCAGGCCCGTCAGGGGCTGCGGTCAATTCCGCTCCCGGTGTCCCCCTGTCTGTTGCGAGATTCGCTGGTACCGATTCGGTCCACCTGACCGGAAGCGACCGGTTCTTGTCCTGACCCGCGACTCGATTCTGCCCTATCTTGGCGAGGTAACCGTCGCACCGATCACGACGACCGTTCGCGACATTCCTTCCGAGGTGTTGCTGGACGCCGATGACGGCATGCCGCGTCGATGCGCGGTCAATTGCGACCATTTGCAAACTGTCAGTAAGGCCAAACTTGGCAACTTGGTAACCCGTCTGCCGGTGGAGCGCCTGGGAGAAGTCCAGCGCGCGGTTTCATTTGCGCTTGGCTTCTGAATCCGTCATGAATAAGGGAGCTTGAAACCAAAGACAAGAAAGTAGGCGATGTAGAAGATTGTCCAGAGACTCAGCA
>RECK01000034.1 GCA_007694055.1 Wenzhouxiangella sp.
TCCGCAACGATGTGACCCTGGTCGTGGATCCGCTCAGCTTTCAGTACCTGGAGGGGGCCGAAGTTGACTACAGCGAGAGTCTGCAAGGTGCTCGTTTCGTTATTCGCAACCCCAATGCGGCCACCACCTGCGGCTGCGGTTCCTCTTTCGGGATCGCTTAGGAAGCCCCTCATCCGCGGGCGGCTTCACAAGGAATTGGTCCTGTTCAGCCTGGTCGGGCGGGCATGACTATACTCATTGTCCTGATCGGTCTGCTGATCAGTCACTTTGCCACCGGCTTCCGTCACCTGCGTCGTTTCGGGTGGGTGGGACCACCGCTGTTGTGGGTCCAGGGGCGCTTCCCGACGCATGCCTGGCTGCCCGCCGTTGTCCTCATCGCAGCAACCGTGGTCGGATCCTGGCTGGCGATCTGGCTCGTGACCGCGCTACTCGGCCTGCTGGGCGCGTTTCTGCTTGCCCTGGTCGTTTTTATTCTGACCCTGGGTCCGCGTGACCTGGATCATGATGTGGCCGTGCTCTGCGGCGGCGTCGAGGCGGATCAGGAAGCGGTGGCGTCCACGCTCACGGCGATGCGCCTCGAGGACGATGCGCCGGCTCCGGAGGGCGCGGCTGCGGTATTGCATGCCGGTTTATCGCGCTGGTTCGGGCTGTTGTTCTGGTTCGTGCTGCTGGGCATCACCGGGGCCCTGATCTATCGTTTGACCCGGGTTGCGTTGCAGCTCGATCAAGCTGACCCGGCAGCGCTTGAATGGTTGGCCCGGCTGCGCCTGGTGCTGGACTGGCCGGTGCTGACGCTGCTGACAGTGTCGCTGGCCCTGGTCAATGATCTGGACCGGGTGCTGGGCGCCTGGCGTGCCCAGCGCGAGCAGATGCCTTCCTGGCTGATCACGCCTTCCATGCTGGATCGCCTTGCTGCCACCCTGGTCACCCCGGATAGCGAATTGGTCGAGGGTATCTCGATCGGGCACCAGATGGTGTGGCGCATCCTGGTGCTGTGGCTGGTCGTGTTGAGTATCCTGCTTCTGGCCGGTTGGCTGGCGTGACGGTTTGCGACCTTCCCCGCCTTGTTCGCCGGCCAGATCCTGTCCAAACCTTCACCTGAGGAAGATTGTCGATGAAAGCCCCGTCCATTCTGCTGCTGTCAGGCCTGCTTTCTTTCGCTGCTGCACCCGCGCTGGCCGCAGACACCTGGGTGCGTTGTGGCAGCCTGGTCGACGTGGTTGCCGGCCAGACCCTGGGGCCGCATACGGTCGTCATTGAGGCTGATCGATTTGGCGAGTTGCTTGCCGGTCATCCGGGAGCGCCAGACGAGGTCGAGCTGATCGACCTGTCAAGCCTGGTTTGCCTGCCTGGCCTGATGGACATGCACACGCACCTGAGCTCGGAATTCAGTCCCCAGGCCTATGTGCAGCGCTTTACTCTCAATGAAGCAGACATCGCCTTGCGCGGGGCGCATTTCGCGCGCATCACGCTGGAGGCAGGCTTTACAACCGTGCGTGATCTCGGTGATTCCTTCAACGTCTCGGTGTCCCTGCGCAACGCCATCAACAGCGGTCATATACCCGGGCCCCGCATTTTCACTTCGGCCAAGTCCCTGGCAACGACCGGCGGTCATGCCGATCCGACCAATGGCTGGCGGCGCGACCTGATGGGTGACCCGGGCCCGCGCGAGGGCGTGGTCAACGGTCTTGACGATGCCCGCCAGGCGGTACGCCAGCGCTACAAGGACGGTGCGGACCTGATCAAGATCACCGCGACGGGTGGTGTGCTGAGCGTGGCGCGCAGCGGGCAGAACCCCCAGTTCCTGATCGAAGAGGTCGAGGAGATCGTGCGCATCGCGCGTGACTACGACATGCACGTGGCCGCCCATGCGCACGGCGCCGAGGGAATGCGCCGGGCCATTCTCGGCGGGGTTCACTCCATTGAACACGGCACCTACATGGATGACGACATCATTGCCCTGATGATCGAGCGCGGCACCTGGTACGTCCCGACCATATCGGCAGGCCGTTTCGTCGCCGACAAGTCCGCCATCGAAGGCTACTTTCCGCCGGTGGTGGCTGCCAAGGCAGCTGAAATCGGTCCCTTGATCCAGGGTACCTTCGGCCGCGCCCACGCCGCCGGTGTTCGAATCGCCTTTGGCACCGATTGCGGCGTTTGCCCGCATGGCAGCAACGCGCTGGAGTTCGAATACATGGTCGAAGCCGGAATGTCTGCGGCCGATGCCTTGCGCAGTGCCACGATCAACAGTGCCGAACTGCTCGGACGCCAGGATGAAATGGGCCGCGTGGCGGCCGGTTTCCTGGCCGACCTGATTGCGGTGCCGGAGGATCCACTCGAGGACATCACCCAGCTGTCGATGGTGCAATTCGTGATGCGGGATGGCCAGGTATTCCTGCACGCCAGGTAAACTCGCTTGACAGGCTCTGAGGGCTGAATTAGTGTGATGCTCATCACACTGGGGGTGTTGGTATCGTGGCGACTTGCAGTAACGAATCGTCGGCCCTGATTGGCTGTATGCGGGCGCGGTTGGCGAGACTCGAGTGCACTGACAACGTGCGCAAGGCCTGGCTTTTCTGGGCCCGCCAGTTTCTTGAACACCACCATGCCGTGATGGTGGACCGGCTCGGCGAAGCCGAGGTGATGGCTTTTCTGGACGCGCTTCCCCGACGACATGACTTGTCGCCGGCGGCACGTCGCCAGGCCTTCAAGGCGGTGCGCTTTCTGCTCGAAGATGTGCTTGATCTGCGTCTGGCCGGACTTGAAGCCATGGCTGACCGGCTCAGGCGCGAGGCGGGACCGCTTATCCTGACACCGTCCCAGGTCCAGCAATTGCTGGCCTGTCTCGAGCACAGCGACTGGCTGCTCGCTTCGCTGGTCTACGGTGCCGGCCTGCGCTTGCTGGAATGCCTGCGTCTGCGGATTCGGGACCTGGAGCCGGACCGCATTCTGGTTCGCGACATCAATGGGCGCCTGGTCCGCGAGACCCTGTTGCCGGCCCGTGTGCGCGAGCCGATCCGGGCGCACCAGGAAGATCTCAAGCTGCGCCACATTCGCGAACTGGCCGAGGGCTACGGTGGCGTGCAGCTGCCGGTTGGTGTGCTCGGTGCTCCGTCGCTGGTCCGGAGCTGGATGTGGCAGTTCCTTTTCCCTGGCCCGTACATGGGTGATCCCGGCAATCCTGATGCCCCGGTGCTGCGCTGTCACTTGCCGGAAGCAGAGGGAAGGCAGGTGATCGAGTCGGGCGCGCGCCAGGCAGGCATCCATGGCGGTGTCACGGCGGCTACCTTGCGCAACAGCTTCGCCGCCCACCTCATTCAGCGCGGTGTCGCGGTTGCCGACGTCGAGCGGCTGCTGGGTGTGCGCACGGCCAGTACTGCCTTGAAGCGTCGGAGCCGGGAATCCGGTTCTCGGGAACCAGGTTCGGCTCCACTGCTGTCGCCCGTGGACACACTGGCCGCCCACTGAGCCGGCGCGGCGCTACTCCGCGTAGCCGCTGAGTTCGGTGTAGCCGCGCCCGATCACAGCGCCGGTGGCGCTGTCGATGACGTCGATCATGCCTTCCCAGTAGCGCACTGAGCGCCTCCACAGCTGGTCTTCGAACACCGGTCGGGTAGTCAGATCCAGGTCCGCACCGGGCACGCTTATGCGCCAGGCCAGGGGCCAGCGATGGCCCTCCGGGTCGCGCCACCAGTCCAGGGGCTGGGCGCTGAAATCGGCGTAGCGCAGGGTCCTGGATCCACCGTCACTGTCGACCAGGGCGCCGGCTGACCAGGGTGACGCCTCGCCTTCATGGTTGCGCAGGCGATAGACCATCAGGTCACGACCATCGTCCAGGTGCAGGGCAAACCAGTCCCAGCCGGCCAATGTGTCCGACAGCTGGTTCGAGCCCCACTCCCGGTCCAGCCAGGCCAGGCCTTCCACGTCCAGCCACTGGTCATCGATGCGGATACGCCCACGGGTCTCCAGTCGGGTCGCCGAGTAGTAGCGCGAAGCATTGCCAGGCTCCGGGCCCTTGCGGCTGTATCCGGCATCGCCCTGAAAAACCAGCGGACGCGTCTGGACCATGTCCAGATCGAGAGCGAATTCGCCCGCCTCGGCGTTCAGCTGCCAGCCTTGTTCCGTGGCCGTCACGACCCAGTCGCGCAGCCACCAGCGCGACGGCGTGGCCCCGGCCAGGCCGAGTGCACCACGGGCGAAGCGTTCGGACTGAAAGAAACGCTGTGAGCGCCCGTCGCTCAGGGCGAGATGGGCCATCCACAGCGCATCGGCCGACCAGTCCGAGCGTGCAGATTGGGGTTGGTTGAGGGCAAATCGGAACAGGGTGAACTGAAAGCCCAGCCGCTGACCCGCGCCGGTTTCGAAGTTGCCGGTGAAATACCACCACTCACTGCGGTAATCGGGGTGGCTGCCGTGATCGTTCGGAAACGAAAGAGGTTCCGGTCCGGTGACGCGGCGAAAGTGCTCCGGGGCATCGCCCAGCACCTCGGCCAGCCCGATCGTGCCGATTTCCGGTTCCACGGTCCGGGTCTGCCAGGATAGCCAGGCAACCAGGGCGGCGACTGCCAGGCCGAACAGGACGAGGTCGAGGCGCATCATCGGCTCCTGAGCAGGGGGGCAGGATCCTGCCGGGTGATGGCCCAGGCCGGATACAGGCCGGCCAGGGCGCCGGCTGCCAGGGCCATGGGCAGCATGGCCAGCCAGGGTGTGAGGGGGACCGTCAGCGGCACCGTCCAGCCGAAGGCCCGCGGCTGGATGACCAAAGACAGCGTGGTATGGATGCCCAGGCTGATCGGTATGGCGAGGATGGCCGCGGCGGCAGCCAGTGCCGTGGTCTGGGTGATGACCCAGGCCAGCAAACCGGCCCGGGTCAATCCCAGTGCACGCAGCGTGGCGTAATCGCGGCCGCGCTCCAGGCCCAGGGCGAGCAGCGCGCTGACCAGGGCAACCAGTGCAATCAGGCCGACCAGCAGCGCCAGGGCCCAGGAAATACGGAAGGTGCGATCGAATATGGCCAGGGTCTGGGCGCGCACCTGCTCACGCGTGGTCAGGGTCGCATCGACAGGCAGTGCATCGAGCCGCTCCTGCAAGGGCGCTGACGGGTCACCAAGGTACAGCCCCAGGCTGTCCCGACGCTCGTCTCCGAACAGCTGCCGGTACAGGCTGCCATCAATGGCAATCACGCCGCGATCGCTGCCATAGTCACGGTATACGGCGACAACCGGCAGCTGCTGCTCGCCTTGCGGTGTCATGAAGTCCAGTATTGCGCCGATGTCGAGCTGCTTGCGACGGGCCAGGGGCTCTGTGATCAACAGGCCCTGACCGGCGAGGAATGCGTCCCGGGCCGTGTCGGGGTTCCCGGCCAGCCATTCAAACCCGGCCCAGGCCGGGGCGGGAAGGTCGAAGGCGACCAGCCTGTTGCCGTCGGGCAATTCACGTTGACGAGCGCTGGAAACGCTAATGACCTCGGGCCAGGACTGGACCGCGCCGACCAGTTCGTCGTCAATCTGGCCAGCACTGACCGTCAGGTAGGCGTCGGCGCGAAGCAGGCGTTCGACCCAGTCATCCACGGCCGTTCTGAACCCCAGCACCATCATCGCCATGCCTGCGCTCAAGCCCAGGGCCAGGCTCAGCGCTGCCAGCGCCGGCGCCAGGCGCGTGCGCGACTGGCGCAGCATGCCCACGGCCCGCCCGGTCAGGTGTCTGTGGCGCAGGCGCTGCCAGCCGGCAAGCAATGCCATGCCGGCAGACGGGGCAAGCAGGGCAGCGACACACAGCCACAGGAACAATCCGGCCAGCGCGAATGGCAGATCCTGGCCGATAAACAGGGTGACGCTGCCGATCACGGCCAGGGCAGTGGCGATGAGGATGATCTGGCGATCCGACAAGGTGCCGCCGAGCTGGGAGTCTCGGCTGAGTTCGCCGGGGGCGATACGCATTGCCGAGCGCAGGATGCCGGTCACGCTGGCCAGCCCCAGTACCACGGCCATCAGCCAGATCGCCAGGTACAGTGAAGCGCTGGGTCGAACGGTGCCAGCAGTAACCATGCCGTAGACCTCGGCGACCGGGCTTCGGACCAGGTCAAGCAAGGCGTCGGCGAGGACCGTGCCGAGGGCCAGACCCAGCAGCGCGCCGAAACCGGTCAGCACCAGCGCCTCGCCGGCCAGTACTGCGCGCAGTTGGCCGGGCGTTACCCCGATCGCCCGCAGCATGCCGATCTGGCGGCGCCGCTGGACCAGCAGGAAGGCCAGCACGGCATGGACCACGAACAGGCCCACGGCGAAGGCGAGCAGGCTCATCGCAGTCAGGTTGGAGCGCATCCCGGCGGTCAGGCGCGCCGCACTGTCCCGGCGTTGATCGGCGCTGACCAGCCGCAGTTCGTCTGGTAGATTCCTGGCCAGCCAGTCTCTGGCCTCGGCCGGTGCCTCGATCCAGGACAGTTCACCCTGGCGATCAAGCAGTTCCTGGGCATTGGCCAGGTCCATGATCAGGCGTTGATCGAGCCCGGGGCGATCAGCGAGGACGGCGACGACCTGAAGTGATGCCGAGCGCCCGGCAGCGCGAACGCGCAAGGGGGTCTCCGTATCGACCTTCAGGCGGTCAAGCGTGCCCTGACTCATGATCACTCCGTCAGTCGTTCCCATCAGGGGAGCTGTGGCCGGACCACTCAAGCCCATCGGCCCGGTGCGCGGTGCCAGCGGGTCGATGGCCAGGATCTCGAGGTTCTCATTGCCATGCCGGGCCCGGGCGCGCAGCACCGGGATCAGGTCGGGCGAACCGGCCCGAGTGGCCAGGTCAACGTAGATCGACTCGGAAAGACTGCCGGCCGGATGCTCGATTCGCAGGCTGTCCTGGCCGGTGATGGCGTCGGCAGCCAGGTCGAGTGACTGGACCAGCACATCACGCAGCAAGGCGACCCCGGTAACCACGGCAACTCCTGCGGCGATGCCGACCAGGGCCAGGGCGAGCTGGCCCGGGTGGCGATACAGAAAACGCCTTGAAAACTGCAGCAGCGGGTTCATTCGGCGGGCTGCAGGGCACCGTTGCGGAGCACCATTCGTTTATCGCACAGCGCGGCGGCCTCGCGATTGTGAGTGACCAGCAGCAGCGTCGAGTTGCGCTGGCGAATGACCTGGTCGAACAGATCCAGAACGCGACCGGCGGTGGCCTCGTCAAGGCTGCCGGTGGGCTCATCGGCCAGAATCAGCTCTGGCTCGTGGATCAGGGCGCGGGCGATGGCCACGCGCTGTTTTTCACCCCCGGACAAGGCCGCGGGCAGCCGGTCCAGCAAGGGTGAAATGGCCAGCGTTTCGGTCAGCTCCCCGAGCAGACCAGGTGCTTCGGGCAGCCGATTCAGCCACAGCGGCAGCGTGATGTTCTCGGCGACGGTCAGGCTGTCAATCAAATTGAAGTCCTGGAAGATCAAGCCGATGTGGCGCGCCCGCAGGCGGGTCAATGCCGGTTCTCCCAGCTTGCCCAGGTCGACATCGGCGAGGCGAATCTGGCCGCTGCTGGGGCTGTCCATGCCGGCGACCAGGTGCAGCAGCGTGGTTTTTCCGCATCCGCTGGCACCCATGATCGCCACGCGTTCGTTTTTCGAAAGAACAAACTGCAGGCGGTCAAGAATCGTGATCGTTTCGGCGCCGACGCGGAAGCGCCGACTGACGTCGATCAGCTCCAGAACATGGTCAGAAGCCACGTCCTGCCCCGATCAGTCCGGTCAGCACCAACAGGCCAATGACCGAGCCACTCAAGTAAAGGCGCAATCTGCGGTACCAGCCTGGCAGGTCGCCGGAACGCCACGGCTCATCCAGCACAAGGTGGGCTGAAAACACGATTGCGAGCCAGAACGCGGCCCAGTGCAAATCAAGCAGAACGGAGGGCCATGCGGCCAGGGCCAGCACGTTGCTGGCAATCAGTCGGAACCGCCCCGGCTCGGCGGCATTCAGGAATCGGGCCCAGAGCGTGCCGGCCATGAAGGCGAGAATGATGACGGCATAGGTCAGCAGCAGGCGCTGCAGCCACTCGGCTGTGTCCAGGGCCGCGATCAAGGGCAGAAAGGCAAACGGGAAAAGCCCGGCCCAGCCCAGGATGCGAACGGTTTGTGTCGATTGCGGATTCATTTCTTGCTCCTCCGTGGTTTCCTGCGTCCCAGGCTTCCAGTATTGCTCTGAATTGTACCGATGCCGCGTAAATAACGCTCCAGTCAGATTTGGCGACATCTTGCAGGCCGGTCGCGCAGATGTGGAGTTCATCCCTGGCGGCCAATTCCGGGGGATCAAGAGGGAGCTTGGAAGAGTGGAGGAGGCACCGGGTGGTATCCGGCCGCTCAGGGCCTGGCCGGCCAGATACCACCCGTTGCGAAAGGGGGGAGTTGGCTGAAAGGCGGGGCTTCGGAAGGGTTTTCCTTATCTTCCAACCTCCTCC
>RECK01000275.1 GCA_007694055.1 Wenzhouxiangella sp.
CTAGGCCAGCAGCGCCTTGACCTCGGCAAGGCTGCCGCGCCGCTGGGGCTTGCCGTCTATCGGGCTGGGCAGGGCTTGCCAGGCTTCGCGACCAACCATGACCGCCAGTTCGACCAGCTCGCCGTCGGCGTGCACCACCAGCACGTCAATGTGGCGGCGCGAGCCGTCGTGCCAGCGAACCCGGCGGCGTTCCTGCTCGAAGGGTATGCCGTTTTCCATCAGGAAGCGGACAACGGCATCCGGGTCATCGGCAAACAGGTGCAGGCAGATTCGCGAAAACTCGTCGGCCGTGCCTTCCAGGACCGGCCCGACCAGCTTCGGCCGGAACGGCTTGAGAAAGCGCATGGCCCTTAGCGCCGCCTCGCGCAGTTCGCGCAGACGGCTGTCGAAATCTTCGCCACCGTAAAGCTGCTGCCATTCGCGCAGCGCGGCCTCGACCTCCTTGTTGGAGGGCAGGCCGTGGCCGGTCGATGCGCCCAGGCGCTCGGCAGCCTTGTGCTTGGCCAGCAGGTAGCTGCGTTGCCCCTCTGTGGCCATGATCCGGGCGGCTTCGGCGGCCAGCTCCTGGCGCTCGCGATTGCCGCGTCTGGGCGTTCGGTTGGGCATCAGTTCAAAAAATGTCGAAAGGATCGCTTTCCTGGCCGTTGTCTTCGGCGGCCTCCAGCGGTGGCAGATTGTCGGCGTGGAACCATTCCTGGACGGCGCCGCTCATGCCGGGCCGGGCGCGCAGGCCGGTTTCCGGATTGATCAGTGCCTGGGCCAGGCCGACCGGAACGGGCCCGCTGTGTTCCGGGCGATCGCGCAGGGCTTCGGCCATGAAATCAACCCACAGCGGCAGGGCAGTGCGCCCGCCCTGCTCGTTGCGACCCAGGCTCCGATTATCGTCCATGCCCAGCCACACCGTCGTGACAATGCCGCCGCCGTATCCGGCAAACCAGGTGTCGCGCAAATCGTTGGTGGTGCCGGTCTTGCCGGCCAGGTCGCGGCGGTTAAGGGCAAGCGCCCGGCGACCGGTGCCCGAGGTGATTACATCCGACAGCATTGAGCCAATCAGCCAGGCCGTTTGTGAGGAAATGACCTGGTCTGCGGCCTGCGGTACCACGGGTCCGGCCAGCTCGGGGAAATCGTCCGGCACCGCAATCTGGCCCGGCGTGATGCGACGCGGGCCCGTGATGGGCGTCTCCTCTTCATCTTCCGGCAGACCGTTGCCGACAACCTCGAGGACCGGTGGGCAGTCACGGCAGACCTTGCGCCAGGCCGGTTCGAACACGATCGTGCCGTCCCCATCGACCAGGCGATGCATGAACTGGGGCTCGACCGCGTAACCGCCATTGGCAAAGACAGCGTAGGCGGCGGTCATGCTCAGCGGGGTCAGCGAGGCCGAACCAAGTGCCATCGACGGTCCGGCTGGCAGCTCGGCCCGATCGAATCCGAAATCGGAGATGTAGTCACGTGCGTAGTCCAGGCCCATGCTCATCAGCAAACGGACGCTGACCAGGTTGCGCGAGTGAACCATGGCCTCGCGCAGGGGGGTCGGGCCGTGGAACCGGCGGCTGAAATTGGTTGGTCGCCAGGCTCTTTCCATCGACGGGTCGTCGATCACGACCGGGGCGTCGTTGACGATCGATGCCGGGGTGAATCCATGATCCAGGGCGGCGGCATAGACAAACGGTTTGAATGCCGAGCCCGGCTGGCGCCGGCTCTGGGTGACACGGTTGAACTGGCTGCGGCCAAAATCCAGCCCACCCACCAGGGCCAGAATGGCGCCGGTGTCCGCTTCCAGGGCGACCAGCGCAGCTTCGGCGACGGGTATCTGGGCCAGCCGCCATTCGTCATCGACTCGGCGCAGACGGACGAGGTCGCCGGGAGAGAGTACGTCACTGGCACGCTCCGGTCTGGCACCCAGCGCGTCCTGGGCCAGCTGGGGACGCGCCCACCCCAATGCTGACATCTCCAGCACGATGTCTGCACCGCCGCGAAGAATCAGCCGGGCCTGGGCCTCGTCGCTCTCAACCACCACTGCCGGTAGCAGGTCGGCAACGGGTCGGATCTGGTTCAGGCGCGACTCGATCTCGGCCAGGCTGGTCATGTCGTCCAGGTCGAAACGAAGCTCGGGACCCCGCCAGCCATGCCGTCGATCGTAGCTTTGCAGGCCGTCTCGCACGGCCTGGTCGGCAGCCCGCTGCAGGCGTGCGTCGACCGTCGTGACTACTCGGTAGCCACCGCCATAGGCTTCGCTGGCGCCCAGTCTTTCGACGGTGAACTGGCGCGCCATTTCGGCCACCCAGTCGGCATTGAGCTGGCGCTCGGGGCCGTGCAGCCGGGCATTGTTCGGTTCGGCGCGCGCCGCGGCGTGGGCTTCGGCGTCGATATAACCCAGACGATGCATGCGATCGAGCACCCAGTTGCGACGAATCATGGCCTGGCGTGGTCCGGAAATCGGGTTGTCGCGGGAGGGGGCCTTGGGCAGGGCCGCAATCATGGCCATTTCAGCTAGAGTCAGCTCATGGAGGGTCTTGCCGTAGTACACTTGCGCCGCCGCGCCGATGCCGTAGGCGCGGTGGCCGAGAAATTCCTTGTTCAGATAGAGCTCGAAGATTTCGTCCTTGCTCAAGTCCTGCTCGATCTTGACGGCCAGCAGGATTTCGCGCAACTTGCGGGTAATCGAGTATTCGGTTGAAAGAAAGAAGCGACGAGCGACCTGCTGGGTGATGGTGCTTCCGCCGGGGACGCGGCCTCTGCCCATGGAGCGGCCGTACAGCCAGACGCCGCGCACGGTGCCACGCCAGTCGATGCCGGGGTGGCGATAGAAGCGGTCGTCTTCTGCGGCCAGGAATGCCAGCCGCATGGTTTCGGGCACATCGTGCAGGGCGACCGGCGTTCGGCGTTGCTCGCCGACCTCCAGCATGAGCTGTTCGTCGGCCGAATAAATGCGCAGCGGAACCTGCAGTCGGACATCGCGCAGGCTGTCGACGGAGGGCAGGGTCGGCACGATTGTTAGCCAGATCACCGCTACTCCGATTGCCGCCAATGCGAAAATCAGGAAAAACAGGCGGATAGAAAAAACTATTAAAGGCTTTATTCGAACCATGAGATATGGTAAATGTACGTCTGGAGAATCAGGAATCCGGTGCTTTGGACGCAGACTTCGGTCAAAAGTGCCCGCTTTTGCGGGGTCTTTCGAGCGAAATCAGAGATTAGCACAGGGTCAGTACTTGACCGGCACCGGGAAATGGGGATGATTCGAGCCGGCTCCAACGAAAACTGGACAATTTTGCCTGACCGTGCCGAACAGAGGGTCATGACAGCACAATGAACGAAATCATGTCGAAGCTTTTCCGCAGCGCGCCGCCGCCCATTATCGGGGTGGATATCGGCACCAGCAGCGTCAAGCTCCTGCAACTCGCGCCCAACGGTTCGAGTTACCGGATCGAGGCCTTTGCGGTCGAGCCGGTGCCTGAAGGCGCGGTCAGCGAGGGCAGCATCTCCGACCCGGAGCAGGTGGCCGAGGCGGTCAAGCGGGCACTCAAACGCGGCGGCTTCAAGGCCAAGGCCTGTGCCATGGCGGTGACCGGATCAGCGGTCATCACCAAGGTGATCAACCTGCCGGCCGATCTGTCCGAGGAAGATATCGAAGGTCAGATCGAGGTCGAAGCCAGTCAATACATTCCCTACCCGCGCGAAGAAGTCAGCCTTGACTTCGAGGTGCTGGGGCCGTCGCCGCGCAACGCCGACCTGCTGGAGATTCTGCTCGCAGCGTCCAAGACCGAGCATGTCGACGCGAGGCGCGAGGTTGCAGAGCTGGCCGGCCTTAACGTCAAGGTGATCGACGTCGAGTCCTACGCCATTGCCAATGCCTTCGAGCTGGTCAGGAAGCGCGCCGGCATTGACGACTCCGATACCACCGGCATTCTCAATATCGGCTCCACGGTTTCCACCATGATCGTCTTGCGCGGCGATCGGACGATTTACAGCCGCGAGCATTCCTTCGGCGGTAATCAGCTGGTCGAGGAGTGCATGCGCCGCTACGGCATGGACGCCGAGCAGGCGAGCTTCCTGCAGCGTGGTGAAGAACCACCGGCCGGTTTCGAGGACGAAGTGCTGGAGCCGTTTCGGCAGAACGTGATTCAGCAAATCAGTCGAGCCCTGCAGTTTTACTCATCCTCCAGCGATTACACCAGTATCGGCACGCTGTTCATTACCGGTGGCGGTGCCTCCATACCCGGTCTGGCTGAGGCGGTCGGCAACGAGGTTGGCATTTCCTGCGAAGTGGCCGATCCACTCAAGGATCTGCGGCTGTCACCGAAAATCAGCGCGCGTGCGCTCGAGCAGGCCAGGCCATCCCTGACCACTGCCTGCGGACTTGCCTTGCGGGGATTCGACTAATGGCGAAAATCAATCTACTCCCCTGGCGTGAAAACCTGCGCCAGCAGCGGCAGAAAAGTTTCCTTGCCACGCTCGCAGTCGGTGCCGTGGCGGCGATCGTTCTGGTCCTGCTGGCCAACATGGGCATCAACAACCAGATAGCCGGCCAGGAAAACCGCAACAACTACCTGCGCGGTGAGATTCGCAAGCTTGATACGGCCATCGCCCGCATCGAGCGTCTCGAGCAGACCCGGGACGACCTGATCGCAAGGAAGAACGTCATCGAGCGACTGCAAACCAACCGCTCGTTGATGGTGCACTTGTTCAACCAGCTGGCCCAGACCGTTCCGGAGGGCATCACGCTCAACTCGGTACGCCAGGCCGGGCAGCAGCTGACCATTATCGGGACCAGCGAATCCGAATCGCGAGTCTCGGAGTACATGCGAAACATCGAGTCAGCCGAATGGCTGCACAGCCCGACGCTTCGCATCGTTGTGCGGACCGAAGCTGCTGATCGTCCCAGCCAGCCGCACCGATTTGAATTGACAGCGCGGGTTGCGGCCCCGGGTCAGGAAGACGAGGAGAACTGAGATGGATCTCAATGAACTGAAGGACCTCGACTTCAATAACCTGGGCAGTGCTTCTGCCGGGGTCAAGGCCATCCTCATCGTCGTCGTCTGCATCCTGATCCTGGTCGGGGGCTACTTCCTCATGATCAAGGAAAAGCGCGAGCGGCTGGAGCGTGTCGAACAGACCGAGGTTCAGCTCCGTACCGAATTCCGCGAGAAGCAGCAGAAGGCGGCGAATCTGGAGCGTTACGAGGCGCAGCTGGAGGAGATGGAAGAATTGCTGGCAACCATGCTCCAGCAGTTGCCCTCCAGAACTGAAATGCCGGACTTGCTGGTGGACATTTCCCGCACCGCGCAGGGCTCCGGAATCCGAAACGAACTGTTTGAGCCGCGCGCCGAAATTCTGCGGGACTTTTACGCCGAGCAGCCGATCAGTGTCAGACTGGTCGGCACGTACCATGAGTTCGGCGCCTTCGTCAGTTCGGTGGCTTCCCTGTCCCGGGTTGTCATTCTGACCATGCGCGACATTTCGCTGCAGCCCGTCGAGGGCGGCAATCTGCGCATGGAGGGTACCGTGACCACCTACCGGTATCTGGATGCCTCCGAAATGGATACTGGCGCTGGGCAGCGGAGATAGACATGACTGAGAACTGGGCCAAGATTCTGATAATGATGCTGGCGGTAACCGTGCTGACAGCATGCGAGCGTGGAACCCGTGACCTGGAGCAGTGGGTGGCGGAAACGCTGCGCACGCCGGGCGGGGAAATTGATCAGATTCCACCGGTGGCGACCCCGGACATAGTGACCTACGTTGCTTTCGATCTTCGCGATCCCTTCCAGCGTCGATTCGCTCGCGCCGACGAACCGATTGAAGCAGATGCAGCGCCTGCCGGAACACTTCGTCCCGATCCGGATCGGCGGCGGGAGTTTCTCGAGAGTTTCCCGCTGGACACGCTCCGCATGGTCGGAACCCTGGAGCTTGAGGGAACCAGTTTCGCGCTCATCCGCGATAACGACAACGTGGTTCACCGGGTTTCCGAAGGTAATCACATGGGCAGCAATCATGGACGCGTCGTGCGAGTTGGCAGGGACCGCGTTGAACTGGTGGAACTGGTCGAAGACCCGCGTGGAGGCTGGATGGAGCGGCGCGCGCAAGTAGTCATGGCCGAAAATTGAAACACTGTGGCCGAACAGCAAGGATCCGAACACAGATGAAGACAACGACGAATTTCAGGGTCTCAAATGGGAGAAAAACGATGAACAGCGGTGGCAAGGCGACAGTGCTCCTGGTTGGGCTGTTCTGCTTGTTTTCTTGGGCCAAGGCATCGGAGCTTACCGATGTGAGGGTGGAAACGGGAGACGGCCAGGTTCGGTTCGTGCTGCAGACTGACTCGCCGCCATCCGAGCCGACCATCTTCGTCACCGAGCAGCCACCGCGCATCGTGCTTGAGCTGCCGGATACGACCACCCGCATGCGCGGTGATCGCGTCGCGCTCGGCGTCGGTCCCGCGCAAAGCTACATGGCGCTGAGTGCAGGCGGTCGAACCCGCCTGGTCATCGACCTGACCCGGGTGGTCTCCTACGACCTGAGCGTCGAGTCGGATCGTGTGGTGCTGGCCCTGGATGCCGGCACAGCGCGCCCGGCGGCAGCCACCGCAGTGGGCGATTCGGCCTTCGAAGTGACCGGCATCGACTTCCGGCGCGGCGCCGACGGCGAAAGTCGGGTCATCATTGATTTCGATCGGGCCGGCGTCAACATGTCGGTCAACGAGCGGGCCGCCGGATTGCGCATCGATCTGTTCGACGCGCGCCTGGGTCGCAACCTGTTCCAGCGCCTGGACGTCGCCGATTTTGCCACCCCGGTTCAGTTCATTACGCCAGAGCAGCGCGGCGACAACGTCCGCCTGCAGCTGGATGTGTCCGGACCCTACCAGCACATGGCCTACCAGACTGCCGACCGCCTGGTCATCGAGGTCGGGCGCCCTGAGCCTGAGCCGGTGCGTGAACGCGAACTGCAGTTCTTTGACGAGCGTGAATACGAGGGCAGCCGCGTCACCCTGAACTTCCAGGAAATCCAGGTGCGGTCCGTGCTCCAGCTCATTGCCGACGTCTCCGACCTGAACATCGTGGTCTCGGACTCGGTCAGCGGCGCCTTGACCCTGCGCTTGACCAATGTGCCCTGGGACCAGGCCCTGGACATCATTCTCGAGACCCGCAACCTTGACATGCGACGTTCAGGCAACGTGATCTGGATTGCGCCGGCCAACGAGATTGCCCAGCGCGAGCAGCAGATCCTCCGCGCCCGTGCCGAGCGCCAGAGCCTGGAGCCGTTGCGCACGGCCATGATTTCGGTCAGCTATGCAGACGCCGGTGAGCTGGCGACCCTGATTCGCGCGGCTTCGGCCGACGCCGAGCAGGGCCTGTTGTCCTCGCGTGGCTCCGTGACCGTCGACCAGCGCACCAATACCCTGCTGATTTCAGACACCATCGAGCAAATCGACGAAATCCGCAGCCTGGTCGCCGAGCTGGACCGTCCGGTCCGCCAGGTGCTGATCGAATCGCGCATCGTGATCGCGCGCCATGACTTCAACCACGAGCTGGGTGTGCGTTTCGGCGTCACCGCGGCGCGCGAAGATTCGCGCGCCAACCTGCTGGCCACCTCGGGCAGTTCCACCGGACTGGACTTGATCAACCGCCAGGCCATAGCCAATCGACGGGCAACCCAGGGCGGCAGCAGCCTGCCTGTGGACCCGCCTTCGCTCAATGATCGTCTGAACGTCAATCTTCCGGTCGCCAACCCGGCCGGCCGACTGGGCTTCAGCGTGCTGGCCGCCGACTACCTGCTTGATCTCGAACTGAGTGCGCTCGAGGCTGAAGGACAGGGCGAGGTCATTTCCACGCCCCGGGTGATCACGGCCAACCAGGCCCAGGCCACGATCAAGCAGGGCGTCCAGATTCCCTACCAGGAAGCGACCCAGGCCGGAGCCGGTACCGCCGTCTCTTTCCAGGAAGCCAACCTGGAAATGGAAGTGACCCCCTTGATCACGCCGGACAACCGGGTTCAGATGAGCCTGAAGATCACCCAGAACACGATCGGCGAGATCTTTGCCGGCGTACCGTCCATCGATACCCGCGAACTGGAAACCCGCGTTCTGATCGACAACGGACAGACCGTGGTACTGGGCGGCATCTTCCAGGAGGAGCGTAACTTCGAGACCTCGAAAGTGCCGGTACTGGGCGATGTGCCCGTGGTCGGCGCCCTGTTCCGAAACCGCGGCACCCGGGATCAGAAACGTGAGCTGTTGATATTCGTTACCCCCACGATCCTTGATGATCGCGTGGTCCTTGACTGAAGAATTGCCGGGAAACACAGATGTTGGCCAAGATAATCAAACAATCGGGATTCATCGACATGAAAATGAGCAAGTTTTTGGGCGTCGTCGCCTGTGCGCTCGTGCTCTCTGCCTGCGGTGGCGGAAGCAGC
>RECK01000212.1 GCA_007694055.1 Wenzhouxiangella sp.
AACCTGGGGCGCTTTCGTGTCCGCCGGCTCAGGCAACGTCAGCTTGCACTGTACCTGCAGCTGGAGGAGCGTCTGGGGCGATCCAGCGAGGTGACCCGGGCCGAAGAATGGCTGCTGGACAATCGGCACGTCATCGAGGATGCGATCGCGGTTCTGGGTGATCAACTTCCCAACCGTTACCTGGGGCAGCTTCCCAGCGGGCGCAACGATGAGGGTGGCAGCGGCTGGATGCTGCGCGTTGAGGTCCTGGCTCGCGGGCTGATGAAGGCTGGGCAGTTGCCCCTGGATACGGACTGGCTCGAGCACCAGGTCGATCAATTTCAGGAGCTCTCTGAACTCAGTATCGGTGAGCTCTGGGCCCTGCCCGGAGTACTTGCGCTGTGCATACTCGAGCGCTTGATGGATGAGTTCGAAACTGCGCTGACGGCACCGACAGCTGAACCCGGCGGTGCAAGCCGCGCGACCGAGCAGGTCACCACCAGTCTCATTGCCGGCCTGATCATCAGTCTGCGTGCGATTGAGGTGCATGACTGGCATGCATTTTTCGAGCGCGTCAGCCGCGTTGAACGCGCGCTGAGACAAGACCCGGAAGACGCATACGCGGGCATGGAGTTCGATTCTCGCAATCGTTATCGCAGCGTCATCGAGCAATTGGCGCGCGGCAGTCGGCTTGCGGAAACCGAGATTGCCCTGGCCGCCGTTGCTCTGGCCAGCCGGATCGACCGGGTCGAGTCTCGCCAGCGCCACGTGGGCTATTACCTGATCGGTGGTGGCCTGACCGAGCTGGAAGCCGCGATCGACTTTCGGCCAAGAGTCAGCCACTACTTCCGTCGTTTCGCCAATCGCCATCCGAAACCGGTTTATTTCACCGGGCTGGGCTTGTTCACTACCGTGGCACTGGCTGCCGTGACGGTGATGGTGATGGCCGCAAGCGCCGCACCCGTGACGGTATTGCTTTCCCTGCTGCTTGCGGGGCTGCCGGCCTCCATTCTGGCCGTGTCCCTGCTGAACGGGCTGCTGAGCTGGTTGATTCCGCCGCGACCGCTGGCGCGAATGGATTATGAGGCCGGGCTGCCTGACTCTGCCCGAACGATCGTGGTAATGCCGGTGTTGCTGGCTGAAGCGGCCGATGTCGTCGAGGTCTTCAGTCATCTTGAGGGCAATTACCTTGGCAATACCGATCGCAGATTGCTTTATGCCGTGCTGGCTGACTTCGCCGATGCCGATCAGGAGCAGACGCCCGCCGACACACTGGTCATGGACCAGGCCCGGGACTGTCTTGACGCGCTGGCGGCAAAGTACGGAGCGGGGCAATTCCTGTTTCTGTGTCGGAGGCGGCGCTACAACCCTGGCGAGCAGCGCTGGATGGGTTGGGAGCGCAAGCGCGGCAAGCTCGAAGAATTCAACCACCTGCTCGGTGGCAGCCGCGTTACCAGCTACGACGTGGTGCTGGGACCGGGCAAGGCCCTGGAAGGGATTCGCTTCGTCATCACCCTGGACGCGGATACGCGAATGCCTCCCGGCACTGCGGCTCGACTCGTTGGCGCCCTGGACCATCCGCTGAGTCGAGTGGTGATCGACCCGGTCAACGGCGGCTTGAAAGCCGGCTACAGCATTATTCAGCCGCGGCTGGAGGTTGACCCCGAGCACGGAGGCGATACCTTCTTCAGCCGAATTTTCTGCGGTGATCGAACCGTTGACCTGTATTCCCATGCGGCTTCCGATGTCTATCACGATCTGTTCGGCCAGGGCATTTTTACCGGCAAGGGAATTTACGACTGGCGTGCCATTGCACATTGTCTTGGCGATGCCATTCCGGAAAATACGGTACTGAGCCACGATTTGCTGGAGGGCATGTACAGTCGGGTCGGGCTGGCCAGCGACCTGGTATTGCTGGAGCAGTTCCCTTCGAGCACGGCCACTTTCATGCGTCGACTGCATCGCTGGGTTCGGGGAGACTGGCAGCTTTTGCCCTGGCTGCGAAGCAGCATCAGGCGCGCGGACGGCACCCGCTGTCGCAACCGGCTCGGCCCCCTGGATCGCTGGAAGATCATCGACAATCTCCGGCGCAGCGTTCTGCCTCCCAGCTTTCTGGCGCTGCTGGTTCTGGCCTGGTCGGGATTGCTGCCCGGCTCGGCCCTGGCGGCGACCGTGCTGATCGCCGCATTTTCTGCGGCGCCTTTGCTGTCGGAAATGCTCGGTCTGCTGACTCGCCTGCTGGCAAGGCCGCGGCTGGCACCGCTGGTTGCCATCAATGCCTTGTCGGGTCTCAAACGCCAGCTGTTGCACTGGATGGTCAGCCTGATGCTGTTGCCCCACCAATCGGGCGTGCTGATCGATGCCATTGCCCGGTCCCTGATCCGGATGGGTGTGACCCGCAAACACCTGCTGCAATGGACTACCGCCGCCCAGGCTCAAAAGCGCCGGGGGCAGGGCGGTCGACTGGGCCAGTTGACCAGGGAGATGTGGTTGTCACCCACCCTGGCCGTCGGCGTTGGTCTTGGCCTGGTGTACGGTCAGCCGGCTGCTTTGCCCGTTGCAGCGCCTTTCTTGCTGGCCTGGTTTTTTGCACCCGGGGTTTGCTACCTGCTTGATCGCCCGATTCGAACCCGGATCGCTGAACTGAGCCCCGCGCAAAAGGACACGCTGCGTACTGCCGGACGTCGCACCTGGCTGTTCTTCGAGCACTTTGTGCGCCCCGAGAACCACTGGTTGCCGCCGGACAACTACCAGGAAGTGCCCAGCGTGGCGCTGGCCAGGCGCACCTCGCCGACCAATATCGGCATGGGGCTCAACTCGGCGCTTGCCGCCCATGACTTTGGCTGGATCGATATTCGCTCCCTGCTGGCCTGGCTGGGTAACTGCATGGAGCGAATGCAGGACCTCGAACGCTACCGGGGGCACTGGTTGAACTGGTATGAAATCGAGAATCTGCAGGCGCTTCATCCTCGCTACGTCTCCACCGTCGATAGCGGCAACCTGGCGGCCAGCCTGGTTGTCCTCAGCCAGGCCATGGCCGAGCTGTCGTCCGCACCGGTCAGTCTCAAGCCGCTGCTGCTTGGCTTGCGCGATACCTTGGCGGTCATGGTGGAGACGCTCCAGGCCCTGCCTGAAGGTGGCCGGCTGGATCAGTTCCTGCCGGCAATGCTGGAATGGCTTGAACAGCGTCGCAGCGAACTGTTGGCAAGCGGTGAACTGGAAGGGTATCGCAGCCTGGTGCTGTTCCGGACTCTGCATCTTGACGAACTGAATCGGCAGATACTCAGTCTGGCCGAAAACCCGGACCTCGACCTGAGCAAGGAAACGCTGCACGAGCTTCGCGTATGGCTCAAGGAAGTCGAGCAGCAAGGCCAGGGTATCGATGAACTGGTCCGGCATTTGATGCCGTGGCTGCCTGACTGGTCAAGACTTCAGGCGTCCGATCTCGATCCGGTCTCGGCTGTTCCGGCCTGGCATGCCCTGGAGCAGGCCTTGCTGGTCGGCTGGTCACCGGCCGCGGCGGTTGATCTCGGCGCGACTGCAAAGGCCGCCATTGATACGCTGGCCGGCCTTGATCTTGCAGCCCCGACCCGGCGCTTCATCGAGCGCTTGCCGGGTATGCTGGACCAGGCCATTGCCGAAGCCGAGGCGATCAATGCCAACCAGCACAAGCTGGGCGCGCGCGCGGCGGACTGGGTCAGTGGGATGAATTTTGAATTTCTCTATGACCGCAATCGGCACCTGTTCCGCATTGGTCATGACCTGGACAGCGGCAGACCGGACAGCAATCACTACGACCTGCTGGCTTCCGAATCTCGCCTGGCCAGCCTGGTGGCCATTGCCAAGGGCGACGCACCGCTCAGGCACTGGTTGCACCTGGGTCGCCCGTACCGGCGCCGGCGTGGCCGCGCCATTCTGATGTCCTGGGGTGCAACGCTGTTTGAATACCTGATGCCGGAGCTGTATGTGCGCCACCCGCGCGGCTCGCTGCTGCGCCATGCCAGCCGGGCAGCGATTCGGCTGCATCGCGAGTTTGCCCGGCGTCTCCGGCTGCCATGGGGAATATCTGAGTCCGGCTACTACCAGCTCGACGAGCATCGCCACTATCAGTACCGCAGTTTCGGTGTGCCGATGCTGGGCTTCAGGCGTGACCTCGGAGATCGCCTGGTGATTGCGCCCTATGCATCCATCATGGCGTTGTCGCATGATCCGTTGGCGGTGATTGACAACCTCCAGCGACTGCGTGCGGATCGTGCGCTGGGCCTGTACGGCTACCACGAAGCCGTGGACTTTGGTCGCCGTGAAAAACTTACAACGCACCGGCCGCGCGTGGTTCATTCATGGATGAGTCATCACCAGGGCATGGCGTTGTTGGCCATCGACAACTTTCTCAATGATCAGGTCATGGTGCGCCGGTTTCATGCCGATCCGCGTATCGGCAGTGTTGCGATGCTGCTTTACGAGCGCAAACCATTGATGCCACCGCGCATCCGGGCCAGCCGCCAGCCGCGGGTCGGGCCTCCCGTTCAGGTGGCGCCCAGGCCGCAGATGTGGTCGGCCGAGGACGAAGCGCAAGCCCGGGAAGCGACCCGCCTGTCGAACGGCCACTTCAGCATGCTGGCCACCGCCCGGGGCGCCAGCTCGGCGAGCTGGAATGACGTCATGCTGACCCGCTGGCAAGCCGACCGCACCACCAGTGATAGCGGGCATCGGGTGCTGGTCAGGGATCTGGACCAGAACCGGCAGCTGGTTTTTGGTCAGGGCGACGATCCGGCCATTGAGGAACAGATTGTCAGCCGGCTGGGTCCGCACCGGGCCGAAATACAGCGCAGTGGCATGGACCTGAGCTGTCGGCTGCGGCTGGCGGTCTCGTCGCAGCATGATGTCCAGGTTCATCATCTGCGCATCAGCAACGAGTCCCGCCAGACCCGCCGGCTTGTCGTGGTCAGCCACGCCGAAGTTGCGATGAGTGGAACGGGCGAGTTCGAGCGCCATCCGGCTTTTGCCCGGCTGTTCATTGAAACCGAGTATCTCGACGAACTCAGTACCTTGCTGTACCGCAAGCGCCCCAGGAGCGCCGCGGAGCGTCCCCTGTACCTGGCCCACCGGCTGATCCAGCCGGCAGGGGCTGGGCTCGAAACTGGCTGGGATACCGATCGGGCCAGCTTCCTGGGGCGCGGCAGACAGTTGGCCAACGCGGCCGGCCTGGAACAGGGTGTCCGAAGCATGGCCGCACGCTCGGGTGCGGTTCTGGACCCGGCCATCGCCCTGGCAGTTGAAATCGAGTTGCCTCCCTATGCTGACCTGGAGCTTGCCTTTCTGACCGGCGCCAGCCATTCTCGCCGCCAGCTCCTGGCCAGCCTGGATTTTTACGGTTCATTGGCCCGTATCGAGTGGCTGCTGGAGCAGACTGCCATGCAGACCGCCCAGGAAACCCACCTGCTCGGCATGACGCCAGGTGAGGCCCGTGAGGCCATGGGCCTTTTCAGTACTACGGTCTGGCCCGAGCCCGAGCACCGGGAACTGGCTGGCCCGAGACCGGAACAGGCCATTCAGCTGGTGCTTTTTTCACTCGGCCTTTCCGGTGACTGGCCCATCGTGCTGGTCCGTATCCACGATGATCATGAGCCGGCCCAGCTGGACAGGCTGATCAGGTCACACACTTTCCTGGCCGGACGGCAATGGCAAATGGACCTGGTCCTGGTCGATGAGTCCGCCGGTGGTTACGGTCAGCCCTCGAGAGACTACCTGCAAACCCGGATTGACGATATTCGAAACCGTCTGTTCAGGAGTCTGCGCGGGCGCGTTCTGGTGCTGTCCGGGCGCGAACTGGGGCTGCCGCAACGCCAGGCTTTGGCACGCGCGGCCAGCGTGGTGTTCGATGCCCGTCATGACGGCCTGGTCAAGGGCGAGTCGAGCGCCTTGATGCCCAGACTGCCGGCCCATGTCATCGCTCGCCAACCAGACTGGAAGCCCATGCGCTTGCCGCCAGTCGAGGGTTTGATCTTCGACAATGGACTGGGCGCTTTTGACCCGGACAACCAGGCCTATGTCATAACGCTCCAGGGCCCTGCCCAAACGCCTGCGCCGTGGAGCAACGTGCTGGCCAACAAGCACTTTGGCACCCTGGTCAGCAGCAACGGCAGCATGTGCACCTGGTGCGACAACAGTTCCGAAAGCCGGATCAGCCCCTGGGCCAATGATCCGGTCTCCGAACCCTCGGGCGAAGTCCTGTACCTGAGAGATGAAGAGACCGGAGAGGTGTGGACACCAACGCCGGCACCGGTTGCGCCGTCCGGCCCTTGTCGCATCACCCATGGTCTGGGCTGGAGTCGATTCGAGCAGGCCAGCAAGGATCTGGTCCAGCAGCTGGATGTTCATGTCGATGCCGAACACCCGGTCAAGCTGTGCGAGCTTGCCTTGACCAACCAGTCCAGCTGGACGCGCCGGATTACCGTTACCTTCTACCTCGAGTGGGTGCTGGGGACCAACCGTCTTGATCACGCCCATCAGCTGGCGCTGGAGGTGGATCAGCCGCATGCCGCCATTCTTGCCCGCAATCCATTCAGCCCCCGGGCAGGTCCGGCCTGCGCCTTTGTCGCCAGCACGCAAGCCTGGCATGGTTTCACCACCTGTCGGCGCGAGTTTCTGGGCCAGGGTGGCAGTATCCGCGCACCGGCCGCACTGAAACGAATTGGCCTGGCCGACCAGGTCGGTGAGGGCCTGGATCCATGTGCTGCCATCCAGATGCACCTGGACATACCGCCTGGGCAGACCCGCTCGGCGACCTTTCTGGTCGGGCAGGGCGAGGACCGGGATCAAGCCGCGAAGCTGATTCAAAAGTTCGGTCGGGCCGAGGCGGCTGCGCCCAGCCGCGCCCGGTCCACCGCCGCGATTGACGCGCTGCTTTCGGCGGTCAAGATCGACACGCCCGAGCCTGCCATGGACCTGATGATCAACCAGTGGCTTCCCTACCAGGCGCTGATGGGGCGGCTGTGGGGGCGAACAGGCTACTACCAGTCCAGCGGCGCATTCGGCTATCGCGACCAGCTTCAGGACATGCTCGCCATGCTGTGGCTGGATCCGGGCATGGTCCGCGAGCACTTGCTGCTGGCTGCCAGCCGTCAGTTCATGGCCGGTGATGTGCTGCACTGGTGGCATGAAAGGCCGCTGCGCGGCGTGCGCACGCGCTGTTCGGATGATCTGCTTTGGCTACCCTATGCCGTCGCCCACTACGTCAAGGTGACTGGCGATGATGCGATTCTCGAGGTTTCCGTGCCCTACCTGGAAGGCGCCCCGCTGAACGCAGACGAGGCCGAGCGCTATGCGGAATTCGGTCAGTCCCAGCGTCGGGAATCGCTTTATGAGCACTGCAAGCGTGCCATTGACCGGGCCACGACCGTCGGGCCTCACGGCCTGCCGACCATCGGTTCGGGTGACTGGAATGATGGTTTCAACCAGATCAGCCTGCGGGGCCGGGGAGAGAGCGTATGGCTGGCCTGGTTCCTGATCCGGGTGCTGAACGATTTCTCCGCCTGCTGTGAAAGGCAGGGCGAGCCAGGCTGTGCCGAACAGTATCGGCAGCTGGCCAAGGCGCTGCACAACCAGGTTGACCAGGTCGCCTGGGACGGCAGCTGGTACCAGCGCGCCTATTTCGATGACGGCACGGCAGTCGGCTCCAGGGCCAATGAAGAATGCCAGATCGACCTGATTGCCCAGGCCTGGTCGGTGCTGGGCCCGGAGCAGGTCACGCAGCGCTCGGCAGATGCCATGGACTCGGCCCTGGACAGGCTGGTGGATGATGAACACAGGCTGATCAAGCTGCTGACGCCCCCGTTCGATACCGGCCCTCAGAATCCGGGCTACATCAAGGGCTATCCGCCCGGTGTGCGTGAAAATGGCGCGCAATATACCCACGCGGCGACCTGGTCGATCTGGGCGATGGCCAGGCTGGGGCAGGGCGATCAAGCGATGGCGCTGTTTCGGCTGCTCAATCCCATCCTGCGCACGCTTGACCAGGAAGATGTCCGGGCCTATCGACTCGAACCCTACGTCCTGGCCGGAGATATCTACAGTGTCGGTGAACTGGGCGGTCGCGGCGGCTGGAGCTGGTACACCGGCGCAGCCGCGTGGCTGTATCGAGCCGGAATCGAAGCTCTGCTTGGGCTGACTCGCCGCGGCGACGAGATCTTGATTCAGCCCTGTCTGCCGGCCGATTGGCCAGGCTATAGGGCCATGCTGAAATGTGGACAGGCCAGTTACCAGGTCGAAGTGATTCAGACTTTCGCTCAAACGGACACGGGGGTTGAGCTACTGCTTGACGGTGAACTTCAGCCGGGCGACCGTTTCGCTTTCATCGATGATGGCCGATCACACGAGGTTCGTCTGACCCTGGCGGCGAAAG
>RECK01000352.1 GCA_007694055.1 Wenzhouxiangella sp.
TCCACCTGGTAAGGGGGCTGGCTGCCGCTGATGGTGATGGTTGCGTTCAGTTCGACAGTGGTCTGGGTCATTTAGGGTTCCTTTCATCATGGCTATGGGCGCGCATCTCGTCGATGCGGGCTTCGAGATCGGCAATCAATGGATTTTCGGGTTCGTGCCAGGCCAGGAAATCACGCCGGATCAGCAGGCCTGCCAGGCTGGAAGCTGGCCCCTCGAACAGCAAGGCCTGGATCCAGGTTGCACCGGCGAGGTCAGTTGGTGCCGAATCGATCCGTTCGGCGGTCTGCCAAAGCTCGGCGGCAAGTGTCAACTCATCCTGATCGACTTCGGTGCGAAAGCGTTGCTCAAGCTCTGGCCAGAGCGCCTGCAGGCAGGTCGCACGGTCAGACCGCAATTCCGCTATCCGCAGTTCAGCCCGGCAGGCGCGCAGGCGCAGGTCAACCATGTCCTGTTCCAGCAGCGTGCCGGCCTCGAGCATTTCCAGGCCCTGCTGTCCGGTGGCCCAGGCCTGGAGCGTTTCCTCGTTGAGCTGATCAGACAGGGCAACACGATCAAAGGCAGCGCGCGCCATCATCAGCTGCCGGCGCGGCTGGGTGGGATCGTTGGCGACATCCTCGCGGGCCAGGTCGAGGCTGGCTTGCAGCTCCTGCCGCGCCTGTTCGCCATCACCCAGCCACTGGCTGTTCCAGCCCAGGACATAGCGCAGGTTGGCCTCGCGCTGACGCAGCCGGCCATCATCGCTATGCGCTCTGAGTGTGCTGACCAGGGCCACCGCTTCGGCTGACGCGTTCCAGGCGGCAACCGGCTCTCCCAACTGCTGCTGTACCCGCGCCAACCAGGACAGGCTGTTGGCCAGGGCCTCGGCGCGACGGTCGTCCGGGCCCTCGATGAATCCGCGCCGAATATCGACCACCCGACCGAAGTAGCGACGGGCGTCATGCAGTCGTTGCTGGGCGTTGGCCAGGGTGCCGAGGTTGTTGTAGGCATAAGCCAGCTCCTGCAGTCCGCGCGGATCGTCCGGGAATTGCTCGTTGAGGCGGGTCGCTGACGCCAGGTATTGCTGCCAATGCAGCTCGGTCTGATCGAGATCGCTCAGGCGATAGCTGACGGCACCGCGCCAGAACGCGATCTGGCCGAGTTCGAACACCAGCTCTGCCGAGGCAGTTCTTGTCCAGGATGAGAGCACGACGTATGCATCGGCCAGCGACTGTCCGGCCAGATCAAATTGCTGGCGGGTGACTTGCACTTCGCCCAGGGTGCGCAAGGCACGGGCCCGTTGCAAGGCCTGGTCAGCATTGCCGGCTTCGCCCTGATCGGCAAGATAGACCATCGCCTGCTGGCCAACACCATCGAGCAGGTCCAGGCGTGCAATGGGCCGTAACTTGTCGGCGAATTCGCCGAGCATGTAATGAATCAGTTGCTCGCCTTCTTGTTGGCGTTGCTCGGCCAGGGCCTGGGCCTGGCGGGCCTGGTCCATGCCGTGCATGGCCACCAGCAGACCGCCGACCAGCGCCAGAAGGACCGCAGTGACTGCCACTGTGCCGACGCGATAGCGGCGAACGAAGCACCGGAGCCGGTACAGACGGCTGTCGGAATAGGATCTTACCGGGCGGTGGTCCAGCCAGGCGAGCAGTTCTTCGGCCAGCGCAGCCGCGGAATCAAACCGCTGGTCGGGGTCGTCGGAAAGCGCCTTCAAGGCGATGGCGCGCAGCTCGCGGGGCGTATCGTGCAGGACGTTGGTGAATCCGCGCACTTCGTCGCTGACAGTCGTGCCCTGGCCCAGGCTGTGGGCCAGGCCGAGCTGGCGCTGGGTGCCGCTCAACAGCGTGTCCGGGCGTTTGCCGGTCTTGCCCTGAGCCAGGATCTCGGCCAGGATCGCGCCCAGCGCATAGACATCGCAGCGGGCGTCAATGCGCGCGCCGGCGGCGCGTTGTTCCGGGGCCATGTAGGCCGGCGTGCCCATGGTTCTGACGGACGTGCCCGCGACCGAAGCACGCGGACTGGTGCCGGCCGCCACCGCGATACCGAAGTCGATGATGCGCGGCCTTGGCTCGCCATCGACCCTCTCGACCAGGATGTTCAGCGGCTTGAGGTCGCGGTGGATCAGGCCGCGCTGGTGGGCGTGCTGAACGCCGCGACAGATCTCGACCAGAAGGCGGGCACAGTCGCGCGGACCCATCCGCTGGCTGCGCACGAAATCGTCCAGCGGCTCGCCGGGTACGAATTCCATGGCGAAGAACAGCGAGCCATCGGGCAGGCGGCCGGCATCGTGGATCTGGGCAATGGCGCGATGCGACAGCTGGGCCAGGGCCTGGCGCTCGACTTCGAAATAGGCCTCGGCAAGCGGATCATCGCGATGGCCGGGCAGCAACTTGATTGCTACCTCGCGCCGCAGTGGCTCGAGCTGTTCGGCCTGCCAGACCACACCCATGCCACCTTCGCCCAGCAAGCGGATCAGCCGGTAAGCTCCCACCCGCTGGCCGGGCTGCCACCCGCTGCCGCTGGCCGGCAGTTCGGCGCCGTCGCCAACCAGCGTTTGCGCTTGCGTCAGTGCGCCAGTCTGATCGTCAGGCCGGGTCATGTCTGACTGGCACGGTCAGTGATCAGGCCGGCCCGAGCGAATGCAGCAACAGGCTGCCACGTTTTACCCACCGGGTTCGGCCGGCGCATTGTCCGGTCCGGGCTGCGCCTTGCCGCGTTGCCGGACCAGGTAGATCAGGCCGCCACAGATGGCCAGCAGCACGATGCTGAGCAGGGGTCGGTAGAACAACCAGGCCAGGGCGATGGTCAGCAGAGACAACACGGTCCCGAGTATTGCCGAGACCAGCCCGACACCGGCTGCGGCAATGCTGCCCAGGATGGGCAGCACATCGGCAACCACCTGGACCGGCTTGAGAATCATGCCGAAACCGGTGATCGCCAGTACGATGCCGAGCACGCGCAAGCCCCAGGTCATGATCGTGTTTTCGCGCACCATTTGCTCGAACATGGCTTCGGCACTGTGGTGGCCGGCACGCAGACGTTCGATGGTGGTGCCTCGACTGGTGGTGTGCGTGGCCAAACCGTTGCCGGTCTGCCGAGCCAGGATGGAGACCGGTTGGTCCTCAATGACTTGCAGTCGAATGCGCAGATCACCGACTTCCGGTGCCATGGGATTGCCGATGTGAAGCCAGTCGGCATGCTCGGTATTGGCCCGTGCCTGCAGGGCACTGGGTAGTGCCGCAGCGTGAGATTCATCCAGGCGCAGGTAGTCGCCCTGACTGATCTGGGCGATCAGCCGTGGACTCAGACCAAGGGCGCCGACGCTGACATCGCTGGACCGGCGGGTTTCGGCGTTGATCGGAAAAGCGGCCGGGTTGCGGTGCTGCGCAGGCTGGTCGAAACGGCTGGAATCAATATGGCGCGATGACCACTCGGTTCGATACCGATAGGTCGTGACCCGCTCCTCGGCACCGCCGGCCCGGGTCCGGGTCTCGGTGGAGGAGTCCTCGCGCCACTGGAACATCTCGACTTCGCGGATCAGGGCAATGGCGCGCTGCTGTACGCCCAGCACCGAATCCGACAGGGTTTCCCCGGAGCTGGCCTGGCCGCTGACATGAACCAGGCGGCCTTCATTGGCCGGGTCGATCGATTCGGGTGTAATCGCGACGACCGCCGCTGACCCTTCGGCCAGCCCCTTGGCGGTATTGACCGCACGACCTTCGTTCCACCATAGCAAGACCACGGCAACCCCGATCAGGATCACGCCGGTCAATATGCCCTTGAACGACTGCATCAGCCGCTGTCCCCAACCGATGCGCGTGGTACGCGTGTATTGCTGTGCCATGACTTCCCTCGCTTGTTCAGACTCCAGCGTCGAGTATTCCCGACCGTGGCGGATTGTTCAATCCTGATTGTCTTGTCCCACTGCCTTGCGAGCAGGCAGCCTGGCTGGCCCCGAAGCTGCACGGGTCCGAAATCAGGATGTTTGCAGGCGCGTTTGCGCCTATCCTGACGCAATGGACATGCCCTTGACAGATCTGAGCGACGAACAGTACTACCAGGCCCCGGCCGAGGCCGCCGACTATCGCCTCTGTCTGCGCTGGCGCCCGTGGCGCGGCTACCCCGTCCTTCACCTGTGGAGATCTCTTGCATGAACTGTATCGAAATGGACACCCCGCTCGGCTCGATGCTGATCGCCGACCGCGGCGATGGGCTGGCCGGCCTCTGGTTTGCCGACCAGCGCCATCTACCCCCCGGGCTGGATTCCTGGCCGCGAGCTGAAACCGCCCTGCTGGCATCAGCCAGGGAACAGCTCGGCGAGTTCTTCGCTGGTCGCCTGCAGTGCTTCGACCTGCCCCTGGCAGCGGCGGGAACAATCTTCCAGCAGGCGGTCTGGCGCTGCTTGCAGACGATTCCCTACGGTGCGCGCTCCAGTTATGGTCAAATCGCCGAATCCCTGGGCAAGCCGTCGGCCAGTCGCGCCGTCGGCATGGCGGTCGGGCGCAATCCCTGGAGCATTGTGGTGCCTTGCCACCGCGTGGTTGGCAGTGATGGGCAGCTGACCGGCTATGCCGGCGGACTTGAGCGCAAACGCTGGCTGCTGGCGCTGGAGGCTGAGCGTCATCACACGGCGTAAGCAGCCCGCGGTCAACACTGCAGCTGTTGTCAATCAGAGAGCCATCACCATGTTCGGATTCCTCAAGTCTGATCCCGTAAAGAAGCTGCGCAAGCAGTACGATGCAAAACTTGACCAGGCCCTGCATGCGCAGCGCAACGGCGACATCAAGGGCTATGCAAAACTGACCGAAGAAGCCAACGCGATCTGGAAAGAACTCGAGCCGCTGGAAAAGGGAAATTGAAAAGGGAAATTAGGGAAGCCCTGATTCAGAGGTTTTTCGCTGGCGCAGACGCCGTCGCAGACGGTCGGCCTGATAGACCAGTACCACCCCGACTGCCGTCACCGCCAGGCCGACCAGGTCACTGGCCTGCAAGGTATCGCCGAGTGTGAACCAGGCCATCAGCATGGTAACGGGCGGGCCAAGATAGAACAGGCTGGCCACCCGGGTCGCGTCCATGCGCTCGATCAGGCGCCACATCAAGGCGTAGGCGGCCAGCGAAACGGCCAGAATCAGCCACCCCATGATGGCGAACAGCTCCGCCGTCCAGCGCGCAGTCAATCCTTCCAGGGCAAGGGCCGGCAAGGTCGCGACCAGTGCCGTGGCCACTGCCTGGTAGAACAGGGCCAAGGGCACCGGAATGTGATCCGCCGGGCTGTGGATCTCGATCCAGCGCTGCAACAAGCTGGCAACAGTGAAGCCAATGACGGCACCAAATGGCACCAGGTACAGCAGCAGTGACGCCTCATTGTCCAGGCGGGCGCGCCCCAGCACAGCGATCAGCACGCCGGAAAAGCCCACGGCCAGCCCGAACCAGCTGGCGCTCGATGTGGGTTCGCCGGTGACCCGCCCGGCCAGGGCGCCTACCGTCATTGGCTGCAGGGCCACCACCAGGGCAACGATTCCTGCCGGGATACCGATCTCCAGGGAAACCATCACACAGCTCAGCCATACGCCGTGAGCAAACACACCAACCAGCATGGTAAGCCCGGTCGCTCTCAGCCCGGGCCACCACAACTGCGCGCGCACGGCCAGGTAGGCAAGCAGCAGCAGGGCAAGCAGCGCATAACGCCACCACAGCAGGGTGAATACGCCGGCGTAATTCAGACCGAATTCGGCGCCGATAAAGCCGGAGTTCCACAGCAGCACGAAGCCGATAATCAGTACAGCGCTGCTTTTTTGGCTGCCTGAGTGCATAAGTCACACTCATCCTAACGGATACCACTCGTTGCGAAAGGCCGGAGCAGGCTGAAAGACGGAGCTTCGCAAGTGTTTCCCTGTCTTCCAACCTCATTTTTTGAAGCCGCTGCCGTTTTTCCCCGGGATGAAGGCGATAGCGTGCCCAAGTCGCCTGGCAGCCAAGCGCTACGGGAACGCTGAATTCAGCTTCATCCTGTTTCAGGGCCGGCTTTGTGCTGCCGGGAGCCCGGCAAGGGCAGAGTGAAGAATTGACCGTCGCCGTGATTATGGAGCTCGACCGCCAGCTCGGCTTGATCAGCATCCAGGCGCAGCGGGCGGGTCGCTGACTGGAAACGGTCAGGCAGGCTGGCGAATGCCGCTTCGAGCGACTCATCGGCCGAGTGCTGCTGTATCCACAGCAAGGCGGCCAGCAGTCGCATCCGTGCGCCGTAGTCCAGGTGCCTGCCGTGGTAAACGCGGAAGACTGAAGCGGGTGTCATGCGCGAGATCCAGCATTGTTGCATGTTGGCCAGGCAGCGCAGGTTGAACAGCGAAGGTGGTTCCAGTAGCTCAGGTTCCGGGTTGTCGGCGGCGACGGCATCCCGGATCTCCTCGCTGCACCACTGGGCGTAGCCAGGCGCCGCCAGGGCGATGCTTGGCTCGTAGCGGAAACCGAACAGGCGCAGGCGTTCGACTCGGCTCAGCTCGGCGCTATCCCGGAGATAGGCGTCGCTGGCCATTTCCTGGGTGAACGCTTGCATCAGGCGAAACTCGCCGCGCATGGGCTGGCACAGGTTCAGCGCTTCAGGATCTGGCTGCTGCAGCAAGGCCTGGCAATTGGGCGGCAGCGGGTGGCCGGGAGGCAGTTCGGCCAGCATGTCGGCCAGCAGGCCTGTAAAACGCTGGCTTGCGAACGCGTGACCAATCATCCGCGTCAGCAGCGTGTCGCTGTTGGTGCCCAGGCGTTGCCAGCCTGCCAGATCGCGGCAGGTGCCTTCCAGCGCATCCTCGACCTGGCCATCGATAAAGGCCAGCGCGTGCCGGGTCTGGGTGTAGGTGGCCAGCTGGAAGCCGGGTGTCGGGGAGAGAAAGCTGGGCGGGAACAAGTCTTGCAGGTAATCGTGGTTTGCCAGTGCGGCGGTTCTTTCGAGCAGTCGTGAGTGACGTTGCAACAACTCTCGAATGCCGTCGGGATTGGTGCGAACCTGGTCCAGGCAGCTGCCGCGGCCGGACTGACAAAACAGCTTGCGGTCTTCGGCGTCAGGGCGCAGGTCGGCGGAGCGCTCGGCGGCAAGCGAGCCGAAATGCAGCGCACCGCCATCCTCGAACCAGTTCCTCCGGCTGCGGACCAAGGCCTCGATGTCGTCGGCCATGACCCCGTCCTGCTCGCTTTCCGGCACGTCGTAGGGCAGCAGCCACAGGGCCGTGAAAGCATTCGAGCCTTCGAATTCCAGCGGGCTTTCCATCAGCGCCAGCGCTTCGAGCTGGGCATCGGTCGGCCCCAGGCTGCGCGCCCATAACCACAGGCCGGCAGCAAGCATGATCAGAACGGTCAGGGTGAGAATGAGGTAGCGCATTGCCGTGCCAGTCTTTCCAAGCCGGTTTTTATTGTAGCCATTGATGGCGGTTCGTCAAGGTGTTGGGGAAAGGAGCAGTGGGAGAGAGGGAGAGAGGGAGAGAGGGAGAGAGGGAGAGAGGGGAAAACAATGGGGCTGGCTGTCCGGATTGTTGGGAATACCGCGTATCAATGGAAAGATGGATCTGTTGATGCTGCCGAGGGAACCCGATCATGAATATTCGCCCCGCTATTTCTGTTTTCGGCCCGTTTTTGGCGTCGGTCGCCGTCAGCTTGATGCTGTTGACCGGCTGTGGCAATGGTGGTGATGGGGCCGCCACAACGCGGTCGGACAGTGCCAGTGCCGGGCGTATGGCGGCGGGGCTGGAGCCGGGGGAGTTCGAGCTTGATATTTCCGGCTTCGTCGTATCGACCGGAGCCTATACCGGCGATGGCCCGGCGGCGCGGTTCGAGCCGCGCACCTACACCGACTCGCGTGAGAGAGCAGATGGCTTTGGCGGGCGGGAGCGTGTGGATACCTGGAACGCGACGGGCCCCTACCGCCTGTTTCTGCATTCGGCAGTGCGCCGGGACGGTGGCGAGGAAGAGATGGCAACGACCTGGATCCAGCTGCCGCCGGATGCTCGGGCGGGCCAGACCTATACGATCCGCCACTCGCGGCTGGCCCGTCAGGGCGAGGCCTATGCGGGCCTGCAGCGCAGGGATATGGTGTGGCGCGACAACAGCCGGGCGCTGGAAGGCGAGATTACCATCGGCGAGATCGGTGATCACCTGACTGCTTCGTTCCGCTTCGACAACGGCCGCGACGGTCCCGAGCGTGTCGAGATCGAAGGAAGGGTCTACCGCGTGCCGTACCTTCCGCGTGCCGAGGCATTCTTTACCTACACGCGCGATGGAGAGACTATGGAGGTTATGGACCGGGTCTTGCGCCAGGCCCAGGATCATCGTTTCGAGGCCATGACCGAGCTGGTTTCGTTCAGCTTCGGTCCCGATCCGGAACCAGGCACTTATCGATTGGCG
>RECK01000196.1 GCA_007694055.1 Wenzhouxiangella sp.
CGGTCCATTTCCAGCAATACAACGGCCTGCTCGCACAGAACACCGGCAAGATGGATCTCGGCCGGTGCGCCCATGTCGCTCATCTGCCCGACAAGTTCGTCAAAACGATCAATGGCCGCCGCCTGATCATGCTGCGCCAACAACTGGGCGGCATGACTGCGGACCATGGCGGTAAACAGGTGGTCCGGACCGACCGTGTCAAGCAGAATGGCCTCGGCCCCGGCAAACTTGTCCGCGGCTTGATCCGCCTGGCCTTCGGTCAGTTCCAGCAGACCAAGCGAGCGCAGCATGATGGCGTAGTGGGGACTGCGCTCACCATTGAACCGGCCCATCATGTCCCGGGCCTGCTCCAGTTGCTCGCGCGCCTGGTCAAGACGATTGCGAACGATCAGGACCTGCCCGTAGTTGTTCATGGTGGCAGCCAGGGCGGCCGAATCGCCAAAGCGAGCGCGACGCAGCTCGATCGCCTCGGCGTAAGCCAGCTCGGCTGCCGGTAGATCGCCCTGGCGGTGATAAATGGTTGCCAGGTTGCCGATCACGGTCAGGGCGTCGCTGGACTCTGCCAGGCCCAGAACACGCCAGTGCAGCAACGAAGACTCAAAGGCTTGCCGGGCGGCGTCAAACTCGCTGGCCTGGATCAGGGTCACGCCCAGATTGTTGTAGGCCCTGGCCAGGGCCCGGTTGGATGCACTGTCCAGCGCCCGGGTCAGGCTCAGGCCCTGCTCCAGGGCTTCGGTGGAGGCCGTCAAGTCGCCCAGGCCACGCAGTGCACTGCCGCGAATCTGGTAGAGCTGGGCGATGCGCTGGCGGTGATCGCCGGGACGACGCTCGACCATGACCAGAGCCTGGTCGACCAGTTCCAGGGCACGCTCGTGATTGCCCAGATAGGTTTCGGCCAGGGCGAGGTTGCCGTAGGCATCGCTGCGCAGCATCGGGGTGGTATCCCCGGCATCGGATCCCACGAATCGACGCAGCACGGCGGCAGCATTCTGGTAATCCTGCAAGGCCACGTACAAGGAGCCCAACATGCTTTCGATGTAGGCCCGCCCGCGGTCGTCCTCGGCCAGCAGTTCATCGAGGCGGTCGATCGAGCCATCGAGCAGCTCGCGTGCCCCCAGCTCGTCGTTATCGGCCTCCTCGGCAACAACCCTGAACAAGGTCGCCAGCTGGTCATTCATGATGGCCCAGCGCGTGTTCTCGAACTGGGCCATATCGCGCTCGGCGCGAACTACCTGGGCCTGCCAACCCAGCACCGAGGCGCCGATCACCGTGCCAAGCAGCAAGGCCAGCGCCAGGGCCGCGCCGACCGGGTTGCGCCGTGACCACAGCCGCATACGGCGTGCCGGTCCGGCTACCCGGGCCTGGACGGGATGATGTCGGCGAATGCGCTGGACCTCGTCGGCAAGGGCAGCCACCGTCGGGTAGCGCCCGGCCGGGTCATCGGCGCAAGCGGTTCGGATGATCGCGGCCAGATCGGCGGCGCGCGCGTGGCCAATGCCCGCCGTGTCCGGGGCACTGCCGTCGCCGGTCGGTCGCTTCCCGGTCAACAGCCAGTTCAAAAGCGCGCCCAGCGCCCAGACGTCGGACTGGGCGGTAGCCGGCTGCCCGGCCAGCAGCTCAGGTGCGGCAAACGCCGGAGTCAAGGCGCGCACCGAAACATCATCATCGCCAATCTCATCAGCCACGAGACGGGCGACGCCAAAGTCAAGCAACCGGGCCCGACCATCCGGGCTGATTCTGACGTTGCCAGGCTTGATGTCGCCGTGCACCACCATGCGCTGGTGAGCGTGGGTCAGGGCGTCGGCGATTTCGGCAAAGGTCTGCAAGGGGTCCAGACCACCGCGCACGGGCTCAGAAAGGTCCTGGCCTGGCACCCACTCCATGACCAGGTAAGCCAGGCCATCGTCGGTCAGCCCGCCGTCGATCAGGCGCGACAGGCCCGGATGATTGAGGCGGGCCAGCAGATGACGCTCCTGGACCAGGCGATCGGCCACATCAGGGCGACGCGAGGCAATCAGCTTGATCGCTGCGGTCATCTCGAAGGCCCCGTCGGCGCGCTCGGCCTGGTAGACCACGCCCATGCCACCTTTGCCAGCCTGGCCAACAATGCGCCAGGCGCCAAGCTCCTGGCCGGCGGCCAGCTCCGGCAAATCCTCGACCCTGCCTATCGCGCGCTCGGCCGTTCGCGCAACCGCGCTGCTGAAGTGCTCGGTCGGCGTAGCGGCAACCGCAAGCAGGCGCTCAAGCCAAACATGCAGGCGCGGATAGCGGCGTTTGAAGCGCTCTAGCTCTTGCGCCCCGCCCTCCCCCTCCAGCTCGAGAAAATCATCCAGCAGACGGTCGAGCAGACGCCGCCTGCCCGGGGTCAGACGGGGCAGCTTGTCAGCGCGCATCGGCCAGTTCAACCATCAGCCAGGCGCGGCCCTTTTGCAGCTCCCGGCGAACGGTACGTTCAGAAAGCTCCAGCATCTCGCCGATTTCACACGCGGTGCAACCCAGGTAGATACTGGCCGCCAGTACTTCGGCCTGGCGCGGCTGCACCTGTTCCATCCGCACCAGGCTGGACTCCAGGCTGAGGGTGAAATCCGAGTCTTCCTCAACAGCACCCATGCGCTCTGACCATTCCTCGTCTGGCAAAACACCGCCACGCTTGGCAGCCGCCTGGCGCCGGGCGTAGTCGACGATCAGCTGGCGCATGACCTTGGCCATTAACCGTTTGAAATGGAGCCGATTCTCGATACCCTCATGAATCCGGCCCTGAAGCTTCAGAAAGGCCTCGTTGACCAGCGCCGTGGTCTGCAGGGTGGGTGAGGCAACCTGACCGGCGGAGGCCCGCTGGTTATGGCCAATGCGCTTGAGATCGTCGTACAACAGCGGAATCAGGCGCTCGAACTGTTCCGGTGTGCGCCGGATTTCTTCGAGCAGCCGGGTAATGTCTTCCGCTTCAGTCTGACTGGTCACTGGACTGGCCTGCTTGTTTCATCACTCTTCCATCCAAAAGGTCCCGAAGTCGATGTATTCACGAGATCATCGGCCTTTAAACCGAACAGAACAAAGCTCGCAGCCCTCACCAGCCCCTCCCGTGGCCGCTGCACGCAATCGTCTCCAAACCATAGGTCAAGGAGCGTGATCGCTCTGACACTTTATGAAGTTCAAGCCCCCTGCACCGGCTTGAGAACCTGATATTACCCTGCTTTTTGAAAAAAAGCCCGCCAAATGCGCGGCTTACAATCTCTTCAGAATTCGCAGTGGCTCACGGTTTCTTCAATTCTGCCACCCGTACGCGGGGACCGAGCGAACCAGGCTCGGTCCAGGCCACAAGCAAGCGACTGCCGTTCAGGCTGACCAGGCGCGGAAATCCGGCGATTCGGCCCGGGTCCAGCTCGGCCAGTTCTCGCTCCCAGCGCAGTTCGCCAGCTTCGTCGAAGTGTGCCAGTCGCAACAGGGCTTCACCACCGACCTGATCGAGCCAGGAAACCACGAAACCCGCCTGCCACCAGGCCAGGTCGACCCGGCCCAGCGCCTGCTCCTGGCCCAGCGTGGCCAGGTGGGAAAAGCTTGCCCCGGAATCCATCGATCGAACCAGTTCGACCCGGGGAACACCGTCGGCCAGGGTGAACCAGGCGGCGACCAGTTTCTGCTGCCTGGCAATCAGGGCCGGACCGTTGACCGGGCAGGCTTCGATGCGCCAGCCATCGTCATGGATCCTGGTCGGCTCGCTCCATTGATCCTCGATTCGGCGCACGATCCAGATGTCCCGGATCTCCTCGGCACTGCGGCCCCGATAAATCACCACCGGCCCCTGGTCGGTCACCGCCGCAGCCGTTTGGCAGCAATCGCAGACCCGCTCATCAAGCAGCGCCGGCGCCGAAATCTCGCCGGCCGAGTCAACCACGGCCGCGCGCAAGGTCATGGACCCGGCGCCGTGGTGATGATGGCCGTCGGTATGGGCATCGTGCCCCCCACCCCCGGTTTCACGACCATCCAGCCAGATCACGCCGGCGCTTTCCGGCGCCTGGTGAAAGTAACTGACGAAACCATGTTCGGTCGGGGTCCCGTCGTCGTGCGGGCTGAATGGCCCTGACCAGGTTTCGCCCTGGTCGGTCGATACCGCCATCACCACATCATAGGCGTAGGTCGCCGGGCCGGATTTGACCAGCCAGTGGGCCAGCCAGGCCCCGTTGGCCAGTTCGAACAACCCCGGCATGTCGGCCCAGTTGGCAAACCAGTCCTCGCCCCGGGCAACTTCGCCCACCGGCCCGAAGCCATCGTCGTCCAAGATGGCAAAGCGGAAAGCATGCCCGGAATCAATACGCTCCAGCCAGCTCAGCACCGCCCGACCATCGGCCAATGCCGTCCAGGTCGGCGCCAGGCTGCCGTCTTCAGCCGGCACCGGCAGCGAGCGCAACTCGGCCACGGCCTCCAGACTGAATGCCAGCAAACAGCAGACCACGAACAAGCGCCAAACTCGAATTGTTTCGGTTCTGTGCCTCATCTGTCGGACTCCCATTTCAGGCCAGGCTCCACTTGGAAAACACTGTAACCACCGAAGACACCGAATTCACCGAGGCTGTTGTGAACCAAGGTTCGGTGTGTTCGGTGTGTTCGGTGGTTCCAAAGGGTTTCATTTCGACATCCCGCGCTGGCGTCTAACCGTATCGTAAGCCTTTCGGACCTCCAGGACGCGCTCTTCGGCGACGGCGCGCATACGCTCGCACAAACCCTCGGCGGCGAACTTGTCTGGATGGTAGCGGCTCATCAGGCGGCGGTAGGCGCGCTTGACCTCGGCATCGCTGGCCGAGCTCGACACACCGAGCACGGCATAAGCATCTTCCCGGGCTTGCGCGGTCGGCACATCGGAGCCCACCGATGAATGGCGCAGCATCGCCTCCAGGCGCTCGACATCGGCTTCGCTCAGCCCCAGCGCCTGGGCCACCCGCAGCATCATGCGATGCTCGGCTTCATGCACGCGACCATCGGCGGCAATGGCAGAAAGCTGGACCTGCAAAAACAGTTGCAGCAAGGCCTGATTGTGACGCAGCAGCCGACGCAGGGCGCTGACCTCACGGTAAAGATCAAACCCCACGCATTTGCCCCGAGCAAACGACTCCCGGGCCACGCGACGCTGTTCCTGCGACAGCGCCAGCTTGTCAAAATAGGCCTCGGCCACCCCGATCTCGGCCTGGCTGACCCGACCATCCGCCTTGCACAGCGCCCCCATGACGGCAAAAGTCACGTCAAGGTACTGCCCCTCCAGCCCGGCCTGGCCGACTGGCAAGGCCAGACGCAACATAAACCAGCCCAGCCCATACCCGGTCGCCGCGCCGAAAACCAGGCCCAAAAAGCCTCCAATCAACCAGCCGGCAACCGCGCCAATCAGAACAAAAAGCAACATCCCCAAATGCTACCCGATTTCCCTCCCTCTTCCCGGCTTCCCCTGCTTCAGCATCACAGCGCTTCCCTTCATGAAATTGATTGTGCCGTCCAAACCCGAAGGGCAGCGGCGTCTCCCCCTCCGATCAGGGGCAGCACAAATCCAGCACAAATCCAGTACAGGCAACTTCCGGAAGATTTCCTACACGCAGTCAGGAAGAAGTCTGATCGGCCCGACGGGCACGGCTTGGAAAAATGTGGGCATGACCTATCCACGCAGTCATATCGTTGCCGACGGCCAGTCTGGCTACTTCCATGTCGTCTCCAGATGCGTCCGCCGAGCGTATCTGTGCGGGCACGACAATCACACTGGCAGGCGCTTCGAGCACCGTCGCCAGCATCGGCAATGGAGCAGTTGCGGTTTCCGCGACTCGCGGAAGCAAGCAAGTGCGGAATGCCGTTATGCGTGGATCGAAGCTCGAACAATGGAACTGGCAGACTGCTTTACAGTGTCGGTCGCCGCGCACGGCAGGTTCTTGCAAGTCTCGCTTTCTTACCCTTCTTTTACCAACCCGTACCGCGCGAGATCGCCCCGGGCCCTGTTTTCTTCATGCCTCAGGGTGAGGCCAAATGGCGATGTCTGGTCGATCGTTCAGCGCCGCATCGACCGTCACCACCAGCTCGGGTGCCGAAGTACCGAAACCCACGATCACCAAACCACTGAGCAAGGGCGAAACCCCCAAGCCGCCGGGCCGCCCCAATGCACCACGCATCAGAAACTCCCCACCCGTGGCCAGCAGGGCCACCCCCAGCAGGACGAACAACAGATTCAGCATGCCGATCAATCCTGCTCCAGCCTTTCCACGGGCTGTGGATTGCAGCCAATAAATTGACTTAACGTCTACTAATATATACTTTATATCTTTTATGGTAGAGCATACTGGACATTAAATGGCACCGCCCCGCAAGAACATTGACCTGCCGCTGCCTGTTCGCCGCCTGTTGAGGAAACTGGGCGGCGATATCCGTGCCGCGCGTCTGAGGCGCCGGATTCCCACCCAAATCATGGCGGAGCGGGCGTCGATGAGCCGCATGACGCTCCACAAAGCGGAAAAAGGTGATCCAGGTGTATCTCTGGGCAATTACGCCACCATCCTGTTTGTTCTCGGCTTGCACGATGGTTTGGGCGATATCGCCGACGTCAAAAATGACCCAGTCGGGCAGGACCTTGAGGAAGAGAATCTCCCCCAGCGTATCAGGCGTCCGGGGAAGTCCAGCGGCAAGAAAGCAGCGTCGTGATGGAAACCAGGACCCTGGTTTATGTCAACTTGCGCGCTGCGCTGGCTTTGGGGCGGTAGCACGGGCGTGGCAGCCCTCATGGCAGCTGTTATATTGGCGGCTACTTTTCTGTGGCCCTTGTGCTCCTGGTAGCTTCGGGTGCCCAAAAGCCTAGAGAATGCATCCGCTTCGGGAGGCTGAGCGATGAACAGACAACGTGCCCTTGACCTGCTGAGCCGCAGCAAGCCGGAGCTGCAGGCCCGTTTCGGCGTGACCAGGCTGGCCCTGTTCGGCTCAACTGCCCGCGATGCGGCGAGCAGCGGCAGTGATGTCGATGTGCTGGTGGCCTTTGACGGCCCGGCCACCTCCAAGCGCTATTTCGGCGTGCAATTTTACCTGGAGGATCTGCTCGGCAGCCCGGTCGACCTAGTCACCGAAAAAGCCCTGCGGCCGGAGCTGCGCCCCTATATCGAACAGGAGCAGATCAATGTCTGATGTCAGCCAGCGCGAATGATCAGTTCAACCATCATCTTCATTCGGATCAGCCAGAGGCCAGACACCTGACCAAGGCACAGCAAAACGGTCACCCACCGGCGTATCTTCCACCGAAATCAGCCGGCCGCCGCTATCTCGAAACCGCACCCTCGTCGGCCAAGTCTCGTTCATCTCAAGGATCAAGGACTCGGCAATCGGTTTCCATTCGAAACCTTCATCCAGCGAGAAGATAGCGATGCTTAACCCTCGTCCGGGGATAATTCCACCGCCACGATGGTGCCAGTACTGCTCGTTGACGCCGATGGTGAAATCCGGCTCAGTACAAAGACTGAGAGAAAGTACGGAAACCGCCCCGCCGGAATCGTCAATCGAACCGCGATAGTCGAGCCCGCTCATCCCCGCAAAGCGCTGAAAAAACTGTTTCAACTCAGGCCATTCCCCGCGCTTGAGCGACAAATCGATAACCATGACAGGCGAAGCGCTGGTGCGTCCATCCCGAAGAACGTTATGACAGCTTCTGTCTCGAATCAGGGTCGGCAGCATCAAGAGTCCACCGATCAAGACCACTCCAACCGAAAGCAGCACGGTCGTTGGCAATCGAAATGATCGTGAATTTGATGTAGGCGTCGCGCCTACCAAGCGCCAGAACACAAACCCGGCGGCAACCCCAATCGCGCCAAAAAACAACAGCATTTGCCCGTACTGAATCCAACCAGCCAGCGTTGGCACACCATCAACGACTGTTTGCGTACCACCTACCCAGGCATTGGTCGTGGACGAACGATCGAGCAAGGGAAACGTAACAATACCAATGGGAAGCATGCCAATCAGAAACCCGGAAAGCAGACAAGCCCAAACGGTGACTTTGTTCCGCCAGGCCAGTGCAACATAAAGAATCGCGGCTGGAACCAGATGAATCAGTGCAATCACCAGTACCAATGCCGCCATTTGCGCAGACCGGGAAAAGGCACCAAACACCAAAGCAATCAGCCCTGCTGACATCAACAATGCACTTCCCACCCAGACGGCGCCCGCCATCTTCAATCTCCCTGAGACCCTGTCCGAGCATCCCCGGCCTGCAGGCGCTCATAC
>RECK01000068.1 GCA_007694055.1 Wenzhouxiangella sp.
CGCCGTCACCGCCGCCGGCCGAGGTGCCGCGCGAGGAAATCGAGGAGCTGCGCGCAGAGATTGCGCGCCTCGATCAGGACAAGGCGAGGCGGCCAGCTGGTCCGGGGACCGAATTCAGTTTCTCAGGCTTCATCAAGCACGACATGATGATGAGTCGCTACTCGGCCGGCTCGGTGCCGGGCAACAGCATCCTTCGCGATTTCTACGTGCCTGCTGCCGTGCCGGTTGGTGGATCAAGCTCGACCACCGATTTCGATACCCACATCCGGGAAACACGCTTCATTTTCAATGTGCTCAGGCCTGAGCAGGATCTGCAGGCCTATCTGGAGTTCGATTTTTCGGCCAATACCGGCGGCGATGAGCGCTTGACCAATGCCACCAGCCCGAATATCCGCCAGGCCTTTCTGCGCTGGGGCAATTTCATGGCCGGCCAGGCCTGGACGACGATGTTCAACGTCGGTGCCTTACCGGAAAACCTGGACTTTGTCGGGCCTGCCGAGGGCACGATCTTCGTCCGCCAGGCCCAGCTTCGCTACACCAACGGCCCCTGGCAGTTCGCGATCGAAAATCCCGAAACCACAGTCACCCCGTTTGGCGGTGGGGCGCGCATTGTCACCGACACCGCGAACATTCCGGACTTCATTGTCCGCTACAACCATTCGGCCGACTGGGGCAGCTTCAGCGTTGCCGGCCTGGGTCGCCAGCTCGGTATCACCGGTCCCGGCGGCACCGATCGCGAAATGGCGTGGGGCTTGAGTCTGTCCGGCAAGTTTGATATCGGCCGCAACGATCTTCGCTGGATGCTGTCCGGTGGGCCCGGCATCGGTCGCTACCTGGGCCTGAACACCAGCAATGAGGCCGTGCTGGACATGAACGGCGAGCTCAATACCATCGATGCCTATGGTGGTTTCGTGTCCTATCGCCATCTGTGGAACGAGCAGTGGCGCTCGAATTTCACCTTGTCAGCCTTTCGCGCCGACAACGACACCGATCTGACTGGCTTGGGTGTGACCAAGTCGGCCGAAAGCGCTCATGTCAACCTGATCTACCAGGCTACCCCGCAGCTGCGCTTCGGCATGGAATACATCTACGCCCGCCGCGAAATCGAGTCCGGCGCTTCCGGCAACATGAACCGTCTGCAATTCTCCAGTGTGCTTGGCTTCTGAACTTCCAAAGCTTCTGATGCCCTCCAGGCATGTACCCTTGACCCCGGCTCGAACCGGGGTCTTTTTTTCCTGATTCAGGTCAATTATCCGATCGGCACGAAAGGCTATGCTGATCGGGTCTTCAATCCCGAAGGGTGCCTGAATCCATGTCCGAGTCCGCTACTTGCTTCGATATCGCCATCGTTGGCGCCGGGCCAGCTGGCCTGTGCATGGCTGTTGCCCTGGCTGACACGGGTTTGAGTGTCGCTGTCGTTGACCCAGCGCCCGACTCGGCGCTGGCCGATCCGCCTTTCGACGGTCGTGAAATCGCCCTGACTCACGCCTCGAACCGCTTTCTCGAGCGTCTCGGCATTTGGGCATTGCTGGATCCGGCAGAGATCAGCGCCCTGCGCGATGCCTGGGTCTTTGACGGCAATGACCCGAAGCCGATGAGAATCAGTCATCGTGATGGCGGCGCCGATCAGCTTGGCTATCTCGTCCCCAATCATCGGATCAGGGCGTGCGCATTCGAAGCCTTTCGTCAGCTAGATGCGGGCAGTCTGTTCAGCGACAGACGTGTCACCGGCGTTGAACATGGACCCGAAGGCACTGGTCTGCACCTGGACGACGGCCGGGTGCTGACAGCACGCCTGGTGATTGCTGCCGATGGGCGTTTCTCGTCCACCCGGCGGGCCTTTGGTATTGCCGCCCGCCAGCGCGATTTTGGCCGCTCCATGCTGGTCTGCCGAATGGCGCTGGAGCAGGATCACCAGCACGTAGCCTGGGAATGGTTCGGACGTGACCAGACCCTCGCCCTGCTGCCGCTCAACGGCAACCAGGCCTCTGTCGTCATCACCCTGCCGCATGCCGAGATCCAGCGCCTCGAGAGGTTAGACCCGGCGGCTTTCAACCAGGAAGTCAGCGCGCGCTACCAGCGCCGTCTCGGGATCATGCAGCTGGCCAGCCAGCGCTGTGTCTATCCGCTAATCGGGGTCTGGCCGGATCGCCTGGTCGGCGTCGGCTTTGCGGCCATCGGCGATGCCGCCGTCGGCATGCATCCGGTAACAGCGCACGGCTTCAACCTTGGCCTGGTCAGCATCGAAGCCCTGGCAAGGCGAATCGAGGCCGCCAGTTGCAGCGGAGCTGACTTTGCCAATGCGCACTTGCTGCAGGCCTACCAGCGCGAGCATCGTCGCCACAGCCTGCCGCTGTACCTGGCCACGGGCGCCATCGTCGGCCTCTACACCAGCACCTCATTGCCGGGCCGCCTGCTGCGCCGAGCCGCCTTGCGCTCAGCCAGTCGCCTGCCGCCGTTTCGCCGCCTGATTGCGCATAGCCTGACCGATCGCCGGGCCGACAGCCGGGTATGATCGATAACGTGTAACGCGAATCGGCCGGAGGGCAGACTCTTGAAAATCTGGATCAACGGTCGCCTGGTCGATGAGGATCAGGCGACGATATCGGTGTTTGACAGCGGTTTCGTGCTCGGCGACGGGGTTTGGGAAGGGCTCAGGGTGGCCAGCGGCCAGCCGGCCTTTCTTGAGCCGCACCTGGATCGACTGTATGCCACGGCAAAGGCGATCATGCTGGATGTGGGCCTGAGCCGTGACCAGCTGAGCCAGGCGATCGAGCAGACCATCGCCGCCAATCAGCTCATTGATGATGCCCATCTGCGGGTGATGGTCACTCGCGGCGTGCGCCGCCAGCCTTACCAGGATCCGCGCCTGGCGCTGGGGTCGGCCACCGTGGTCATTGTGCCGGCGCTGAGTCCGCATGACCCGGCTGCGGCCGCGCGCGGACTGGACCTGTTTACCGTGCACGTGCGGCGTGGTCCACCCGATGTACAGGATCAGAAGATCAATTCGCATTCCAAGTTCAACTGCATCATGGCCTGCATCCAGGCCAACCAGGCCGGGGCTGACGAGGCGCTGATGCTGGACCCGCGCGGTTTCGTGGCGACCTGCAACTCCACCCACTTCTTTATCGTACGTTCCGGAGAGGTCTGGACCTCGGCCGGCGGATACTGCCTGGGCGGTATTACCCGCGCCAACGTTCTGGCGCTTTGTCGCGATCACGGTATTCCCGGTCTTGAGAAGGACTTCAGCCTGACCGATGTTTACGGGGCCGAGGAATGCTTCGTCACCGGCACGCTGGGCGGCATTACCCCGGTGCGCCAGGTCGACGGTCGCCGTTTCGAGGGGGCCGTGCCGGGGCCGGTCACGGCCCGCCTGCAGGGTCTGTATTCCGATCTGATTCGTGCCGATGTGGCCAGCCGAGATCAGGGCCCGGCACGGGTTTCGGATACCAGCGGGCCGGGCCGATGAAAATCGCCGCCTGGTCGGGGCCGCGCAATATCTCGACGGCGATGATGCGGGCCTGGGAGAACAGATCCGATTGCGTGGTCAGCGACGAGCCGCTGTACGCAGCCTGGCTGGAGGCCAGCGGGGCAGATCATCCCGGTCGCGATGAAGTGATAGCAGCCGGCGAAACCGACTGGCAGCGCGTGACCGGCTACTTGTCCGGCCCCAACCCCGACGGGTCCGCGCTCTGGTATCAGAAGCACATGTGCCATCACCTGATCGAAGGTCTGGACATGAGCTGGACCGACAGCATGCAGCACGTGTTTCTGATTCGGGAGCCGGAAGCCGTAGTCGCTTCCTACGTCAAGGCACGGGGTACCGAAGAAGTCACGCCCCAGGACGTTGGCCTGCCGCAGCAGCTGGCGCTGTACGAATGGATCAGCCGGCGCCAGGGCAAGTCACCACCAGTGATCGACAGCCAGGCTTTTCTGCAGGATCCCGCGACCCAGTTGCATGCCCTGTGTGAGCGAATGGGTATTGGGTTTGATGATGCCATGCTGTCCTGGCCGGCGGGACCGCGTGCCACGGATGGTGTCTGGGCCCGCTATTGGTACGACGCGGTCTGGCGTTCAACCGGTTTCGGGGCGCCGGCCCGGCATCGCCCCGAGCTTGACGGCCGGCCCGCGGCCGTGGCCCGGATCTGCAGGCCCTTGTACGAGGCATTGCTGGAACACCGGTTACAGAGCTGAAATTCTGCTAACGTTGAATTCGTTATTCCTTGATGAATTCCCTAAACCTCCCTTATTCATGACGCCTACTACTGCAACGCCCCCAGGCCCCGCATCTGCTGACTTTCGCTCGGTCACGGGTCCTCACCGTACAGGTGAGTACGCTTCCGGCCCGCTCGGTCGCGAAAGTCACCATCTACTGGGCCTGGAGACGTTTCGTAACGAACGCGTCATGAATAAGGGAGGCTAAAGGCTCCGAACCGCAATGTCCGCCTCGTCACCACAGATCGCTGCTGACCCGGATCGCCCCGAGCGTCTTCGGCTTGGTGGTGCCTGGCTGGTCGACCAAGCCGTCGAACTGGACGCGGCAGTAGCTCGCCAGCGCGGTCCGATCAATGCCATCGACGCCAGCGGGATAACGCGGCTGGACGCGGCCGGGGCCATGCTGCTGCTGCGCCTGGCCCAGCGCCTGGAAATCAACCCTGAGCGACTCGAGCTGGCCGAGCAGCATCATGCCCTGGTCGAGGCCGTGGCGCGCGCCCAGACCAGCGATGAAGGTGAACCGGACTTGGGTGAGCCAAGCTGGCGGCGCCTGCTCGCCCATGTTGGCCGGGCCGTGGCTGACAGCTGGGGCAATCTCGTCCAGCTGCTGGCCTTTCTGGGCCAGACCCTGGCAACTGCAGTCAGGGTGCTGCCCAATCCGCGCCTGTGGCGACCCACGGCCACGGTTCACCACATGGAACAAACCGGCCTGGATGCCCTGCCGCTGGTGGCCTTGCTGAGTTTCCTGATCGGCGCGGTGGTCGCCTTCCTGGGGGCCACGGTACTCAAGGATTTCGGCGCCGAATTGTTCGTCGTCGACCTGGTCGCCTACGCGTTCTTGCGCGAAATGGGCGTGTTGCTGACGGCGATCCTGCTGGCCGGACGCACGGCCAGCGCTTTCACCGCCCAGATCGGCACGATGAAAAGCCGCGAGGAGATCGATGCCATGCGCACCCTCGGCCTGGATCCGGTAGCACTGCTGGTTATCCCGCGCCTGACCGCGCTTTTGATCATGCTGCCGCTGCTGGCCGTTTTTGCCATGCTCGCCGGCTTGCTCGGCGGTATGCTGGTTGCGGTCATGACCTTGGGTATTCCGGTCGAGTTGTATATCAGCCGGGTCTACGAGAGCATCGAGCTGCGCCACTACCTGGTCGGCCTGATCAAGGCGCCGCTGTTTGCCCTGGTCATTGCCCTGGTTGGCTGCATGGAAGGCTTCAAGGTGGGCGGCACGGCCCAGTCGGTGGGTGAGCGCACGACCTCGGCGGTGGTTCAGAGCATCACCCTGGTCATCGTCATTAACGCCCTGGCGGCCGTGTTTTTCATGGAGATTGGTTGGTGAGCGACTGCCCCATCGTCATCCGGGAGCTGAAGAACCAGTTCGGCAGCCAGGTCGTGCACGAGCAGCTGGACCTTGACGTGCGCCGGGGTGAGATTCTGGGCGTAGTCGGCGGTTCCGGGACCGGTAAATCGGTGCTGATGCGCGCCATTCTGGGCTTGCGTCTACCGCAGGGCGGCCGCATCGAAGTGCTGGGTCAGCGCGTTGACCGGCCCTCCGCTGATCTGGAAACACTCAGGCGCCGCAGCGGCGTGCTGTTCCAGGATGGAGCCTTGTTCTCCTCCCTGACCGTGGTTGAAAACGTCGAAGTGCCGCTCAAGACCCAGTATCCGAAAATGTCAGCGCGATTGCGGCACGACCTGGCCTTGCTCAAGATCCGCCTGGCCGGCCTGTCGGCCGAGGCGGCTCCCAAGCTGCCGTCGGAATTATCCGGCGGCATGCGCAAGCGGGCCGGCCTGGCCCGCGCCCTGGCCCTGGACCCGGAGCTTTTGTTTCTTGATGAGCCCACTGCCGGTCTCGACCCGATCGGCGCGGCCGCCTTTGACGAGTTGCTGCTGACTCTGAAACAGTCCCTGGGCCTGACGGTGTTCCTGATCACTCACGATCTTGATACGCTGTACGCGATCTGTGACCGGGTCGCGGTGCTGGGCGAAAAACGCATCCTGACCATCGGGTCGATCGGCGAGGTGGCCGACTTCGACCACGACTGGGTCCAGGAATACTTTCACGGCCCGCGCGCCCGCGCGGCCCAGGCTGCCAGACGGCCACGGAGCTGAAATATGGAAACCCGCGCCAGTCACGTTCTTATCGGAGCTTTCACCCTGCTGGCCCTGGTCCTGGCCGTGGGTTTCGGCTTGTGGGCTGCGCGCTGGCAGGCCGATGCTGCTTTTCAGGACTACGAGATTCGCTTTACCCAGGCGGTTACCGGGCTGTCAGTGGGCAGTTCGGTGCAGTACAACGGCATCCAGATGGGCAACGTGCGCTCGCTGGGCCTGGCTCCCGACGACCCCGGCCAGGTTGTCGCCGTGGTGCGTCTGGATGGAAGCGCGCCAATCCGCACCGACACCACGGCCAGACTGAATATTGCCGGGCTGACCGGCGTGGCCTTTATCCAGCTGCGCGGTGGCAGCCCGGATGCGCCGCCGCTGGAATCGGATGACCCGGACCGGTTGCCGGTGATCGTGGCCGAGGAATCACCGCTGCAGCGCCTGATCGATGCTTCCGAAGATATCGCTTCCACGGCCAGCGAGGTGCTGCTGCGCATGCTGGACTTCCTCAGCGAAGACAATGCCGAGCGGGTCGCGGAAACCCTGAACAACATTGAGTCCTTTGCCGAGGCGCTGAACAGCGAAAGCGATTTGTTCGGGCAAATCGTGCGCAACGCCCATGCCAGCAGCGAGCAGTTGAATGAGGTCCTGACTGACGCGCGCAAGGCCATCGGTGATGTCGTGCTGGCCATGGACGGCATCGAGGAAAACCTGATCGATATCCTGCCCAAGCTTAGCGACGACCTGAGCGACAGCCTGGAAGCGTTCGCCTCGCTTTCCCGACGACTGGACAATGTGATCGCCGACAACGAGCAGGCCTTGTCGGAGTTCGGGGTCGAGGGCCTGGGCCAGTTCGGTCCGGCCCTGCAGGAGTTTCGTCATCTGATCCGTGAGCTATCGCGGGTCAGTAACCGCTTCGAGCGCCATCCGACCCGCTTCCTGCTCGGTGGCGACCAGCCTGAGGAGTACGTTCCACAATGAAGTCAATATCCGTTGCGCGCGCCGTGGGCGTGATGCTGCTGGCACTGCCGCTGATCGCCGGCTGCATGCTGACCCGCAATCCGGCACCGCTGAGCATCCTTGCCCCGTCCGTGAAGACCGAGGCCCGAGCAGCTGAACAAGCCGTGAACTGGTCGCTGCAGGTACAGCGCCCGGTCGCCGATGCCATGCGTGACTCCGACCGCGTGCTGGTCCGGCGCGCACAGTCACGGCTGCAAGTCTATGCCGGTGCTGCCTGGCTGGACAGCGTGCCAGAGATGTTGCAGGCGCTGATGATCCAGTCGTTCTCTGACACCGGCAGCTTTACCGGCGTCAGCCGGGCCGGCGGCATGCGCACCCGCTTCAGTCTGGCCAGTGAACTGCGCCATTTCGAAGTGGTTGACGATGGCGGCCCGGATCTCACCGTGGAGATTGCGCTGCAGGCGAGCCTGATTCACCAGCGCACTGCGCGCCCGGTGGCCAGTCAAACCTTCGCTCAGCAGCGCCGCATAGACGGCAAGGGGCTTGATGCCGTGGTGGGCGGGTTCGAACAGGCCCTTGACAGTCTGATGGAAGAGTTGATTGACTGGGTCTTCGAGCAGAGCGCGTCAGCAGCGGCGCGGATGGAGCGGGAAACTGATCCGCGCGGCCGCTGGCAACGGCAGGACAGCGACGGATAGGTGTTTTTGGGTATATCCGGATCCCGCAAACCCCTGATTGTCCGAAAAATGCTGAGTATGCAGAGCCGGGAATGGGCTTACTTTGTGCAGAAAAGTGGCGGCAGCTGCACAAGACTTTATGTTTTGATGTAAACGCGGTTTTGGCTGTCTGGAGCCGGGAGCGCTTTTGCTTGCTGCAAGCTGATGAAAAAGAGATTGGAAGGGTGGAGGAGGCACCGGGTGGTATCCGGCCGCTCAGGGC
>RECK01000192.1 GCA_007694055.1 Wenzhouxiangella sp.
AAGGGCAATTGCGTTCCTGAGAGCTGGGGTTCAGCGGCCGGGTCGGTGGTGATAGCACCAGTGCCAGGGTTCCCAGGCGATGCCGTGACGGTTGGCCATGCTGTAGCTTTCCTTGAAGCCGTAGATGCCGGCGTTGGACTTCAGCCACTGGTAGGCGCGGGTTTCGGCGAAGCTTTCTTCCAGCGGCTTGCAGCCAGGTGTGGTCAGATCGACCGCGCGGCCGCCATGGTGCTCGCTGTAGCCAGGGGCTGCCGACACCCGGAGAATCTCGTCCAGGGACTTTCCGTCGTTGAGTTTGCGTCGAATCAGGTTGACCTGGTAAGTGATGCCACGATAGGCAGAGATCAGTTGCAGATCGATGCCGTTGTTGGCGGCGGCCGAGCGCATCCGACCCAGGGCGGTCGCCGCTGCGGGCGTCAGGCGCTGGTCGCGGTTGAAAATGTCCGGGCCGATCGATACCAGGGTTTTTGCTTCCGGGATCAGTCGCAGCCGGCGCTTCAGCCCGTAGGTTTCCGGCACACCGAGCTCATCGAGCAAGTCCAGGATCTTCCTGAATTCCGGGGTGGCGCGCGCCGCGAGATCTTTGGCGACCAGGATGCCGCCCGGGGTTTCCGGTTCCGAAGCAGCCGCGTAGCCCATGGTCGCCATGAATCCGGTGACCTGCTTCTTGATCTGGCAGGTCAGGCTGCGAGCGCCATAGGAAGCTGCCAGCTTCTCGGCCTCCGAGAACAGTCGGCGCGGTGTGTCAGGTGAGGCCGATTCCGGGTCCAGGTAGCAGGCCAGCACGCGGACCTGGTCCAGATCGACGGCGATCAGCCCGGCCAGGCGGTTGCCCCGTGTGGCCAGCATCAGGCACTGGTCCGGTATCAGGCGGGCCAGATGGTGCTCGATATTTTCCGGACGCTTGCGTCCGGCCATCATGTCAGGTAACTGGTTTTCGATCAGGCGCGCCAGGGTGGGTATCTCGGCGGTCCTGGCCGGTCGTACCTTGATTTCTTCGGTCATGCATGCTCCGACTTGACCCCTTCGATTAGGTTCTGCCTGCTCCTTGATCGATACCCCCCCTGGCGCCCTGGGTGCGACGGTTCGGCAATCTGCTATATTGCGCGCATGACGCCCGGACCACTGACCTACTGGCTGGAACAGCTTGTCATCATTATGGTACTGCTGGCGCTTAGTTTACTACTTCCCTTGCTGCCTGCTCGCCATTTCATCGCCCATTACTGGCCAGTCGCGGTTGATGAGCTGATCATCGTCGGCGAGAACGGCCCTGAGCGCTTGCTGGTGCCGGCCCGCGAGGTGGAGATTGACTGGTCGCTGGTCGCGCGCAGTCGCCCGTCAAGTGTGGTCACCATCGAGACGACCACCGGTGAGCTGGTTCATGGTTTTCCGATCGGTGTGCGCCAGCTTGAAGATTCGGGCCTGGTGTTTGCCTCCCGGATCGACTTGAGTGCCATCCCGGGCCATCTGGTCATGCAACTGGCCGATGAGTCGCACCTGGAAATCAACCAGGAAAGCATTCGCCGCGCCTTTCATGCCAACCAGATGAATCTGTCCCAGCGTGTTCGCCTGACTATATTGCGCATGTCTGAGGCGTGGCGAGTCGGGCGCTCAGAACGTGCAGACTTCGTCGATGGCGTGATGACCAAGCAGGCACATGAGCAGACGATCGACCCCCAGGGCAACGCCGGCGCAGTCCGGTAGCCCGGCTTGCAGCGCCTCAAGCAGGGCCTCGTCCAGCGGCATGGCCGGCAGCCCCAGCCGGTGGCGGCGCTGATTGTCAGCCTGGAAGCGCCGGTGCTGCTCATCGGCACAGGAGAGTTCCTGGTAACCGTTGGCCAGCTCAACCGGCCCAAGAAAGATCTCGAAACGCTGGGCGTAACCCGGGTGCTCCGGGTCGAGACGGGCCAGCGCGGCCTGGCTGGCCGGGTAGCCATGGACAATGGTGATTGACTGTGGGGCAAAGTGGCGCTGGATGTCGCGTGAGAAAAGGTAATCCAGCAGCGTGTCGCGGTCACTTTCCCCAACCAGCTCAGGCACCAGTGCTTCGAGCTTGCAGAGGTCGTCGTCTAGCGGTTCCAGTCCCAGCCTGGCAAAGCCGTCGCGCCAGGACAGCCAGTTGACCTGAAAGGGGCCGGTTTCGATGGCTGCGGCGCAGGCAGCAATGAGTGCGCAGACTTCTTCGGCCAGCTCGCGCCAGTGCCAGCCGAGGCGATACCATTCGAGCAGCTGAAATTCCATGCGGTGATGGCGACCCCGCTCGCCGCCGCGAAATACCGGTCCCAGTTCATACAGGTCGCCGAAGCCTGCGGCCAGAAGGCGCTTGTGGAAATACTCCGGGGAGGTGCGCAAATACCCCGGCTGTCCGGTCACTTGCAGGCTTTCGATATGTGGATCGGTCACCCCGGCCGGTGTCAGCAGCGGGGTCTGTACCTCGGTTACGCTACGGTCACTGAAGAAGCGGCGGATCATGGCCAGGCAGAGCGCACGCAAACGCAAGCTCTCGGGCCCGGCGGCGGGTTGCCATTCGCTCATGCGTCGGTCAGTGTGTGGTCAAGCTCAGCCAGCTTGAGGTTCAGCTTCAGTCGGGCCAACTGCTGCTGCTCGAACTCCAGATCCTGGCGCGTCAGCGGATGGGCCTGGAGCCAGCCGGGAGGAAGTGCCAGTTGCAGTTCATCCTGGTGCGCCTGAAGGCCAAAATCAGTCGTGATCCGATCGGAGCGCGCGCGCCCCATGGCCAGACCAAGACGCAGCAAGGCCAGCAATCGCCGGGCAGGATCATGCAGCCGGGCGGGCAGGCGGGTCAGTTCCTCGGGCTGGATGCGTTGGCGCTGCAGGCGGGCCAGGCAGGCCAGGAACTGTTGCTCCTGGCGCCCGAATCCGGGCATGTCGGCGTGCTCGAGGATGTAGCCACTGTGAAGATGATCGTTCTCGTGGGCGATAGTCAATCCGATCTCATGAAGCTGGCTGATCCAGTGCAGCATGTCGGCGTGGGCAGGACCGAGATTCCAGTCCTCGGCGACCTGGTCGAAGGCCGTTCGGGTCCAGTCATCGATGCGATTGGCCTGGTCGGTGTCGACCTGGTAGCGCTCGCATAGGGCCAGCACCGTGCGTTCCCGCGGATCCCGGTCTTCCAGGCGGCCCAGCAGATCATGCAGCAGTCCCTCTCTCAAGGCGAAGTCGGATACCTGAAGATGGTCGATGCTCAGGGTATTCATGACGGCTTCCAGAACCAGCACGCCGCCGGCGATGACCGGCTGACGACGCTCCGACAGACCGTCGATGTCTATCTTGTCGATATGGCCAGCGGCCAGTATGCGCTCGCGAAGTTCCGGCAGCAGCTGTCGGTCCACGCCTGGACGGTGGTTGGGGTACAGGCTGGCGAGCATGCTGGCAACCGCCCGGATCGTGCCGGATGAGCCTACCGCCTGGTCCCAGCCGAAGCGTTTGAAAATTTCGGCATGTCCTTGCAGGTCGGCAGCAATGACCCGGCTGGCGCGCTGCCAGCGCTTGATGTTCAGACGGCCATCGGGAAAGGCCGAGCGGGTGACTGCGACGCAGCCGTGGGCAAAGCTCTCGGCCTGGGCCGGTTCGGTGGCGCTGGCTCCGGCTACCAGTTCGGTCGAGCCGCCGCCGATGTCGATGACCAGGCGCCTGCCGTTGGGTGCCGGCATGCCCTGGCCAACTCCCAGGTAAACGAGACGGGCTTCCTCGCGGCCGCTGACAATGTCGATCGGGCAGCCCAGCGCGGTTTCAGCGATGACCAGAAAGGCGGCCGGGTTGCGCAGACGGCGGAAGGTCTGGGTGCCAACGGCGCGCACTTGATGGTCCGGAATTCCGGCGATGCGCTGGCCAAAGCGGGACAGGCTGGCCAGCGCGCGTTCACGGGTTTCCGGGCCAAGCTGTCCGCGCTGATCCAGCCCGCCTCCGAGTCGCACCATGTCCTTGATCCGGTCGATGACTCGCAGTTGCCCGTTGTCAAACCGGGCCACGATCATGTGAAAGCTGTTGCTGCCCAGGTCGACGGCGGCGAATAGCTCTCGTTCAGACATGGCCGGCCCTTTCCATGAGGATGCCCTGGGCCGACCTGGCCTGCTCTTCTTCGACCGGGTGCATCAGGTGGTAGACGCCGTCGCCGTGCAGTTCCCATGCTTGAATGTTGTCTTCAAAGGCAAGCTGAATGCTGTCATGGTAGATGCGCTGAGCGGCGCTCTTGTCCTCGATCGGGAAGCAGGTTTCAACGCGCTGGAACAGGTTGCGCTCCATCCAGTCGGCACTCGCGGCCCAGGTCTCCGGCTGGCCGGCGTTGGCGAAGTGATAAATCCGGCTGTGCTCCAGAAAGCGGCCGAGGATGGAGCGCACGCGAATGTTGTCCGACAGGCCCGGGATGCCTGGCCGCAGGCAGCAGATGCCGCGGATCACCAGGCGCACCCTGACGCCGGCGCGCGAGGCTCGATAGAGCGCGTGAATTATGCTGGGCTCGGTCAGTGAATTCATTTTCGCGCAGACACAGGCGGTTTTGCCCTCAAGCGCGTTCTGCGTTTCCCGTTCGATCCGCTCGAGCAGGAAATCATGCAGGCCGAAGGGCGACTGGACCAGCCTGTTGAGTTTCTGAACCTGGCCGAAGCCGGACAACTGCTGGAAAATGCGATGCACGTCCTGGCCCAGCTCCGAATCTCCGGACAGCAGGCTCCAGTCGGTATAGGCCTTGGCCGTGCCCTGGTGGTAGTTGCCGGTGCCCAGGTGTACGTAGCGGACCAGGCGACCGCGCTCCCGCCGCACGAACAGCATCATCTTGGCGTGGGTCTTGTGACCGACCACGCCGTAGACCACTTGGACCCCGGCCTCCTGCAGGCGGGTGGCCAGGGTGATATTGGCTTCCTCGTCAAAGCGGGCCCTGAGTTCGACGATGACGGTGACGTCCTTGCCGGCGCGTGCGGCTTCGATCAGCAGACCAACCAGCGCTGAATCGACGCCGGTGCGATACAAGGTCTGCTTGATGGCAAGCACGTCTGGATCGTTTACGGCCTGGCGAACCAGGTCCACCACCGGCTGAAAGCTGTCATAGGGGTGATGAAGCAGCCAGTCACGTTTGCGAATGGACGCAAACAGGTTGCTGCCGGACAGCAGCGGCTTGGGCGTGTTGGGCTGAAAGGGCGGATACTTGAGATCCGGCCGGTCGGCGAGATCGCAGATTGCGCTCATCCGGTTGAGATTGACGGGTCCGTCGCAGCGGTATATATCGGCATCCTCGATGCCGAACTTGGCGGCCAGGTAGCGGGTAATGTCCTCCGGACAGTTATCGGCGACCTCGAGGCGGACGGCTTCGGCGAAGCCCCGCTCCATCAATTCGCCTTCCAGCGCCCGGGCCAGGTCCTCGATCTCCTCTTCATCGACAAAAAGCTCGCTGTTGCGGGTAACGCGGAACTGGTAGCAGCCGTGCACTTTCATGCCCGGAAACAGCTCGTCGATGAAGGCATGGATGATCGATGACAGGAATACAAAATCGTCCGGTCCGCGGCTGTAGCTTTTCGGGATGCGGATAATGCGGGGCAGGGAGCGCGGTGCCCGGACCAGCGCCATACCGCTGTCGCGCCCAAAGGCATCACGCCCTTCCAGGGCGACGGCGAAATTCAGGCTTTTGTTCAGAATGCGGGGAAAAGGATGGGCCGGGTCCAGGCCCAGCGGGCTCAGCACGGGCATCAATTCCCGGCGGAAGTGCCGATGCAGCCAGCGCTGCTGGCGGCGGGTCCACTCGGAACGCCGAAAGATGTGGATGCCCTGTTTGCCCAGGTTCGGCGTGATTTCCTCGTTCATGAGCCGGTACTGCTCGTGCACCATCTCAACCACCGAGTCGCGGATCAGGTCGAGTGTGGCAGCGGGGGTCAGGCCATCGGGGCCCGGTTGATTGGCGCCGTGCTGAACGCGCTGGCGCACGGCCGCGACCCGGACTTCGAAGAACTCATCCAGGTTGGTGCAGGAAATGCACAAAAACCGCAGCCGTTCCAGCAATGGCACGTTGGGATCTCGAGCCAGCTCCAGGACCCGCCGGGTGAAGGTTAGCAGGCTGAGCTCACGGTTGAACAACAGTTCGGGCGGTGACAGGTCGTCTTCCTGCCACTGCTCGATCTCGGCAGCATGTTGCCGCACCTCGATCACGGATTCGATTTTGGGCTTGACCATCGCTTGTCGGCGTTTGCAGTTCGTAGGCTTGCCAATGTAGCCCAAATCGAACGGTCGATTGTTGCTGACGGCGGTGTTTCTGGACTCCCAATCAGCGATTGCGCGTCATCAGACGCACCTGCTCGGTGCGCAACTCGGACAGGCGGGCGCTGATGCGCGCACGCTGGTAATAGTCCAGGTCATCGCGTTCGCTGACCCGTTCGAGCTGGTCGATGGCCTCGTTCACGCCGCCGCGCAGCACGTAGCTGTCAGCAACGGCCTCGGCTGCTCGTACCGGTTCCCCAGCCAGGTTGGCTGCCCGGGCCATCAGCTCGGTCATGCGCAGGTCATTCGGATGGTTGCGCAGATAGGGCCTGAGTACGGCCATGGCCCGGCGTGCATGTTCGACATCGCGGGTGTGCATGAGGGTTTCGACATACTGAACCGACACCTTGCGGTTGCCGGGGAAATGACGATATTGCTCGGCCAGAATCTCGACTGCTTCCGAATGGCGCCCCTGGGCCAGTCGCAGTTCAGCCAGGAGCAGACGGAAAACCTGGCGCTGATGCTGTTCATCCAGCAGCAGTGCCATTTCGGTCTCTGCTTCATCCAGGCGCTTGGCCTGGATCAGGGCCAGCACCAGGCCGTAGCGCATGGCATCGGCCGGGCGCTCGTCGCGATCCAGCCGGGTCCGGAACCACTGCACTGAATGATCATTGTTCTGCGACATGAAAACCCGCAGTCGGGATTGAATGAAGTGAAAGGCCTGATCCTCGGTGCGCGGCCGGTCGGCGAAGGCTTCCGCGCGATCGCGGGCCTCGGCAATCCGGTTGACCGTCAACGGGTGGGTGCGCAGGTACTCGGGCGGGCCCGATCCCATGGTGCGACTGTGCATGTTCAGTCTTTCGAAGAAACGGGTCATGCCGTGCGGGTCGAATCCGGCCCTCGCCAAAAGGCTGATACCGACCCGATCGGCCTCGGCTTCTGCCTGGCGGGTGTGGTTGATCTGCAGCTGCTGGGCCAGGCCCATGCCGCTCATCAGCACCGCCTGGCTGGCATCGCCGCCGGCACCGGCAAGTCCGGCTGCAATGGCTATGCCGATCGTCGCCAGCATGGTCGGCAGCGAGACCTGCTGCTGGTTCTCCACGCTGCGGGCGATATGGTCCTGGGTGACGTGGGCAATTTCATGGGCGACTACCCCGGCTACTTCGCTCTCATCGTGGGCCAGCAGGATCAGGCCGGCGTTGAGCCCGATAACGCCGGCAACGGAGGCAAAGGCGTTGATGCCGGGATCGCGAAGGACGAAGAAATGGAAGTCTGCTGCCGGCCGGTCGGAGTGTGCGACCAGGCGAAAGCCCATGTCTTCGAAGTAATCACGGATCAGGGGATCTTCGACCAGAAGGTTGTGGGCCCGCATGTAGCGCTCGAAATCGCGCGCGAAGGTCTGTTCCTGCTCGGCTGAAAGCACGCGCGTGCTGGTGCCGCCCATGTCGGGCAGCATGACCCTTTGCTGGCCGGCGGCGACATTGCAAAGCATTACAATGGCGGCAACCAGGAATATTTTCAGTGTGAAGCGCAACATGCCCACTCAGACAGGAGCCGACCGCTTAAGGTTCAGGACTGGCGAGTATATCGCGCCGAAGTCTTCGAACTGTCCGGATGCGTTGATTCTTGTGCGTGCCGCGCCAGGCAGTGGCGCCGGTCAGGCCGCCATTGACACGGTTCGAAGCCGGGATACGGAAACCGGGCCAATGGTGGTTTTTCTTCATGGTGCGGGCGTCGATTGGGCGTTGCCGCAGTCGGCCGCTGCCTGGGCTGACCTGGCTCGTGACAACGACTTGTCCCTGCTGGTCTGCCAGGCAGCCTGGCAGCGCCGTCACGGTGAGGCTGAACCCAGTGTGTTCGCCATTTCCAGCCTGGTTCAGTTCTGGCGCCAGGCCGTGCATGCCCGTGATCTGGTCGTTTTTGGGTGAGTGCCATGTCCGAGCGACTTTTCCTGCTGGAAATCGAAGCTGCGCCCGACGGTTACAGTGAGCGCGAGCTACTGGAGATGGCCCTGGCTGCGGCCAGCATGGACCTGGACCTGGCCCTGCTTTTCACCGGCCCGGGCCTGGGCCATCTGGTGGGCGAGGCCGCGCGCGGCTGGCGCCAGCTTGTCGATCATGAACTGGCCCGCCTGTACTGCCGTCCGGGGTCGGAGACTGAAATTTCGATCATGCCGGGCGTGACCGTGCTGGATCTCGACGCCGAAGCAGGCTTGCGGAGTGGCCGACGACTGCTCAGGGTGTCGGGCTGACATGGCGGATAACAGTTTGATGCTGGAAGGTCGGACCTACGCCCTGGATTCGCACGGCCACCTGGGCCGGCCGGAACAGTGGACCGAGCGCGTAGGTCAGGCGCTGGCCGAGCGCGACGGTATCATCCTGGAAGAAGATCACTGGTGGTTGATTGAATTCGTTCGCAGTTACCAGCAGACTTACGCTATGCCGCCCTTGATGCGTGTACTGGTCAGGGCCTTGCGCGATCACCACGGTGATGAACGTCTCGGCAGCCGCGAACTGTACCGTCTGTTTCCGGACAGTCCGGTTCGACAGGCCTGCAAGTACGGTGGCTTGCCGCCGCCCGACTGGTGTATCTGATTTTCACAAACCTATTTAGGACCCTTGCGCCCATGAATCACAAGCCTATCGTCATGTACTCGACCAGTTACTGCCCGTACTGCGTTGCTGCTCGCAACCTGCTGCGGTCCAAGGATCTGACCTGGACCGAAGTTTCGCTGGACGCCGAGCCCGACAAGCGCGCCGAAATGATGAGCCGTAGCGGAAGGCACACGGTTCCCCAGGTTTTTATTGGCGATACTCACGTTGGCGGCTTCGATGATCTCAATGCCCTCGACCAGGAGGGCGGGCTGGACCGCCTGCTGCGAGCTTGACAGCGGCCACGCCCGTTCGGTTCCAAGGGCCTATAATGACGGGCTTTGTTTTCACATTCCGGCAAAAGGACTGATCTGCTGTGACGCAACAAATCACCGTTATCCGGGGCGACGGCATCGGCCCCGAAATCATGGACGCGACCCTGCGTGTACTTGACAAGCTTGAGGCAGGTTTCGAATATGATTTCCAGCTCGCTGGTGTTGCCGCACAGGAAGAGGTGGGTGAGCTGCTGCCGGAAGCCACGCTGGCGTCGATAGAAAGAAACCGCATTGCCCTGAAAGCACCCCTGACAACACCGGTAGGAGGTGGTTTCAAGTCGCTCAACGTGGCCTTGCGCAAGCACTTCGACCTTTACGCCAACGTTCGTCCCGCAATCAGCTTCAAGGGTACCCGTTCGCGCTACGACAACGTTGACCTCATCACCGTACGTGAGAACACCGAGGGAGCCTACCTGGCCGAAGGGGCCTATACCGCCCCGGACGGGTCTCGGGCCGAGTCGAAGATGGTTGTTACCCGCACCGGCTGCGAGCGGGTTGTCCGCTTCGCCTTCGAGCTTGCCCGGCGGGCGCGCCGCAGCAAGGTAACCGCCGTGCACAAGGCCAATATCCTCAAGGACGTCACCGGTATGTTTCTTAATGTGGCCCGGGACGTAGCCGCCGAGTACGACGATATCGAGTTTACCGACATGATTGTCGACAATGCCTGCATGCAGCTGGTCATGCGTCCCGAGCAATTCGATGTCATCGTTACCACGAACCTTTTCGGCGACATCATTTCCGACCTGTGTGCCGGCCTGGTAGGGGGGCTGGGTCTGGCGCCGGGGGCGAATATCGGCAAGGATGCCGCGATGTTTGAAGCCGTGCATGGATCGGCGCCGGATATCGCCGGGCGAGGGATAGCAAACCCCTGCGCGCTGTTGCTGGGAGCGGCCCAGATGCTGGACCATGTCGACCAGTTCGACAAGGCCGAGCGCTTGCGCAAGGCCATCGCCGAGACCATAGCCCAGGGTGACCGGACCACGCCCGATCTGGGCGGTACCGGCACTACCGAGCGCCTGACGGACGCGATCTGCGAACGTCTGGGCTGAGCTTCCCCCCGGATTTGCGTCGCCAACCGGTCATCGGTTGGCGAAGGGCAGCATGGCCAGTTCGCCGGCCGCTGCTGTCCAGGTCCCGGCAAGGCGCAGCTGCAGCCAGGCAATGGCCTGATCAACGGCCGATTCCAGCGTCTCGCCGCGGGCCAGAAAGGCCGTGATGGCGGCTGACAGCGCGCATCCGGTCCCGTGAACCCGCAGCTTCCGGCGCGTATGCGTGTAGCGTCTTGTCCCGGATTCGGTCAGCAACAGGTCCTCGACCTGATCGCCGGCTGCATGTCCGCCCTTGATCAGAACAGCCTTGCAGCCCAGCTTCAGCAGCGCCTCGCCCAGTTTTTCCGGCGCAAGATTTTCGCCCAGCCCGGTCAGGGCTGCGGCCTCGGGCAGGTTGGGCGTGACCAGCGCAGCCCGCGGTAGCAGTCGATCACGCATGGCTGCTTCGGCATCGCCATCAAGCAGCCGCGCCCCGCTGGTTGCCACCATGACGGGATCGACCACCAGCTGCAGTTGGGCCTGCGACGCCAGGCAGTCGAGGACGGCCTCGATAATGCCGGCATTGGCCAGCATGCCGGTCTTGGCCGCGGTGATCGGCAGTTCCTCGAAAACGGCCTCGAGCTGGTCTCGGACCATGTCGGGTGCCATCACAGCCACGGCGCGGACGCCTGCAGTGTTCTGGGCAGTGATGGCGGTCAGCGCGCTGGCGGCTTCAACCCCCAAGCTGTTGATGACCTTGATGTCGGCCTGAATGCCGGCGCCGCCGCAGGAGTCCGAGCCGGCGATGGTCAATGCATGATGCGTGCGCGTCGGGGCGTTGTTCATTTGCAACAGACTGTTGTTCATAAAAGTATGGGTTTTTCAGTGACTTGGGATTTATGGCTCGAAGCATGAAAAAAATGTTGGCTAAACGTTGTATTTTTGCCAAGGAGCAACGTACACTTTACGGCAGTTCCAGCAGGTCAATCGGTCCAGTGACAATTCGGCTGAAACTCGCCGCCATCGTTTTTATCAGTGCCCTGGTGCTGGCTCCGGGCAGCTGGGCCCGGTCGCTGCCGGGCGTGCAGTTGTCCGCGCACAGCGGGATGACCTGGTACCTTCTGGCTTTCGAGCTGGGTCCGTGGGAACAATACCTGATCCACGAATTGACTCCCCAGCTGGAGATGCTGGACCTTGATCCGGCGCCGCGCGTTTCCTGGCTGGATCTGGAAGAAGGCCTGCTCCTTCCTGATTTCGCGCTTTCCTTGCTGGCGACGCGGCGAGCGCCGCTCGTATTCTCCTTGCGCCAGCGTCACGTCAGCCTGCCATTGCAGGAGTCCGGGCTTGGCTCCGGGAACGATGGCCTGGCGTTCCGCCAATCAATGTTGATGCCTGGTGTGACCCACCAGGTCAGCGATCGCAATGCGCTGACGGTTTCGGCCGTGCTGGCCAGCCAGCAGTTCGGTGCCAGCGGCATGAACTTGCGCGAAGCCGATTATTACACCGATACCGAGCGCGCTCTCCTGTCCCAGGCGCACATGCGACCGGAAGTGGCCCAAGGCGCGGGCCTGCGTTTTGCCCTGAGCAGCGAGCTGATGGATAACCTGCGCCTGGAGGCGGCCTACCAGTCGCGCATCGAGATGGCCGAGTTCGCGTCCCTGCGCGGCGTGCACGGCAGTCGGGCGGAGCTCGATATCCCGTCCAGAATCCAGCTTGGGCTGGAGTTTGCCACCACGACCCGCAGTTCTCTGAATCTTGGCGTGTCCCAGATCTTTTACAGTGAAGTAGGCGCGTTCCCCAGCCGTGCCATGCCTGCTCGCTTCACGGCGTTGCTTGGCGACAGCACCAGCCCTGATTTTGACTGGGCCGACCTGGTTGTCTACAACATTGGTTGGCAGTGGCGAACAGATAACGATATGGCGTTCTACGTCGACTACCGGACCCGTTCCCAGCCTCGCCCAACATCGCCGGCCCTGGCCCAGGCACTGGCGCCTGAATTGGCTCAGAACGCGTTCCTGGCCGGTTTCTCCAAGGGTCTGGGGCAGCGTGCCCGCCTGCATCTGGATGCCGCCTATGCGCCACCAGAGTTCGCTTTTGGCGGCAACGTGCTCGGCATCGTCAGTGACAAGCTCGACCAGAGTCTGGAAGTGCAGGCTATGGTGCGATTCGACTTTTAGTAAAGGCCTGATTGTGCGGGATTTTTCCGCACGAGTTTCCCGCGCACAACACTCCTGTGGCAGTGGAAATGGGCCCGGTGACCTTCCCGCGGGAGAAGGGTCACCGGGCATGATGGACTCCCGCGCCGGCAACGCTACGGACGTATAATCGTCGCATGATCGCTCGTATCAGCCGGTGGTTCCAACGCCACTTTTCAGATCCCCAGGTCATCATCCTGGCGCTTTTTCTCGTTCTGGGACTGGGCGTTGTGCTGTTATTCGGGCGCATGCTCACACCGGTGGTGGCCAGCCTGATCATCGCCTACCTGCTTGAGGGTGCGGTGCAGCGACTGCAGCGCTTCGGGTTGCCCCGGCTGATCAGCGTGATCAGTGTGTTTGCCACCTTCATGGCCACGCTGGTCTTCCTGATCTTCGGTCTGGTGCCGATACTGACCCGTCAGCTCGCTGCCATCGTTCAGCAACTTCCGGGCTACGTTGCGCAGGCCCAGGCCTGGGTCGCCACGCTACCGGAGCGCTACCCGCAGCTGGTGGCGCCAGCTTCAGTTGAAGGTGAGGCAGCTCCCACCGGCGTGCTCGTTCCCGGCGAGAACGGGGAAATGGTCATGGTCGAGGAAGGCGATCAGCAGATTGCCTTGATTTCGCAGGAGCAATTGTCCCGCATGCTCGACAATCTGGGGGCCGAGCTGGTCAGCTACGGGGCTACCCTGGTTTCCCTGTCGGGGGTTCTGGGCGTGGTCAGTCTGCTGATCTTCCTGGTCTTGATGCCGGTGCTGGTTTTTTTCTTCCTGAAAGACAAAAGCCAGCTGATCAACTGGTTCAGCAACCATTTGCCGCGTGACCGTGCCCTGGCGCTGAGCGTGTGGCAGGAGGTCGATGCCCAGATCGGCAACTATGTCCGTGGCAAGGTGCTGGAGATTCTCATCGTCTGGGTGGTGACTTACCTGGTGTTCAGCCTGCTGGGTATGCCATTCGCGATGTTGCTGTCGATGCTGGTCGGATTCTCGGTGATCATCCCCTATATCGGTGCAGCGGTGGTGACAATTCCGGTCGCCCTGGTCGCCCTGGTTGCCTTTGGGCTGGGCGCCCAGTTCTGGTACGTGATGGTGGCCTATGCCATCATCCAGGCCCTGGATGGCAACGTGCTGGTGCCGATTCTTTTCTCGGAGGTTGTTGACCTGCACCCGGTCGCCATCATCACCGCAGTGCTGGTTTTTGGCGGTATCTGGGGCTTTTGGGGCGTCTTTTTCGCGATACCGCTGGCCACGCTGGTGAACGCCGTGCTGCGCGCCTGGCCGCGGGCCCGTGGCGATAGTCAGGATGAACTCGAGCCTGAGGCCATTCATGATCGCTGATCCAGAGCACACCGGTGCTTGCAGCCCGGCTTGAAGGCTGGCAGCGGTCTGCCAGTCGTTGCTTCGCTTTCGTCGGGCACCACTACGACCCCGCTAGTGGCCTGGTCGAGCTGGATTACCGACTTGATGGCATTGATTTGCAGGAACGCTTCCGGCTGCCGCCCGCTGAAATACCGCCACAGCGCCGTTCGGCAGTTACCGAGGCGCTGAACCTGCTGCACTGGGTTGCTGGCGTCAGCTACTGGAAAGCCGGTTGCCCGACCCGGATCGTTTTCGAGTCAATGTCGCCCGATGCCGAACAAGCCGCCTGGCTGACTGACCTCTATCGTTGCGGGCTGGCAGAGTTTGCTTACTGTAACGGGCTGGACCCGGCCGGGTTTCCGGCCTTTCCGGAGAACGCTGATGCGCCCCGCAAGGCGGCAGCGGTGTCCCTGAAGCGCCGCAGCCTGGTTCCCATGGGCGGTGGCAAGGATTCCCTGGTGGCCTGGTCCCGCCTGCAAAAGCGCGGCGATCGCTGCCGCCCGGTCCAGGTGGGCAGTGCGCCGTTGATTCGACGCCTGGGACAGCAGCTGTCCGGGGATCACCTGGTGATCGAGCGGCGGCTTGATCCTGCTCTCGGCGCGTTGAATGCGCGCGGTGCCTGGAACGGCCATGTGCCGGTCACCGCAATCAACGCCGCCGTCCTGGTGCTGGTGGCCCTGGTGCTCGACTACGACCGGGTCGTTTTTGCCAATGAGCGTTCGGCCGACGAGGCAACCCTGCACGATGACCAGGGTCGACCGGTCAATCATCAGTTTTCCAAGTCGCTGGTGTTCGAGCAGATGCTTGATCAGTGGATCAGGCGCCGGATAGCGGCTGACTTGCGGGTCTTCTCTCTGCTAAGGCGAGACAGGGAACTGGGCGTGTGCCGTGAATTCGCAAGCCTCGAAAAATGGCACGGCCTGTTTTCTTCCTGCAATCGGAATTTTCACCTCGACGGGCCTCGCACCAGTCGCTGGTGCGGGCAGTGCCCGAAATGTCACTTTGTGTTTCTCGGACTCGCGCCGTTCATGACCCCCTCGGCGCTGGTGAGGATTTTTGGCCGAGATCTGCTCGACGATGCTGAACAGGTTGACGGTTTTGCCGCGCTTATGGGGCTGGATGGCCGCAAACCGTTCGAGTGCGTAGGCGAGGCGGTCGAGGCACGGTCGGCACTGGCTGCGCTGCAAGTCCAGCCCGATTGGGCCGGGCATGCTGTCGTTCGCGCCCTGGCGCCGCGACTTGAGGGTCTCGACCTTCCCTCGCTCGAGCAGCTGTGCCGGCCGGGCGGTCCGCACCTCATTCCTTCGGAGCTGCTGGATGCGCCTTGAGCAGTTCGACGGCAAGCGCATTGCGATTCTGGGTTGGGGGCGAGAGGGGCAGTGTGCCGCGGCCACCCTGTCGCAGAGACTGCCGGATGCAAAGTTGAGCGTTCTGGTCGAGCGCGGGCCGAGACCGGCGCACTGGCCGGGCTGGACCGGCTCCTTTGATGAGCGCCTTGAGCAGTTTGATATCCTGCTGCGCTCACCCGGCGTGCCGGTCGATCATCCGGCACTGGTGGCGGCAAGTCGCACTGGCGTGTCGATTGTCAATCCGGCCTCGATCTGGTTCAGTCAGCGACCGGATGTGCCGGTCATCGGGGTGACCGGATCCAAGGGCAAGAGCACCACGGCGTCGTTGCTGGCGCACTTGCTGCAGGCTTCCGGCTACCGGGTTCTGCTGGCCGGCAATATCGGCGAGCCGCTGCTCGGACACCTGGACCTGAATGCCGATTACGTGGTGCTGGAGCTTTCCAGCTACCAGCTGACCGATCTTGACGCGGTCCTGACCATGGGGCTTTTTACGCGTCTGTTCGATGAGCACCTGGACTGGCATGGCAGCCGCGCGGCCTATTTCGCCAGCAAGCTGCGCATTGCCGATCTGCTTGCCGGACGGCCGTTGCTGGTCAATGCCGCTGATCCGCTGCTGCTTGACTGCACTCGCCGAATCGAGGGGTTGGTGCAGGCCAACCGCTGGCCGGAATTCCATCGTCGTGGCGACAGCCTGTGGCTGGATGACCACTTGTGCCTGGATCTGGCCGAGCTGAACCTGACCGGGCGTCACAACCTTGACAACGCCGCCCTGGCCCTGGCCGCCGCCAGGCGCCTGGGGGGGCGTACCGAGACCTTGCTGGAAGCCTTGCGCAGCTTCCGGCCACTGGCTCACCGACTGGAGCCGCTGGCGCGACAAGCCGGGCTGGACTGGGTCAACGACAGTATTTCCACCTCACCGCATGCTACCCGTGCCGCCCTGGAAAGCCTGGCCGATCGGCCGATTACACTGATTGTCGGTGGCCAGAATCGGCCGGCAGACTGGCAGCCTGTCCTGGAATGGTGCCGTTCGCGACCGCTGGCCGCACTGGTGGCCCTTCCAGACACCGGTCGGGTTGTGGCCGAGGTGCTTCGTGAGGGCGGTTGCGTGGCGAACAACAGGATTTGCCAGGTCGATAACCTGGGCGAGGCCGTGGCCGCTGCCGCCACTCTCAGTGCCGAGAACGGGGTTGTGCTGTTGTCTCCGGGTGCGCCGAGTTTTCCGCGCTTTCAGGATTTCGAGGCACGTGGCGATGCCTTTCGCCAGGCCGTTGCCGACTACAGCGACCGGTCGACGGCGTAATCGGTGAGGACCGAGAGCGCAGCCCGCTCCGGGCTTACCGGAAGCTCATCCAGACAGCTCCTCGCTTCTTCTGCCAGGCGATGGGCCTGGGCCAGCGCATCATCGAGCGCGGCGGTGTCGGCCAGAATGGCGCAAGCCTGGTCGAGCTGGCGACTGCCACCGTCGGCGATCATGGCGCGCAGCAGTTCGCGCTGGTCCGGGTTGGCCCTTTCCAGGGCGAGGATCAGGGGCAGGGTGACCTTGCCCTCGGCAAGATCATCGCCGAGGCTTTTGCCCAGGGTCTCGTCGTCGGCGCGATAATCGAGTACATCGTCAGCGATTTGAAAGGCCTGGCCCAGCAGCAGGCCGAATCGCGCCAGGGCTTCGCAACGGGCCGGGCTGGAGCCGGCCAGCACGCCACCGAGTCGGGCGCTGGCGGCAAACAGGCAGGCGGTCTTGTCCGAGATCACCTGGAAGTAGTCGCGCTCGCTCAGGTCGGCATTGCCCATCTGCATCAACTGCAGCACCTCGCCCTCGGCGATGGTGTTGGTGGTGTTGGCCAGGATCGACATTACGGCCATGCGGTCGATTTCGACCATCAGCTGAAAACTGCGCGAATAAAGAAAGTCGCCGACCAGAACCGAGGCTGCGTTGCCCCAGACCTGGTGTGCCGTTTCCTTGCCGCGTCGACGGCTGGACTCATCGACCACGTCATCGTGAAGCAAGGTGGCGGTGTGGATGAATTCAATGATGGCAGCAACCTGCAGGTGATCGCGGCCAGGGTAGCCGGCAGCGCGCGCGGCCAGCAGATGCACCATGGGTCGCAGCCGCTTGCCGCCGCTGCCAATGATGTATTCGCTGATCTGGTTGACCAGGACGATATCCGAGCTCAGCCGCTTCCGGATGAGGGTATCAACCGCCTGCCGGTCGGCAGCGGTCAGGTCAAGAACATCAGCAAGGCTGGCGGGCAGCACCGGGGCGGGGACATGGCTCATGGCTTGCCATTATACGAGTCGTTTTCCTGCCTTGGCTGACGACTTTTTCGCACCCGGGGAACACCGGCCCCTGTGCTAGACTTTCGGCCATTCTCAAGTCAACAAGTGGAGAGGCGCAGTCATGGCCCGAGGTATCAACAAAGTTATCCTGATCGGCAATCTGGGTGCCGATCCCGAAACCCGTCATACGGCTGGCGGCAATGCCGTCACCAATATCCGGATCGCGATCAGCGAAACCTGGCGCGACCGCCAGAGCGGCGAGCAGCAGGAGCGAACCGAGTGGGTCAGCGTCGTCTTCTTTCAGCGCCTGGCCGAGATTGCAGGCGAATACCTGCGCAAGGGCTCGAAAGTCTACATCGAAGGCCGCATGCAGACGCGCAAGTGGCAGGATCGCGACGGTAACGACCGCTGGACTACCGAAGTCGTGGCCAACGATATGCAGATGCTGGACAGTCGCGGCGGTTCCGAGCCGCTCGAGGATCGGGGCAGCAGCGGTTACGACCGCAGTTCGGACAACTCGGGCCCGCCCAGCGGCGGCAGCCTGGAAGACGATATTCCGTTCTGAGTACCGAATTGAATTCGCTGTTCCGGTGCCGGCCTGATCCGCAGGCCGGCGATCGCGGGCCCTGGCCTGACCCATCGACTCGGTTTTACCCGAAATGACAACCCTACTCGTAACCGGCGGCGCCGGCTTTATCGGCAGCAACTTCGTCCGGCAGGTTCTGGACGATACTGACTGGCGTGTCATCAATCTTGACCTCCTGACCTACGCGGGCAACCTCGAGTCGGTCGCTGACCTCGATCCGGAACGCCACCACTTTGTGCAAGGTGACATCTGTGACCCTGGGCTGGTCCCGAAGCTGCTGGCCGAGCATCGTCCGGATGCCGTGGTGCACTTTGCTGCCGAAAGCCATGTAGACCGTTCCATCGACGATCCGGGGGCTTTCATCCGGACCAATGTCAACGGCACTCACAACCTGCTTTCGGCTGCCCTGGATTACTGGCATGATGCCGGCAATGCCGATTTCCGCTTCCTCCATGTCTCTACCGATGAGGTCTATGGCACGCTGGCCCCGGACGAGGCACCGTTCGATGAGTACCATCGGTATGCGCCGAACTCGCCTTACGCTGCCTCGAAGGCGGCCTCGGATCACCTGGTGCGTGCCTGGCATCGCACTTTCAAGCTGCCGGCTCTGATCACCAACTGCTCCAACAACTATGGTCCGTTCCAGTTTCCCGAGAAGCTGATTCCGCTGATGCTGATCAATGCCCTGGAGGGCGAGCGCCTGCCGGTCTACGGCGACGGTCAGCAGCGTCGCGACTGGCTGTTCGTTGGCGATCATTGCCGAGCTATCCGCGCGGCCCTGGAACGCGGTCAGCCAGGCCGGGTTTACAACGTTGGGGGTGACGCCGAAATGTGCAATCTGGATGTTGTTCGCCTGCTATGCGACCTGCTGGATGCGCGCGAACCCGGCGATCTACCGCGTCAGCGCCTGATTGAGTTCGTCGAAGACCGGCCCGGGCACGATCGGCGCTACGCGATTGATGCGCGGCGTATTCACTCGGAACTTGGCTGGGAGCCGACTGTGGACTTCGCTGGCGGATTGGCCGCAACCGTGGACTGGTACCTGGCCAACCGGGAATGGTGGCAACGTATCCGTGACGGTCGTTACCGATCCGAGCGACTGGGCAAAGTGCGGGCGCGTACCTGACCCCATCATCAGATAACCTGTTCCAACCCTAATTTTCAGGAGCTTAAGTGAATCGCAAAGGCATCATCCTGGCCGGCGGTGCCGGTACCCGTCTGTATCCGCTGACCCGAGTGATCAGCAAGCAGCTGCTTCCGGTTTACGACAAGCCGATGATCTACTACCCGTTGACGACCCTGATGCAGGCCGGGATTCGGGATATTCTGCTGATTACAACGCCGCATGAGCAAGCCCTGTTCCACCGCCTGCTTGATGACGGACGGCAGTGGGGAATCAACCTGACTTACGCCGTGCAAGAGCATCCGCGCGGTCTCGCCGATGCCTTCATCATTGGCCGGGAATTCGTCGGCGCCAACCCATCCTGCCTGATCCTGGGGGATAACATCTTCCACGGTGGCGGCTTGCGTGACTTGCTGGCCAGGGCTGCGGCCAGGCCGCGGGGAGCGACCGTCTTCGGTTACTGGGTCAGCGACCCGGAGCGCTACGGTGTCGTCGAAATGGACAAGGCTGGCCAGGTCTTGTCGCTGGAAGAAAAACCCAGCCAGCCACGGTCCAATTACGCGGTGACCGGCCTGTATTTCTACGACGACCGGGCCTGCGATTACGCTGCCAGTCTGGCCCCCTCGGCCCGAGGTGAGCTCGAGATTACCGATCTCAATCGCTGTTACCTGGAAGCCGGGGATCTGACCGTGGAAACCATGGGCAGAGGTTATGCCTGGCTGGATACCGGCACCCATGCCTCGCTGCAGCAGGCCGCCAGCTACATCGAAACCCTGGAAGCGCGCCAGGGCCTGCGCGTCGCCTGCCCGGAGGAGATTGCTTATCGCCAGGGCTGGATCGATCGCGATCAGCTGCTGAGTCTGGCCGAACCGCTGGTATCCAGCGGCTATGGGGACTACTTGCGCATGGTGGCCAGCAGCAGGTTCGGGCCATGAAGGTCAGCGACACGGAACTGCCCGGGGTCAAGCTGATCGAGCCCAGGGTGTTCGGCGACGAGCGAGGCTGGTTTCTTGAAACCTGGCGCAGCGAGCGCTACCGCGAACACGGCATCGGTCCGGATTTCGTTCAGGCCAATGCGTCGAGTTCGCGCCGGGGCGTGCTGCGCGGCTTGCATTTCCAGTGGCCCGAGCCGCAGGGCAAGCTGGTCTGGGTCTCCAGCGGCCGCGTGCTTGATGTTGCTGTCGACATCAGGCCGCATTCGCCGTCGTTTGGTAAATGGACCGTGGCGGAACTGGATGACCGCGACCATGCTCAACTCTGGATCCCGGAAGGTTTCGCCCACGGCTTTCTGGTGCTCAGCGAGCAGGCCTGCTTCAATTATCTGTGCACGCGTCCTTACCGGGCTGAATTCGATCGCGCCATTGCATGGAATGACCCGGATATCGGGGTCGAGTGGCCGCTGATGGATCCGGATTTGTCGCCCAAGGACGCTGCTGCCCCGCGTCTGGCGGACTACGGCGCTGACCAGCTGCCCCGATGAGAGTGCTGCTGACAGGTGCCGCGGGACAGCTGGGGCGCCATCTGCGTGCCCTGGTACCGGAGGATGTACAGTTGATTACCTCGGCGCGTCGTTCGGGCGATCGGCCCTGCGACCTGCTCGATCAGCGGGACTTGCTGGGCATGCTCGATGCGCTGCGTCCTGACGCCATCATCAATGCTGCGGCCTGGACGGCGGTTGACGGAGCCGAGGATGAGCCGGAGCTGGCGCTGCGACTGAACCGGGATGTGCCGGCCTGTCTTGCCGCCTGGTGTAGCGATCACGACTCGGTGTTGCTAACCTACTCAACCGATTACGTGTTCAGCGGTCGGCCGGGCAGAGCCTGGCACGAGGATGATCCGACCGCACCGGACAGCGTCTATGGACACAGCAAGCTGTCCGGTGAGCTGGCCGTGGCGGAAACCGGTGTTCGCGCCTTGCTGGTGCGCACGGCCTGGGTCTACAGCGCACTCCCAGGCAACTTTCTGAGCGCCATTCTGGGGCGAGCCGGAAAGGGTGAGGATCTGCGCGTTGTTGCCGACCAGGTCGGCTCGCCGACCTGGGCCGGTGAGCTGGCCCGGGCCAGTTGGCATCTGCTCGGGCATTGCGCCAGCGAACTGCAACGGACTGAGCGGGTCCATATTGCAGGGCGCGGGGCAATGAGCTGGCATGAGTTCGCCTCGCTTGCCGTTGAGCAGGCGGTGGTGGCCGGCGTTCTGAAAAAGGCGGTCAACGTGGTTCCGATCGCGTCGGCAGACTGGCCCCAGAAAGCGCGGCGCCCGGCCTGGTCGGTTCTGGACTGCACCCGCTACGAACAATGGACTGGAGATGAGTTGATGGATATTGAACAAGCGCTGGACCGATGCCTGGCGCAGTGGGCTCAGCCACCATGCTGATTCCGGTCATTCTTTCCGGAGGAGCGGGCACTCGGCTGTGGCCGGTGTCGCGCCGTGCTCATCCCAAGCCATTCATGCGCCTGGCCAATGGATTGACCCTGGCCGAATCGACCATGGCCAGAGCGCTGCGTGTGGCCAGTTCGCCAGACACGCTCACGGTCACCGGGCGGGATTACTACTTCCTGACCCGGGATCTTTACCATGATAGCGACGGCAAGGGTCGGTATCACTTTGTTCTCGAACCCGAGGGCCGCAATACGGCACCGGCAATCGCGGCTGCCGCGCACTGGGTTGCGCATCATCATGGTCCCGACGCCTTGATGCTGATCCTGCCGGCCGATCACCTGGTGCGCGATATGGCCGCTTTCGAGGTGGCCGTGGCGGCTGCAGCCGAGCTGGCTGCCGACGACTGGCTGACCTGTCTGGGCGTTGAGCCCACCCACGCCGAAACCGGCTTTGGTTACATTCGGGCCGGGCAGGCCAATGGTCCGGCCGGCAAGGTGATCGAGGCCTTCGTCGAGAAACCAGACCCGGAAACCGCTCGGCGCTATTACGAGTCCGGCCAGTATCTCTGGAACGGCGGCATGTTCTGCTTCAAGGCCAGCGCAATCCTGGCCGCCATGGAAGAGCTGGCCCCGGATATTGCAACCGCCGTTCGGCGTTGCTGGGAGGCCAGCAATCAGGACGCCGATCCCATGGAGCTGGACTCGGAGTCCTTTGCCCGCGTGCGCGCCGAGTCCATTGACTTTGCCGTCATGGAAAAAGCGAGCCGCCGGGCGGTCGTGCCGGTGTCCTGTGGCTGGAGTGATATCGGCTCATGGCAGGCAATCAGCGATCTTTACGAGACTGATGCGCTGGGCAACCGGGTCCAGGGGGCAGGGGTGCTGGTTGATTCGCGCAACACCTTTATTCAGGGTGAGCACCGGCTGATTGCGGCCGTGGGTGTAGACAACCTGGTTATCGTCGATACTGGTGATGCGGTGCTTGTCGCCAGTCGGGATCGGGCCCAGGAGGTCAAGGCTGTCGTTGAAGAGCTGACCCGGCAGGAGCATGAGTCGGCCGTGTATCATCGGACTGTGCATCGCCCCTGGGGCAGCTATACCGTGCTGGAGGATGCAGCCGACTGCAAGGTCAAGCGTCTGGTGGTGCGTCCTGGCGGGGTGTTGTCCCTGCAGCGACACGAGCATCGCAGCGAGCACTGGACCGTGGTTTCTGGTCGGGCCACGGTTCGTGTCGGCGACGAGGAGTTCGAGTTGCATGCCAACCAGACCGTCCAGATTCCTGCCGGCAGCCTGCATCGCCTGGAAAACCGTGGCGAGGAAAACATTCACATTATCGAAGTTCAGACTGGTCAGTATTTCGGCGAAGATGACATTGAGCGACTTGAAGATATCTACGGACGCGCCTGATCTGCGCCAGCGCGCAATCCTGGCCGGGATACTGGCCGCAATCGTTTTCGGGCTGATCGGCTGTGCTGCAGACGGGCCGCCCCGCGCCCCGGATCTGGACGATCCCTTCCTTAGCGCGCATGAGATTGAAGTGTTGCAGTGGCGTCAGCGTCGCCACGATCGCCTGAGCGAGCCGCACGGCTGGCTGAGCCTGGTCGGTCTGGAGTTTCTCGCCGACGGCGAGTACCTTGTCGGTACCGCGCCGGACAACGACATCGTGGTCGCCAGCGGTCCGTCCCGCTGGGGCACTTTGCAAGTGGTTGGTCGTGAGGCCTGGTTTGTTACCGCGGCCGGGGCCGCCGTGCGCGTCGATGGACGCATCGTTGAAGAGGTCGAGCTGCAACCGGCCGGCGATGACGGTGCTGCCACCCTGGTCGAGGCCGGCTCGGTGCAGATGCACCTGCTCAGCCGCGGCGATGGCCTGGCCCTGCGAGTGCGCGACAGTGCGGCGCCGACGCTGACCCGTTTTGCCGGGCTGGACTATTTCCCGATCGACTCATCCTGGCGCATTGAAGCACGCTGGACCGAGCACACCGAGGCGCGTCACCTGCTGATTGCCAATGTGCTGGGTGAGTTGATCAACGAGCCCAATCCCGGTCTGGCCGAGTTTGAACGCGATGGCCGCACATTCGGCCTGGAAGCGGTCGATGCAGGGGATCAGCTCTTTTTCATCTTTGCCGACCGGACTTCAGGCCGCGAAACCTACGGCCTGGGTCGCTTTCTCTATGCCGACAAGCCGGCGCCCGGTGCGACCACGGTGATACTGGATTTCAACATTGCCTACAACCCCCCTTGTGCCTTCACCGAATTCACGACCTGTCCGCTGCCGCCGCCGGAGAATCGGCTGGACATGCGCGTGGAGGCCGGAGAGCTGACCCCGGGCTTCTAAAAGCTCTCAGCGGCCCTTGAACTCCGGCGCGCGCTTTTCCAGAAAGGCGCTGGTGCCTTCTTTCATGTCTTCGGTCGCGCAGCACAAGGCGAAGCGCGCCGTTTCCAGCGCCAGCCCGGCTTCCAGGTTGATATCCGAGCCCTGCAGTATGGCTTGCAGGATGCCGCGGACTGCTTCGGGGGCCGCCTTGACCAGCGGCTTGGCCATGCGGGTGACAGCGTCCTCCAGTTCGGCCGCGGGCACGACCTGGTTCACCAGGCCAAGCTGGTGGGCACGCTCGGCGCTGATGGGTTCGCCGCCCAGGGCCATTTCCAGGGCCAGCGTGGAGCCGACCAGGCGCAGCAATCGCTGGGTCCCGCCGAAGCCCGGCATGATGCCCAGCTTGATTTCGGGCAGGCCGAGTCGGGCATTGTCGCTGGCGATGCGCAGATGACAGGCCAGGGCAAGCTCCATGCCACCGCCCAGGGCAAAGCCGTTGATGGCCGCAATCACGGGCTTGTCCAGGCTCTGGATCATGCTCATCAGGTTCTGTCCGAACTGCGAGAAGCTGCGTGCCTCGACCGGACTCTGTTCGCGAATTTCGCCTATATCGGCGCCGGCCACAAAGGCCTTGTCGCCGGAGCCGGTGATCACGATGACTCGAACCTTGTCGTCGCCGCTGGCGTCGATGATGGCGCCATAGAGTTCCTGCAGCGTCTGGCGATTGAGCGCGTTGAGCTTGGATGGGCGCTTGATGGTGATGGTGTGGATGCCGCCGCGGGTGACCACGGCCAGGTTTTCAAAAGACATATTCGAATTGAGCTCCGTCAGGATGGTTGGCAATCGGGTTGTGGCGTCAGGCTGGATTGCGTCAGGTCCGGGATTGTAAACCACGCCAGGCGACAACGAACGACGCAGCAAGCAGCCCCAACCCGAGCAGGCCGCAGGCCAGGGGCTGGCACCAGGGGGCCAGTTCCCGACCGGCTATCCAGACTTGCTCAAGCGTGCCGAATAACTCGCCAACCGGTGCCGGTATGCCCTGGAGTGCGGCGGCGATTCCGGCCAGGCCGGCCGGAATCATCACCATAAGTGCGAGAAGACTGAAAACGATCTGCATAGACCTGCTCCCTCAAGACATCGGCTCTCAGTCACGCAATTCGCGATCGATACGGTATTCGCTGGAGGTCAACCATGCCTCCATCCGTTGCAGGCGGCCGTCCAGGTCGCGAAAGCGCCGATTGAGCTGTCCCACCGAATCGCGTGGTGAGCGACGCACCTCCTGCCAGAACGCCTGCTCGTCGGTATCCCGGTACAGCGCCCGCGGGCGCTTGGGAATCAAGATCCACAGGGCCAGGTAGCCGATGATCATCACGGCCGTGAACGGCAGGGTCAGCAGAACCACGATGACCCGCAGCGCGGTCAGGTTGAAGCCGGTCCAGTCGGCTATTCCGGCACAGACGCCGGCCAGCAGCGATCGATCCTTGTCCCGGTACAGACGGCTGCGATCGGGAAGTTCGCGGTGACGTGCATTCATAGACGGCTCCTCCAGTTCGGGTTGTCGGCATCAATGATGCGCTCCAGGGTATGCATGCGGTCCTCCATCTTGCGGGCCATTTCATGCAATTCTTCCAGCATGGCTTCGTCCTTGCTGCTGATGCGGCGGCTGGCCGAGTTCCGGGTGGCGTAGTGCAGGATCAGCCAGATCGGCGCCACGATGACCAGGAACAGCACCAGCAGCACGAACATCAAGCCCATTGGGGCAAACACGCTGGCAACGGCGAAAGGGTCGTAGAACATTTCATGCTTCCTTCTTCTTCGACTTCAGTGCTTCCAGTTCGGCTTCAACCCGCTCGTCACGCTCCAGCTTGCGGAATTCAGCCTCCAGTGATTGACCCTTGCGGCCCATGTCCAGGGCCTCTGCTTCCGATTCGATGTGCTCGATGCGTTGCTCTGCACTGTCGAAGCGCTGCAGCATCTCGTCGATCTTGTCGTTGTAAATATGCTTGCGCGTCTTGAGCTGATGGCTGGCCGAACGATGACGCATGACCAGCGCACGCTGACGGTTGCGCGCATCGGTCAGCTTGGCTTGCAGTTTGCCGATATCGCTGTCGTACTTGCCCAGTTGCTCTTCGTACTGCTCCAGCTCCTCGCGCAGGTAGCCGATCCGGTCGGTCAGCGCGGTCTTCTCGGCCAGGGCAGCCCGGGCCAGGTCCTCGCGATCCTTTTCCAGCGCGATCTCGGCCTTGCGCTCCCAATCGGCCTGCTGTTCTTCCAGTCGCTTCAGCAGCCGGGACCGCTCTTTCTTCTCGGCGATGCACTTGGCCGTGGCCGAACGCACCTCGACCAGGGTGTCTTCCATTTCCTGAATCATCAGCCGAATCATCTTCTCCGGGTCTTCGGCCTTTTCCAGGGCCGCGTTCAGATTGGCGTTGATGATGTCGCCCATGCGGGAAAAAATGCCCATCGTTGTATCTCCTTGAGGATTGTGGTTGATGTCGCCCGGATAAATGCAATAAAGATGCCAACTTATTGGGATATATAAATCATGGGGTTAGGTTCTACTGCTTGTCAGAAATGGCGAAAATTACATTTGATTAGGCAAGTTTCACCAATATTTTTCCGGGGTGTGCCTGGATGATTTCCTTGCGACGGCCCTGAACCTGTCCAGCATTTGTTGGTCAATTCGTGCAGACTTTGGCTGGCCAGGCGTTTGTGATGACAGCGCAATGAAATTCAGCCCGTGCACTGCGATGTCGTGGTCAGTCCCAAGACAGTCAGGTACACTAGCGGGTTTGTCATACCCCATTAGCATCCCCAACGGAGGCAGCATGTACAAGCTAGTTCTGTCCGCGGCACTGGCCGCGGTCATGGTCACATCGGTTCAGGCCCAGAATCTGGAGTCCGAGCCCGGCAAGCTGGGCTATTCGATCGGCTATGAGTTCGGTGCCGAGCTGCGTAGCTACGACATCGATCTTGACCTTGAGTCCGTCTTCCAGGCGGTGCGTGACGCATACAACGAGCGCGAGCCGCAGCTTGAAATTGCTGAAATGCGCCAGCTGATGATGGCCCTGCAGGAAAAGATCCGCCAGGAACGCATGGAAGCGTTTCAGCGCCTGGCCGAGGAAAACCAGACCCGGGCCGAACGTTTCCTGACCGACAACCGCGGCAAGACCGGGATCGTGGCTCTGCCCAGTGGCGTTCAGTATCGAGTCATTGAGGAAGGGGATGGATCCCGGCCCAATCTCAGCGATACCGTCACCGTTCATTACCGTGGTTCCAAGATCGACGGGCGTGAGTTCGACAGCTCCTTCCGGCGCGGTGTCCCTGCGGTTTTCCAGGTCAACTCGGTGATCGAGGGCTGGCAGGAAGTGCTGCCCTTGATGCGCGAAGGTGCCATGTGGCAAGTGTTTCTGCCGCCTGAGCTGGCATTCGGCGTGCGTGGTGATCCGCCCATGATCGGGCCCAACGAAGCACTTCAGTTCGACATTCGCCTGGTCAAGATCGGCGAGCCGGAAGGCTTCGAAGGTGGAGCACCGGTCCCCGGCCGCTGAAGTCATGGTCGAACCCGCGCTGACCCTGGGCGCGATCGAATCACCCTGCATCGGGACCTGTACGCTCGGTCCCGAGGGACTTTGCATAGGCTGCTTTCGCAGCGGTGAAGAGATTGCCGGCTGGCTTGCTTTCAGCCCTGAGCAACGTCGAGATATCATCTCGGCGTTGCCGGAGCGGGCCCAGCGTCTGTTCGACGATGGCTGACACCTCTGCAGGGCTGCTGCGGTTGGCCGCGGCCCTGTTTCCCCTGGGTAGCAATCCTGACCAGCTGCCCGTTGTCGGTTATCGACCTGATGACCTGCAATGGAGCCCGGCATCCGCTGCCGTGCTGGTGCCCATCCAGCTCGGTCGCACATACCAGGTCATTCTGACCGTTCGCAGTCGCGGCCTGCCGCAGCATGCCGGACAGGTGTCCCTTCCCGGCGGAGGTCCGCGCCCGGGTGAGCGCGGTCCAGTCGAGACTGCCCTGCGCGAGGCCAGCGAAGAAATTGGTCTGCGATCGGACCAGGTGCGGCCACTGGGGTTGTTGCCCTGCTGCGATACCATTACGGCCTTCCGCATTGTTCCCGTTGTTGCCTTGATCGCCGAGTCTGCGGTTCTCAAGCCTGATCCTGCCGAGGTCAGCGAGGCCTTTTCAATGCCCTTGGCGCAGGTGCTGGACCTGGACAGCTACCGACGTCATCACGTCGAGCGTTCCGGGCAGGTATTCGAAGCCTGGTCCATGCGTTCCGGGCATCGACCGGTGTGGGGGGCGACCGCCGCAATTCTGCGGGAGCTGGCCTTGCTTGCTGATCAGGACGGCCTGAGCGGCGCCTGAGTCAGTCCTCTTCGCGCAGTCCGAACATCAGTTCTACCGCCCGCTTGTTTTCCGGGCGGACCATGACGTGGACATGGTCACCGGGTTCCAGCACGGTTTCCGGTTTCACGGGCAGGGCGAGGTGGTCGCGGACCAGGAGCAGGATATCGGCTCCTTCGGGCAGGGGCAGCACGCCGGCCCGGTTGCCGGTCACCATGGCGGCCGGATCGAGGCGGAACGAGATGATCTGCACCGGCAGTGAATCGATGGCATTGATTTCCAGCACCGGGGTCGGGCGTTGCTCGCCGGCACGTTCAACCCCGAACAGTCGGACCGCCCAGCGGATCGTGGCCCCCGGAATGATGGCATTGACCACAACCACGAAGAAAACCAGGTGGAACAGTTCGTTGGCGTTGGGCACGCCGGCCAGCACCGGGAAAGTGGCCAGCAGGATGGGTACGGCCCCGCGCAGGCCGACCCAGGAGATGAAGGCCGACTCGCGCGAACTGTAGCCGAAAGGCAGCAGACACAAAAGCACCATCAGCGGGCGTGCAATGATCGCCAGGACAAGAGCCAGCACCAGGCCGCGCCAACCGGCGGCAGCCAGCAGCTCGGGTACTGCCAGCAAGCCGAGGACCAGGAACATTGTAATCTGGGCCAGCCAGGCCATGGCGTCGTGTACGCGCAGAATGCCGGAGCGATAGGGCAGACGCTGATTGCCGAGCATCAGGGCAGCGACGTATACGGCCAGGAATCCGGAGCCCATGAAAATCGTGGGCAGGCCAAAGGCGAGCAGGGCCAGGGCCAGGGTCAGGGCCGGGTACAGGCCGGCGGCAGGAACGCGGATTCTGGTTAGCAATTGGGTGCCCACCCAGCCAATGGCCAGGCCCAGGCCGACGCCGATGACCAGCTGGAGGGCGACATCGCCGAGGAACGGTAGCAGGGAAAAGGCCTCGGTGCCCAGCAATTGCGAGGTCAGGGTCAGGGTCAGGATCACCGCCATGGGGTCGTTCAGGCCCGACTCCAGCTCCAGCGTGGCGCCTACCCGTCGCCTCAACTGCACCCCGGAACCGCGCAGCGAGGAAAACACGGCGGCGGCATCGGTCGAGGAAACGATGGCGCCAAGCAGCAGCGCCTCCATCCAGCCCAGACCAAGCAGCCAGGCTGCGGTGGCCACCACCAGCGCCGTGCCGACCACGGCCAGGGTGGCGAGAATGGAGGCGGGCGCCAGGTACTGGCGCACCTGGCGAAACGGCGTGTTCAGGCCGCCATCGAACAGGATCAGGACCAGGCCGACCGTGCCGACGCGAAAGGCCAGCTCAAAATCAACGAAATGCTCGGGAATGTAGGAGCCGACCAGCAGCCCGATCAACAGAAAGACCAGGACGACCGGAATGCCGATGCGCTCGGAAGGTCGACTGAACAGCACGCTGAGGATCAGCAGCAGACCGGCCGCGGTCAGCATCAGCGCGGTGGTTGTCGGCTCGCCTTCAAACATGCCTGCGGGGCTCGGTTGCTGGCTCTATATCATAAGCCCAGCCCTGGCATTCGACACATGCCCTGCCGGATTCCTTGCACAAGCGCCCGGCAACCGGGCGCCTGCGACATCGATTTGGTTGCCGGTCTATTGACGCCGCCGCGGGCGAACCTCGGAAGGTGCCGAGTACTCTCGACCGTCGCTGTCAATCAGGACCAGGCTGATTCGATCGCCGGCGGTAAACTGCTGTATTGGTTCAATCAGCATGACATGCAGTCCACCTGGCTCGAGGACCAGGGTCTGTCCTGGCGCAATATCCAGTGAATCGATGCGGCGCATTCGCATCACGCCGTCATCCATGGTGGTGTTGTGCAGTTCCACGTAGCCGAAGCCGTCGGCGCGCGCATCGACGATGGCCACCGAGGTGTTGCCCGGATTGTGAATCTCCATGAAGCCGGCCATCATGCGTCCCGGTGGTGCTTCCGGTGTCCAGACGTTTTCGAATTGCAGCTGGTTTTCTTCAGCCAGGGCAGTGGCGACGACGGTCAGGACGAGCAAGAGGGCAATGAGGGTGCGAGGCATGTCGGTTACGAATTCAGGTTGCAACGGCTACAGGTTAACCCAACTGGGGCAGGCACGGCGTATCCACTCGAACCTGACCAAAAACCGCTATCATGTCCGCCAACGTCGCCACCTGCGGACTGTGGGCAGGCAAAGTCGGCCCTGACATCCATATCCTTGATTTCTCGAGCACTCATGATTGATACCCAGCAGCATTCCGACGGCATCGTCGAACTTCGCCTCAATCGCCCCCCCGTCAATGCCATCAACCCGGACCTGGTCATGGCCCTGCAGGCGGCAATGGACCAGGCCGAGGCCGACGGTGCCCGTGCCCTGATCCTGTCTGGCCGGCCCGGCCTGTTTTCTGCCGGGCTTGACGTGCCGGAGTTGCTGACCCTGGACGAAGTCGGCATGCGCGATTTCTGGAAGGATTTCTTCGGCTTGCTGGCCCGGCTAGCGCGCTCGCCGATTCCTATCGTCGCCGCGCTCACCGGTCACAGCCCGGCCGGCGGAACGGTGCTGGCCCTGTTTGCCGATTACCGTGTGCAGGCCCAGGGTAACTTCCGTCTTGGTTTGAACGAGGTCCAGGTTGGACTGGTGGTGCCGCCGGTCATTCACCAGGCGCTGGTCCGTTTGATCGGCAACTATCGCGCTGAGCGTCACCTGGTCGCCGGGCAGATGATTCCGGTCGAGGAGGCGCTGGATTTAGGGCTGATCGATGAGCTGGCCCCGCCCGACCAGGCCGTTGAGCAGGCGCTGGCCTGGTGCCAGCGTCACCTTGCCATGCCCGCTCACGCCATGCTCGCTACGCGGCAGTTGTGCCGTGCCGATCTGGCTGGGTTGTTCGACGATCCCGAAGCGCTGGATCTGGATGCTTTCGTACATGGCTGGTTTGAACCTGCAACGCAGAAAACGCTCAAGGCTCTGGTAGACCGTCTCAAGCAGCCTGGCTGACTTCAATCCCGGGAGCGCCTCTGGCTCGTTTGCCAGCAACCCGCCCGTCCGATATGCTTCCGCTACGGGCCTGCAGGCGGGCCGCGCAACGAGCCAATGGAGACGAGCCATGAGTGATCATCAATCGGAGCAGCGCAGACATCTGCGCTTTCCACCACCTGAATGGGAAATCGCGCTGATTCAGTGCAGCGATGCACCGGTCAGTGAAGACGAGTTCGAGCCTGATATCGCCGGCCTGGTCATGGAAGAGTCTCACGTTGGCTGCGGACTGGTCGTGATTGAGCGTCTCCTGGAAGACCGTCTGGCCAGCGGTGATCGCTGCATGGTCAAGGTGGCCCGACTCGGCATCGTGCTCGCCCAGGTTCGCTGGATTCGACCCATGGAAGGCGGCGTAGCCCGTCTGGGCCTGCACTACCTCGACCAGACCGGCTGAGCCTGCTGCAGGGCCAGACCCGGGTGCGCGCACCCAGCCCGACCTGAACCTTGCGGTCATCGGCTCTTGCAGGGTGCACCCGGGGCTCGGTATTTTACTGAGTTCATGCGGGATTTGTCGGAAGTGTTTTCCTTATCTCCAACCTGCTCAGCGTAGCCCGGGGCCACGTCCCCGGGGTCCATGTTCGGAAGGTCTCCAGGCGTATGGGCATGAACCCAAACCCGCTCGCGACCACTCGGCACCTGGCCTCTACCTTTCCAAACTCTTTTCCCGAAGCCGCGACTATGCGCTACGAGCAGGGGAGTCCACCTCCGCTCCCGGTGGTCCCCTGTCTGTTGCGAGATTCGGATAGACCCAAAAAAGAGATTGGAAGGGTGGTGGAGGCACCGGGTGGTATCCGGCCGCTCAGGGCCTGGCCGGGTTATCGGCCGGGG
>RECK01000186.1 GCA_007694055.1 Wenzhouxiangella sp.
GGCGGGAGATACCAGCAAAAGCAGCGCTAGCGCCAGGAAAATGGGTCTGTATGCGAGCATGATGCATCCTCAAAATCAGAGTGGACGCGTGATGTAACGGAATCGCCCGACGCCAGGGCTCACGGGTATCGGCAAAAATGCCCAGTCCAAGACGCCTTGCCACGGCAACCCACCCAGATTCCAGTGGGTTCGTGCACCGACATCGGGCCAACTGACACACCTGGCTCACACCATCGCCCATCGGGTGGCGCGCATGCTGGAACGCGAAGGGTTACTGGAGCGGGACACCGAACAGTTGGATCTGGGCGAAGCGCTTGACACCGACGACCCCATGCCGACCTGGCCGGCCACTCCATGACGAACGGCTTCGGAGGAACTGCCAGGTGATCCAAGACGCGATCAATCAGGTGATTTCTGCATGGTCATTGCGCTGCTTGGGCACCAGTTGAATCTCATACCCCAACTGGTCGACTATCTTCCTCAGTGTTTTAATGGTGGGATTGCCACCAGGCGCCAACGCGTTGTTCAGTGAACTGCGGTTCATTTCGAGGTCATTACTCAGGCCTCGAATGCCGCCTGGATAATTTTTGGCGACGCGACGAAGCGCCACAAGCAACAGCGCTTCGTCGCCATCTTCCAGTGCTTCATTCAAGTAGCTAGCAACTTCTTCTGGGCTCTGCATCCAACCTTTTGCGTGCTCATCTAATGTATACAGCTTCATGCTCATGGTCTCACCTAAAATCACAAATTAATTTTAATACCAACGGCTTAGTCAATCTTCTGATCGGTTCATGTCCGGTAGGAATATGCTATTTTCCGGCAGCTTTGGAAAACTGCTGCTTGATGCGTTTCGCTCGTTTAATGTCCTTGATTTGAGTGGATTTATCGCCGACACATGCCACGATGATGAGATCTCGTTGATGCTCGAAAAATTAAAGTAACCATGGCAGCGGGCCAGAAACTAGGACACACATCGTTTTGCGGAGCTGTGTGGCCATGGAACGGAACGGCATCCGCCTTCTGAGGCGCCGTTCGCCCGCACCGGCAGAGATTTCAACTGAACAACCGATCATTCCGCCGGTGCGGTCCTGATTTGATGAGTTCCGGGCACACCAAAGCCCGGCAGTGCCGGCATGAAACCAGTTCAGGTTGGATTCGAAATATCAGCCGGCGCCGGCCGCTTGCCCTGCCTCAGGGGAGCGTGCCTGTTCGACGGTCGACTTCACCAACTCGATGTAACTGGACTCGGTCATGCCGAGCAGATCATCATCGTCCGGGCCAGCGACTGGCTTCGGCCATCAAACCGAATGGCCATCTCGCTGGCGACTGTGCCTGAGCAGACTCTCGGCCGGGATGGCGAAGCTTGCGTGCAGGTTCTCAATCATTCTGAGCGTCAGCGGACGCTTGCCGGCCAGCACTTCATAGACCCGATTCTTTCGGCCAATCGCGGGCACGAGGTCATCAACGGTCAGGCCTTGTTGTTCCATGCGGAACTTGATGGCCTCCACCGGATCGGGGAAATCAATGGGATAGTGTCGCCGTTCATACGCTTCGACCAGCGTCACCAACACATCCAGGCGATCGCCTTCCGGGCTATCGGCTTCGGCCGTCATCAGGCCCTCGATTTCATGCAAGCTTGCCCGGTAATCGGCTTCGTTCTTGATCGGTCGAATATCCATCAATCACCTCAAATGGTTTGTGCATCGATCTGGTCGTATTGCTTGTGCGTACCAAAAAACCGGACGTACACGACTCGATACGGATAGTTGATCCAGGCAACCAGGCGATACTTGTTGCCGCCGATATTGAAGACCACGCGTCCGTCCTTGAGAATGCTGGCGCTTGCGAACTGTGCCTTGACCTCGTTCGGCCTCGCCCAATCAGCTTGCAGGGTTTCCCGGTACCAGGCCGTTGCTGGCTCGATGCAATAGGCATAGTTCGGGGAGCTGGACCAAAACGCCTTCAGAGTCGAAAGGGCGACAATTCGCATGATTGATAGCTTAGTCCCATTTTGGGACTTAATCAACACCATACTGCGGGAGAAGGGAACAAGCGACCCGCTGATTCTGGAAGTTGAGGCTAGATAGGCAGGCCTGATCTTGCGCTTTCCTGCTTGGTGAAAGTTGACTGTCCTGGTTTCTATGGTTTCTACCGGGCTACGGTTCCGAAGCGTTCTCAGGTGGCACTCTGTCGGCCTAGCATAGGCCTTGCATATGCCTGGCTCAGCCGCTACACTGCATAGGTCTGGCCTATGCTTCAGGATCGACCAATGCGCACTGTGTCAATTTTCAAAAACGGCAAAAATCAAGCGGTCCGCTTGCCCGCTGACATGGCCTATGAAGGTGTCGGTGAGCTGGAGATTTCCCGCGAAGGGGATGTGATCACGCTGAGGCCGGTTCGGCCATCGTGGGCGTCATTTGCCGAGTTGGCGAAGGCCGATTCCGAGTTTCTTCAAGAGCGGCCTGCGGTGGTTGATGATGAAGGCCGGTTCAATCTGTGACCACGTACATGCTCGATACCTGTACTTGCTCGTTCATCATGCGGCAACACCCCGCAGCGGTAATCAAGCGCTTGACGGACGAAGTTGAGCAAGGCAGCCGGCTTGTCATCTCTGCCATTACTTACGCTGAAATGCGTTATGGCCAGCTCGGAAAAAAAGCCTCGGCAAAGCACAAGATCCTGATTGATGAATTCGTGCAGCGGCTTGATGCCATTTTGCCCTGGGATCAGCGCGCCGTGGACGCGACGGTGGAGGCAATGAGCGTACTGAGAAAAGCAGGCACCCCCATTGGGCCGAACGACACCGCAATTGCAGGGCACGCAGTCGCCACGGCATCTACATTGGTTACCCACAATCTACGTGAATTCAGCCGCGTTCCCGGTCTTGTTTACGAAGATTGGATTGACTGAGCCGGGGAAAACCGGTTGACAAACCGCAAACCGGGACACACATTATTCGGACCAGCCCGCCCGACGGCCCAGGACAGATAACCAGGACACACATCAATTTCGCCCCTCTGGGGGCATGGAGGGCGACCACCGCAGCCTGGCGCAAGCAAGTCTGCGCGTGGGCATTAACAAGCACCGCGACACTTGCGACAAGAAGTAAATGTGCTGGTGCGGATGAGCAGCGAGCAGACGAGCAGGTTCTTCGACCGAACCACACATGACCTTCAATAAGCGCCTCAGCCTGCAGGTGGGCGGGATCACGGCCGAGATGTTCCATATCCCCAGGGCACACACCGACGGCGATGTGGTCGTCCATCTGCCCGAGGCGAACGTCATCCACTCCAGCGATTGCGGGAGCCGACCGAAGATCAGTCGAGAACCAAAAATCGGAAGCTGTCCTTGGATTGCCTTGATTTCCAGGTGCAATGCCCCCGCGATCGCCGCGCCAATTCAGGAACCGTTCGGCCAAGGCATTCCAGTCGCCGGAAGGACCCTGCCAACGAGCCGTAACTTACTGAAAACGGTCACGGAAAAGGAGGTCAAGGTCAGGGCGGTGCCAGTAGGCCAGGTTCCAGGCAGCTTTTTCACCGGCTCGGGCGAAGCGTCCGGCCACTACCAGGGTGTCGCCGACCGTCATCAGCGCGTATCCGTTGGCGTCCAGACCCAGCCCGAATCCGTCAGCATCAACAAGCGGCTTCCAGCCGCCCGCCTCGGTCCAGGCGGCGACCCGATTGACCGGCTGCCCGCCGGCCGTGTTGAAGTTGCCGGTCGCGTACAGACCGTCGGTGCCCACCGCCAGCGCCGAAGCGAAACGGTTCGACGTTGGATCCGTCCCGAAACTGTCGCCAGGCCCTCCCAGCCGCTGCCATTGGCTGCCGTTGAAGCGCGCGATGCGGTCGACCAGCTGGCCGCCAGCCTGGTTGAAGTTGCCGCTGGCAATCAGTTCCCCGTTGTAGACGGCCAGAGCGCTGACCGTGCCGCTCGGGCCGTTGCCCAATGCCTGCCAGCCGGTGACCGGATCAAGTCGCGCGACCCGGGTCAGCGATACCGCACCGCTCGATACCATCGCGCCGCCGGCAACCAGCTCGCCATTGAAAGTGGCGAAATCAAGCACACTGCTGTTGAAGCCGTTGCCCACGGCCACCCAGGCGCTACCATTCCAGCGAGCAACTCGCAACAGTGGAGTCGAGCCATCGCGGCTGGCGGTGAACAGCCCGCCGGCATACAGTTGGCCGTTGTGGACATGTACCGCAAAGGCCGGCTGATTGAAGCCGCTGCCCATCGGGTGCCACAGGGTCCCGTCCCAGCGCGCGACGTGACCGACATCCTGTCCGCCGGCCTGTGTGATGCGCCCAACGACGATCAGATCGCCCTGATAGGCGACCATGTCCATCACCTGACCCCACTCGCTGAATTGCGGGGTGTAGCTCAGCCCAAGGCCGGAAGGATTGGTCAGCGCCCGCCATTGCGCGCCGTTCCAAGCGGCAATCAGCGCTGCCTCCTGCGTCCCGGCGCGAAGGAAAGCCCCCCCGATAACCAGTTCGCCGTCGTGAAGCGTCACGGCCTGAATCCACCGATTGGCAGCGCTCGGGACGGCATCGATGACAGAATGAAAGTTTTCACCGTCCCACAGGGCGACGCGATTGACCACCAAATCGCCGATTTCCAGGAATCCGCCGCCGATCACCAATTGCCCGTCGAACTGGCCGAACATTCTGACCGCCGAATTGCTCAAGCCACCGGAAGCATCGGCAAGCGCCAGCCATTGGCTACCGTCCCAGCGCGCCGCATGGGCTGATGCCACGCTGCCGGCATTGAGAAATCGGCCGCCAACGACCAGCGTCGGTCCAAAAACACCCAGCGCCATGACCTGAGCGGTGGTGCCGCCGATGTCGGTGCCAGTCACTCCACCGGCAACGTCATGCCAATCCGCACCGTCCCAACGGGCAAGACGATTGACGGCAATGCCGCCTGCGGAGGTGAAATCGCCGCCCACATACAGACTGCCGCCAAACGAAGCCATCGCCAGAACCAGCGCCGTGCCGACGCCCTCACCCTGGCTTCCGGTCAGGGCTTGCCACTGCGTGCCATCCCAGCGGGCAACCCGGGTCGGCTGACCGCTGCCGCTGGTCTGCCTGAAGTTGCCCCCAGCGTACAGTTGTCCGCCGTGCTCGACCAGGCGCATCACCGAGCCGGCCAATCCGACCAGGTTTGCACCCATGCTGGTCCAGTTTTCGCCGTCCCAGCGCGACACCTGCTGTCCAGCACCGCAATTGCCGGCGACGATCAGGTCGCCCCCGAAAACCAGCAAGTCTGAAACCCGTGTGATGGTGGGACAGCCGCCGCCCAGGGCGTGCCAGGTCTCGCCGTCGAAGCGGGCAATATTGTGGGTTGCAAGACTGCCGATCTGGCTGATCTCGCCGGCAACGATCAGATCACCCTGAAAAACGACCATGGCCGCCACCACGGACTCGTCGTCCAGACCGCCGCCGAGGCTGGACATGGCACTGCCATCGAAGCGTGCGATGCCGCGGACGATCTGACTCCCTGCGGTAGCGAATGCACCGCCAAGATACAGCGCCGGACCGTCGCCATCGTCCCAAACCACCGATGCCAGGACATCCGAGGATACTGTCCCCCAGATCGTGTCACCAACACCCGGCGCAATGAATGGACTCTGCCACCCGACGACGGGCGCCTCCAGGCCGGGTAGGGATTGCGCGAACAGTGGCGCCGGCGGCAACAAACACAGACCGAAAAACGCGAGAATCCTAATCATCGCCAGCATGTACGATTACTCCATCCATAGACATTCACCATTGATTACGCGCGGTGGCGACGCCAATCGGCTCACTGCGGTCCAGGGGGCGCGAGTCCTACAAGATTTTTTTCAGTGACCTCCTGATCCGTTTCGGGCAAGCTGATTGCGACCAGAGACCAGGCTCGACCGGCATCCTTTTTAGCGGCCCCCAGTTTGATCAACAGTTGATCCCGGCTTGGTCGTGCTTGCTGCAGCAGCCCCAGTCGCCGCCACAGTCGTTTCAATCGATGAAGTTTGGCGTGCTTCGTCGTTCGATTGGCTACGACATGGGAGAATTGGGCCAAATTCGGCTTACTGCGGGCTGCAACCGGGTTCAAGCCCCGGCTGGGCATGGCCCTGGATACTGCTGGAATTGAGTAAATAGGCGTTTATACTTCCTGTACTCGTTGGAATCCTCCTTGAGTCCAATGGCTATACGCAATTTTCCTGAATTGCAGTGCGCCTGGCCAGAAGTTGATGTCGAACCTACATATCATGCTGAATTTTCTGCTTGTTTCGACTCTTGGTCTGGTCATTTTCGCAGCCATCGTTCTGTTCTACCATCATTACATCTGGAACCGCCTGAGCAGCGCCCGCACTGAACAGTGGATGCTGGGCGCGCTGATGGGCCTGGGAACAGTCCTTGCCATGCTGTTGGCAGTGGATGTCTCCAATGGCCTGCTGCTGGATGCCCGCGTCCTGCTGATGGGTTTCGCTGGTTTGCTGGCTGGCTGGCCCGGAGCCCTGGCGGCCATGATGATCAGCATTCCTGCGCGGCTGCTGATGGGTGGAGAGGGCGGGTTCATTGGCAGCCTGACGCTGATGCTCGCTCCTCTTGTTGGTCTGATCTGGCGGCGGATACAGCAAGACCTGAACTGGCAGCCCGGTTGGCGGTTTCTGGTATTCGGCGTGCTGCTTTCGTTTGCCCTGGCCACCATTTTCCTGTTCCCGGAGCCGCAGCGCAGCCAGGCACTGCAACAGGCCTTGCCCCTGCTGATCGGTCTGAACGTCGTCGGCTCGCTGCTGGCCGGCTGGATGCAACTGGGCATCAACCAGAACGTTGTGCGCACCGAGAGGTTGCGCAGACGGGCACTGAGAGATGATCTGACCGGACTTGGCAATCGCCTCCTTCTCACCGAGAGCATCGAGAGCAATCTGGCGCAGCCCAATGGCGAAAAAGGCTCGTTTGCGCTGGTTTCAATTGACCTGGACAACTTTCGCCACATCAACGACACGCTGGGCCACAAAGTCGGTGATGCCGTACTGGTTGAAATGTCGAAGCGACTGAACCAGGCCATCGGGCCGGATGATTTGCTGGTCCGGGTTGCCGGTGATCAGTTTGCCGTCAGGCTGGCGTCGGCTTCGGCCAACGATGTCATTGAACGCGCACAAGAGTTACTCATGGTTGCCCGTCAGCCCCTGCAGCTTGAGCAGTATGTGCTCCTGATGACGGCCAGTATCGGTGTGGTGTGGTGGCCCAAGGACGGAACGGAAGCGAAGGAACTCCTGCAAAACGCGGAGATCGCCATGTATCAGTCCAAGCGCGCCGGCCGCAATCAGGTGACCCGATTCGATGACAACATGCGCACCGCACTGGAGCGGCAGACCCAGCTGACCCAGGCGCTTTTGCAGGCACTCGAGCACGGGCATGGACTGCAACTGGCCTTCCAACCCCAGTTCCGCCTGTCCGACAGCCAACTGATCGGAGCCGAGGTGTTGTTGCGCTGGACCCATCCTGAGCTTGGCCCGGTCAGTCCGGCGGAGTTTGTGCCGCTGGCCGAGCAGGCAGGGCTGGCACGCTTGCTGGATCAGTTCGTGGTCAAACAGGTCGCCATCCAGCAGGCCGCCTGGATCCGCGCAGGCCATCAACTGGCGCTGTCGATCAATGTTTCGGTGCTGAGCCTGAAGGCCAAAGGGACTGCCGATGAACTGCTGGCCGTTCTTGATGGCCAGGGAGTTTCACCCAATCTGATCAAGATCGAGGTGACAGAGTCGGTTGACCTCGAAGGTTCCAATGAGGCGCTCGCCGCACTACGCCGTTTGCGCGCAGCCGGCATCAATATCGCGCTGGATGATTTCGGCACGGGACATTCGTCCCTGAGCTATCTCCAGGATCTGCCCCTGGATATCGTCAAAATTGATCGCAGTTTTGTCACGAAAATCGAGCAGGACAATCTCAGCGCAAACTCGGTTCTGGTGGCCATTCTGGCCTTGGCAAAAGCACTGGACTTGCTGGTGGTCGCTGAAGGGGTGGAAACACAAGTCCAGCGTGACTGGCTGGTCGCAGCCGGCAGCGCCGCGGACCACGGCTAATTTTTGCGCCGGCCATGCGACAGCTTGAGCTTTGCAGAACACTATCAGAGACATTTGAGATAG
>RECK01000056.1 GCA_007694055.1 Wenzhouxiangella sp.
ACGCGTCACGCAAAGGAGCAAGTCATGAGCGAACAATCCACCCGCGAAAAATTCATCGAATCAGTCAAGGAAAAGCTGGACCAGCTCAACGAAGAAATCGATCGGCTGGAATCCAAGGCCAGCGAAGCCAGCGGCAAGGCCGAGGAAAAATACGAAGAGCAACTGGCCGAGGTCCGCAAGAAGCAAGCCGAGATGAAAAACAAGCTCAAGGAGCTGCGCGCCGCCGGCGAAGCCCAGTTCGAGCGTCTCAAACTCGAAACCGAGCACGCCTGGAAAGCATTCCAGAACTCGTTCAACTACTTCAAGTCGCATTTCAAGTAAACAAATGGCCTTCCCGATTCAACGCCCCCGGCGCCTTCGCTTGCACGAATTTTCGCGCCGGCTGGTTCGCGAAACCCGGCTCACCGCAGCCAACCTGATCTACCCGGTGTTCCTGCTGGAAGCTTCAGGCGGGCGTGAATCGATCCCGTCCATGCCCGGCATCGAAAGGCTGGGCAGGGACGCCCTGCTGGCCACGGCGGAAGAATGCCTGGCGCTCGGTATCCCGGCACTGGCCTTGTTTCCCGTTGTTCCGGCCGAACGCAAGAGCGACGGAGCCGAAGAGGCCTGGCGCGAGGATGGCCTTGTCCAGTCCACCGTGCGTGCGCTGAAAGACCGCTTTCCGGAGCTGGGCATCATCACCGATGTTGCCCTCGACCCTTACACCAGCCACGGCCTGGACGGCCTGATCAACAGCAACGGCTACGTCATCAACGACGAGACTGTCGAGGCGCTGGTGCGCCAGGCGCTGAGCCATGCCGAAGCCGGTGCCGATGTGGTCGCACCGTCGGACATGATGGATGGACGCATCGGCGCCATTCGGCAGCGCCTGGAAAACGAGGGCTACGCCAACACCCTGATCCTGAGCTATGCCGCCAAGTACGCCTCGGCCTTTTATGGTCCGTTCCGCGATGCGGTCGGATCGGCGGGCAACCTTGGGAAAAGCAGCAAGGAAACCTTCCAGATGGACCCGGCCAACAGCGACGAGGCGTTGCGCGAAGTCGAACTGGACCTGGAGGAAGGCGCCGACATGGTCATGGTCAAGCCGGCCATGCCCTACCTGGATATCATCCGCCGGGTGAAAGATCGCTTTGCCGTGCCCACGCTGGCCTACCATGTGTCGGGGGAATACGCCATGCTCAAGGCGGCTGCGGCCAACGGCTGGCTGGACGGCGACAAGGTGATGCTGGAATCGCTGCTGTCGATCCGGCGCGCCGGGGCCGACGCCATCCTGACCTACGCAGCGCCATCCATTGCCCGACTCCTGAAATCCGCATGACCGACAGCCTGCGACTGGCCGTGTTCGGCGATCCGATCAGCCACAGCCTGTCGCCACGCATTCACAGCTTGTTCGGTCAGCAGCTGGGCCTGGCCGTCGACTACCAGGCCATACGATGCACTGTGCAGGAGCTGCCGCAGCGGCTGGAAGAACTGGTCAGGGCGGGCGGTACCGGTGCCAACCTGACCCTGCCCCTCAAACAGGCAGGCCTGCGCCTGTGCCGGCAACTTGACCTGCCGGCCAGGCTGGCGCGAGCGGTCAACACCCTGAGCCTGGATGAGCAAGGCTGGCGGGGCTTCAATACCGATGGGCCCGGACTGGTGCTGGATCTGGAGCGTCTGGGCATTCGGCTGGGCGGCACGCGCATCCTGATTATCGGCGCCGGTGGTGCTACGGCCGGCATACTGGCTCCCTTGCTGGAACGGCGGCCAGCATGCATCACCCTGCTCAATCGCACGGCCGAGCGGGCCACGCTGCTGGCCGAGCGCTACGGTCACCTGGGGCAGATTCTGGGTCTGGGCCTGGACGCCGAACCGCAAGGTCCACCCCATGACTTGCTGATCCAGGCAACCAGCCTGGGCCATGCAGGCGCCATGCCAGTGATCGCCGATGACTGGCTGGACCAGGAAGCCCGGGTCTACGACTTGAACTATGGGCCGGCCCACGAGCCGGTTGCCCGATGGGCCGAATCGCGGGGCCTTGCAGCCCATGACGGCATCGGCATGCTGGTCGGTCAGGCCGCGCTGGCCTTCGAGATCTGGTCCGGCCAGCGCCCGTCGATCAGCGCCACCCTGGCCGAGCTGCCTCGTCTCGCGATCAGCTGACTACGGTGACCGGGGTTTTGGTATGACGCATGACCTTGTCGGACACGCTGCCGAGCAGCAGTGAGCCGAGCTGGGTCTGCCCGCGCCTGCCCATTACCAGCAGCAGGTCATGGGCGTTGTCGAGATAATCGATGATTTCGCCGGCGACATCACCGATACGGGCCACTTCCTCGATCGGCCCATCGCGCTCGCTGATCTCGGAACGCACCGCATCGAAGGTCTGGCGCGCCGAACGATCCCGGATGTCCTCCAGGTCCTCCTGACTCATGCCCAACGCACCCGGCAGATCGCTGGTCATCAGCGGAAAAACGTGCAGCATGACCAGGGGCACGTCCAGGGAATCGGCCAGCCGGACGGCAGTGCGCGCCGCGCGCAGCGCATTGTCCGAACCATCCACCGCGACCACAACTTTCCGAAATGCATGCATGTTCAAACTCCTCTTTTGAACGAACAGTTTGCCACAGCAATCACCCGGTCACCCAGGCGAAACGCTGGTCTCTGCAGTTCAGCGATGCCAGGCGCTTCTTGCCGTCGGGTTCGAGGACCAGAGCGCTCAGGGTGTTGCCCCAGACACAGCCGGAATCCAGGCATACGACACCGCGATTCTTGAACAGGCCAAGCATGGACCAGTGGCCGAACACCAGGGTCCAGCTCTTCCAGTCGGGGTGCAGGTGCTCGAACCAGGGGCGGAAACCCTTCGGTGGCTTGCCCGGCACCCCCTTGGCCTGCAGCTCGAGACGTCCGCGCGAATCGCAGAAACGCATCCGGGTCAAGACATTGGTGATGGCCCGCATGCGACTGTGATGCGGCTGACTCGGGCGCCAGCGACGGGGGCGGTCGCCATACATATGGGAAAAGAAGGTTTCGGGGTCGGTGGCCAGGGCATGCTCGACCTCGGCGGCACGCTTGCGCGCCCGTTTCGGTGTCCAGCGCGGATCGACGCCGGCATGGACCATGGCCAGCTGCCGCTTGTTGCTTTTCCACATCAGCGGCTGACCGATCAGCCATTGCAGCAGATCGGCACCGTCCGGCGCATCCAGAATCTCGTCAAACTCACGGTTGCGCTTGCGCACCCTGGGATGATGATGCGCATAGGCCAGAAGGTGCAGATCATGATTGCCAAGCACGGTCATTGCCGCCGGCCCAAGATCATGAATCAGGCGCAGGCTTTGCAGTGACTTGCCACCGCGATTGACCAGGTCGCCGGCAAAGCGCAGACGATCCGCCGCGGGATCAAAGCGCAGTCCTTCGAGCAGGCGCTTGAGCGGATCCGCACAACCTTGCACATCCCCAATGAAGATTTGACGTTTCATGAGCGGCGATTGTACCTGTCAGGCTTGATCCCGATGGTGACATCGGCCCGACCGGGCAATTGCTCGATCAGCGCCGCCCGGACCCGCGCGGCTACCCGGTCAGCTTCGGCCACGCTGGCCTGAGCATCGACGAAAATCTGGAGATCGACAAGCACCTGACCACCCATGCGCCGCGTGCGCAGACGGCGAAAACCCCGTACACCGGTCACACCGCCTATGGTGCCACCGAGCACATCCAGCTCCTTGCGCGACAGCCCGGTATCGACCAGTTCCAGGCTGGCTCCGGCCAGCAGCTTCCAGGCAACCCAGGCCAGCATCAGGGCGACAATGACAGCAGCCAGGCTGTCGAACCAGGCCTGGCCAAGCAAGGCCCCACCTACGCCGACTATGACGACCAGCGAAGACAAGGCGTCGCTGCGGTGATGCCAGGCGTTGGCCAGCATGAGGCTGGATCCGGTGCGGCGGGCAACGCGGCGCGTGGCGTGATACATGGCCTCTTTGGCCAGCACCGAGGCCAGCGCCACCCACAGTGCCGCCTGTCCGGGCACGGTCAACGCCCTGGCCTGAAGCAACCTGGACACGGCATCAAACAGGAACCCGGCGGCAACGGCAAGCAGGATGACCCCGACCGCCAGGGTCGCCAGGGTCTCGATTCTGGCGTGACCGTAGGGATGATTTTGGTCGGCAGCTATCGAGCCATAGCGGGCAGCGAAAAGCACCAGCATGTCGCTGGCCAGGTCGGACAGCGAATGAACGCCGTCGACCAGCAAGGCCTGCGACTGGGCCAGCCAGCCGGTCAGTATCTTGACCACGGCCAGGCCCAGGTTGAGCACGGCGCCGATCAGGGTCACCCTGCGCTTCATCGGCCAGGCGCCGGCACCCTTGTCCGAAGCCATCAGCGACCGCCGTCCACGGAATCAGCGCCGCTGAAACTCGGCAAAAACCAGGGCATGGGGGTTGCGATCATCGGCAGGACGCGCCTGCATCCGGCTCAGCTGCCAGTCACGGCGCGAAAATTCGGGGAAACGGGTATCGCCCTCTATGTCGGCATCAATGAAAGTCAGGACCAGCCTGGAGGCCAACGGCAAGGCCAGCCGGTAGATCTCTCCACCGCCGATGACCATCAGACTATCGGCATCACCGAGCCGGTCAAGCACCAGCTCCAGGCTCTCCGCCTGCTCGACACCATCGGGCAGATCGGGCCCGGCCCGGCTCAACACGATATTGCGACGACCAGGCAGGGGACGGCCGATCGACTCGAAGGTCTTGCGCCCCATCAGCACGGGATGGCCAAACGTGGTCTGCTTGAAGTGAGCCAGATCAGCAGGAAGATGCCAGGGCATGCCACCATTGGCCCCGATAACGCGGTTTCTGGCCATGGCGGCAATCAGGGTCAGTTCAGGCATGCCAACAGTCGTGTCATGTAGGATCCGATGATAACTTCATCACCTAGGCTCCAGGTGACCAGCCATGGCGGATGAATCAGGGTCATGGGCCAGGGGTAGCGACGGCGGCGGGCTCTGGCCAGGACACTGCGGCTGCACCGTCATCGCCACATGGGCAGGTGCCGGCCAGCGCCAGCAGCAGGGCTTCGGTCAGATCCAGGCCCATGATCCGGTAGCGCTCGATCCCGAAACGATCCATCAGCGTGGCGACCAGGATCAGGTTGGTAACATCCGTATCAGCGTAATCTCCACCGATTTCTTCGTCGTCGAGACCCAGGCGCTGGTGAAGTGCTCTGGCAACACCGGAACGGGTCACATCGTCACCGGGCGCCAGGCCGAGCTGATTGACCAGGCTGGCGCCGTGCACACCACCGATGCCAACCACCTCGAATCCGCCACTGACAACAGCCGCCACCGCGGCAGCCTTGTCGGCATCCAGCCACTGGGCCAGTTCTGCAACGAGATGGGCCACTTCCTCAGGATCGATCGGATTCGGCGTACGGCTGCCGGCAGGCCGTCCCAGCACGACCATGGCCCGGTTGCGGAAACTTACCGAGGCCAAATCGCTGTTGACATGGTGCCAACTGCGCGTGGCGGGCTCGCGCCAGACCAGCTGCTGGCTGCCGGCCCCGATATCCCAGACCAGCAGTCTTGAAGCGACATCATCGAGTTGCGAGGCGACAAAACGGAAGGCCAGGCGAGCCTCCTCTTCCTGCGTGACAACAGTAGCGACCAGCTCGAGCTCTTCCTGCCATTGCGCCAGCAGTGCCGAGCCGTTGTCAGCCGAACGAAAAGCCTGGGTGGCGATACCGACCAGGATCTCGGCCCCGTGACCGCGGGCAAGCTCGACCAGTTCGGCCATGACCGAACTGGCCTCGGTTTTGATTTCCTCCGAAAAGCGGCCTGCCCCGGACTCGAGCAGATCAGCGGCGAAGGACAGGCGTACGCTCCTGCGGTCGCGCACCGTGAGAAGATCGCCATTGCAGGCATCCACCTCGGCCACCAGCATTCGGGTCGAGCCGGAACCGATATCGAAGACCGCAACGGTTTGACCGGCAGACACCGCCTGGACCGCCATTACAAGCAGCAACAGGCCCAGCCCGGCGCGTACAGGCCATGTCCCCATGGCGATGCATTTGTTTCGGATCATGACCGCATGGTAACCAATCACTTGCACTTTGATGGAACGTTGATCAAGTATGAAGCTCAAATCCTGCCGATCAAGGCCCGGAAACCAGCCGCTGTTACCGCCAATGCCCTCCCAGACATGACCCGCTCACCCCGCTCGACAGATTCGGCGCCTGTTGACACGGCGATAGCCATTTCGGTGGTCCTGATCGTTCGTGATGCCGAACCCACGCTTGAACGCTGTCTCGCCGCTCTTGACCGCTTCGACGAGGTCCTGGTCTACGAGAATGGCTCCACGGACCGCAGTGCCGAGATCGCCAGGGCCTGCCCCAACGTATGCCTGGTAACGGGCGAGTTCGAAGGTTTCGGGCCGACCCGCAACAAGGCCGCCGCGCTGGCATGCCACGACTGGATCCTGGCCCTGGACGCCGACGAATTCCTGGACAAGACCGCGGTCGATGCCCTGGCGGGCCTGGCCCTGGACTCGGACCCCGGGGCTGTCTATGCACTGCGACGCCGCAACTGGCTGGCCGGCCGGGCCCTGCGCAGTCGCCTGGGAACCGAAAAGGTCAAGCGTCTCTACCATCGAGACCACCATCATTTCGACGGGCATGTGCACGAACGCCTGCTGGATGGCCGCGGCGATCGCGCGCGCGCCAGACTGCTGCCCGGGCGACTGGAACATCACCCCTATCGCGATATCGGCCAACTTTTCGAAAAACGCTGGCGCTATGCCGATCCGCGCCTGCGCGGCGCTTCCCGCCTGCATCCGGCGCTTGCCCTGTTGCGCGCAGGCTGGCGCTTCGTCCGCTGCTATGTTCTGCATTACGGACTGATCGACGGCTGGCGCGGCCTGGTCCTGTCGGTGGCCGAAGCCTACGGCAGCTTCCTCAAGTACGCCTGGGCTTATGCCGAGACCAGCGAGCGTCGCTCGACCAAGCGCCGGTAGAACGCCTCCATCGCCCTGCCCGCTATCGGTACATGATGGGTCGAGAGGTCGGGGCGATGCCGCCTGGGCGGTTCGGAACTGCGCTGCTTCAACAATCGGGCCAGCGTCTTCACATCACCGGAAGGGAACAGGTCGCCGCCATAGTCCTCGACCAGCTCGCGACAGCCACCGGCATCAGAGGCAATCACCGGGGCCCCACCATCCATGGCCTCGAGCATGACCCGGGGCAGAGGCTCGAAACGCGACGGGCAGACGAACAGGTCGAAGGCCTGGTAATAGTCCTTGATATCCTGCCGGTAACCGCGCAGACGAATGCGCGGGTCAGGACGCGCCAGGCGGCGCAGGGCAGACTCCGAAGAACCGGCGCCAAACAGGTTCAGGCGCACATGGGCAGCCGGATCGGCTGCAATGAAGGCCCGGATGAGAACGTCCCATCCTTTCTTCCAGGTCAGGCGCCCCACGCCTCCGATGTGGAAGCAGCCGACATCGCCACCGAGGTCCCGACGCAGGGCGGCAATCTCTTCGGGCTCCAGTCGGCGGTGCGGTTGCAGGGAATTGTTGGCCTTGAAGATCTCGCCGCTGTAGTGGTCGGGAATGTCGTCGAATTGCCAGCGCGCATTGCAGATCAGCCCGTCCATGGCACCGAAACAATCGGCGTTGTAGGTGACATGCAGCGTGGCCACGGTGGCAGCGGACGGGCGCAGCCGGGCCAGCAATCGCGTCGAGCGGCGCAAATGTGCATGGATGACATCGGGTCGGCAGCGATCGATCAGAGCGGCCAGGGCGCGCTGGGTACCCAGCCGATCAGGCAGTTCGACCACCTCAACGCGAGGGTCAAGATGGTCAACGATACTGGCCTGCCCCCGACCTCGATGCCGACGACGGACGGCAAGCGTGACCTGGTGCCGACCGCACTGGGCGTTGCAGGACTCGGCCGTGGAGCGCTCCGAGCCGGCAAAGCCCTGGCTGAGAATGACGTGCAATATGTTCATACTGGTGGCCAAGATCAACGCCGCTCGAACGAACCAGAGATTCTAGCCCGAACATTTCATCAACTTGCAGCA
>RECK01000199.1 GCA_007694055.1 Wenzhouxiangella sp.
TTTCGCCCAAACAGGCGCTGGAATGGCTGTACCGGCTGAAACAGCAGGCCGGGGAATAAAGATCATCCCCGCGCCTCGCGTAGTCCGGGCAAACCCAATCCAGGATTGCAAAAACCAGGCGGACGACAGCATGACGGGTTGCCGGTCAATCAGTAAACCTCCGGTGCGAAGCGATTGCGGAAGATCACGTCAGCCCGACCCGAACGAAGTTTGAGCTGATCCAGCCACAGATCAAAGGGCGCGTCTTCCCCGCTCCCGGCGATCACGCTGAAGGTGACGCGGGCCGAAACGGCGCCGCCCGGAATGCTGGGCATACGCGTCAGCAAGTATTGCCAGGCACCCGCGCTGTGGCCAAACTCGCCGTCTTCAGTCAAGGTATCGAGCAAGTCGCCTGCGCAGTCGCCGGCCGCATGGAAGGCGGCGCTGGCGCTGACCTGCGGGGCTGGCCCAAAGCCCTGATTGGTCAGAATCTCGGCGCCCAGGGCGAAGTGATCGATGAGCCCCTGCAACTCTACACACTGGCTGAAGGTGTAGACCGATTCGGGGCCGCTTTCGTGGAGAATCCGCAGCGAACCGGAACTGAGCAGGCCCTCTCGATCCGCCCCCGACCAGCGCATCTGGCCAGCATTCTCGTCGTAGTCGGTATCCCACTGACCCAAGGTGCTGTCCAGGTTGGGATTGCGCAACAGGTTGGTGGTCGCGACCTCGAAGTCGAGCAGGAAGTCCGTACCCAGCTGACCGTCTTCGGCACCGTCAAGCTGGTTGTTGTCGAAATCGCGAATGTTGCCGCAGACGGCCAAACGGTAGTTGCCGGCCGGCAAGCCGCGATTGCCCGCCAGCCTGACCACGGCGCGGGTCTGGGCCGCCTGGTAGCCAACCGCGCCGATAGCGATACCGTGATCGTCACTGCAGTCCGGGTCGGCTTCCGGGCCCATGGCGTCAAGATCGAACAGACGGTAGTTGTCGGGGTTGTTGGCCGAGGCCGCCTGGGTGCCACCGGCGTCAACCACCACGCCACGCGAGAACTGCGGAATCAGCTGGGTGATCGTGGCTTCCGTCGGCAGGGGCTGGCTCAGATCACCGTACTCGGTACCGTGCGACGACAGAACCCGCTCGATCCGTGGCGGTTCGGTTGGCAGATCGCCCTCGCCAAAGGCAAAGAAGTGGGCATTGTCGAACCAGACATCAACCGGGAATGCATCACCTTGCGGAAAGGCCAGGTTCAGCGTAACCAGCACCGAGGACGCGCCGGCCACGGCACCGGGGGATACCGAAGTACTCATCGGCAACCACGCACCGGCGCTGTCGCCTTCAACCGCGTTGCTGACGAAATCACCACTCAACCCGGTCTGGCAGTTCGGGCCGGAATAAAAGGCCATGGAAACCGTGGCCAGGACCGGGTTGGGATCACCGATGGCATCATCGATGCGCGCCCGGGCCTGCATCGCGTAGCCGGCGGCAACATCCGGATTGATCGTGACACAGCGACTGATCACGTAGCTCGACGGGTCACCTGCCTCGACATTGATGTAGGCCGCACCGGACGTGCGCGCCGACCCGGCATCCGTGTCGGCATCGACGACCACGCTGTCAACCGGACTGACGGCCCAGTTGTCGGCGCCAAGGGCGGCATCGAAGTTCGGATTGGGGACCAGGTTGGTCCACTCGACACTGAAGGGCAGTGCGAAATGGCCGCCCGGGCTGCCGTCACCGTTGCCATCGAGCGCGTTGCTGTTGAAGTCCTGCAGGCTGTCACAGGCGACCAGCGTGTAGTCTCCGGCTGTCAGCCCGGTCGGTGCCGAAATATCGATCACCGTGGTCCGCTCGTCACCGAAATAGCTGACGCTGTCAAACAGCCCGGCATCGGAATCGTTGCAGTTGATCGCCGTGTTGTCATGATGGCCGTCGAGCAAACGGAAATTGGCCGCGCTACCGGCCGAGCCCGTCCCGGTGCTGAGCATCGGCTTGTCGAAGCGAACCATCAGCTGGCTGATGGCATTGGCCAGCGTCTGGCCGGCAATGATCTCGTCGCCATCGGGCGCGGCAACGGAGGACACGCTGAACACGGTTGGTGACGTGGTATCACTGCCAACAGCGAACGGCCCAATCGTCTGGGGCTGGCCAACGTTGCCGGCCACGTCAATGGCGCGAACGTGGAACCACCACAGGCCGTCACCAAGCGTCTCAGAGCTGATCGTGGTGGCGTCGAACGGCAGGTCCTGGACAGGATTGGGTCCGGCACTGGGGCTCTGATTGAATACGTAGCTGTAGCCGGCCAGGCCACTGGCCACCTCGTCCGGACCGGACGGCGGATCGACCGCGCTGGTCCAGGAGACTTCGATCACGTTGTCCGGAATGGACGGATCACCAGGCACATGGGTGCTACTGGCCAGGTCAAACGGACCATCCGGTGCGGTAGCGTCGATCCAGTATGGTCCGGCCGATACCCGCTCGGAACAGTTGCCGGCGTTGTCGCAGGTCCGCAAATGGAACCAGTGACTCTGGCTGTCGGGCAGCAGATCGCTGATCACTGAATGCGGATCGGTGCCATGCGGCACATCGATGAACTCATCAACGCTGGTATCGCTGGAGTCGCTGAAAGCGATCGAGTACCCGGCCACGCCCGAGCCGAAGCTCTCGCCAGTCGGATCACGATCCACCGCACCGGACCATTCGACCTCGATTTCCGGGTTGCTGCTCCACGCTTCGGCCTCGTGGCTGGGGCTGCTCAACATCGGGTTGACCGGCGGCAACAAATCGCGGGCAAAGACCGAAATCGCCTGGTCATTGCGCGCGACCACGTAAACGTGCGCGTTGTCGGGGCTCACGGCCAGACCGGCGGCGCCCCACAGGCCGGTCAAACCAGCCTGGTTGTTGCGCTTGATCTCCTCGAAGCGGAGGCGTCCGAAGTGGTCCGCATCCGGGCTGGTTTCGCGTCGGAACACCACCACGTTGCCCGGCAAGGGGTCTTCGAACTGGCTGTCGTCACTGACCGCGTAGAGAAATTCACCGTCTGGACTCAAGGCCAGCTTCTGCAGCCCGACCAGGCCTTCCACGCCACCGCTGCCGGAGGTCAGCCGCTCGATGAACGCCAGCTCCGAACCAGTGCGCCGAAACGTCACGATGGCCGTACTGCCGTGGCCGGCCACGTACAGGTGCTCATTGTCCGGCGACAGCGCGAGAGAGCGCGGCGCCTCGATTCCTGAAACGCCGGCCTCGCCATTCCGGTAGCGCCGCTCGTAGGACAAACGGCCCTCGGAAGCGCTGGTCCGGTTGAACACCACGACCGAGTTGTCGGACTCGCCCGCCACGTAGACATACGTGGCAGCGGCAACAATCGATCGAGCGCCGCCAATACCGGCAACCGTGGCCCCGAATGCATCGGCCTGGCCGCGCTCCAGACTGCTCTCGAATCTCAGCGCCCCGGTCTGGTCGTCACGACTGAAGGTCACCACGAAGCCGGGCACGCCTCGAGCGGCAACGTAGACATTTTCTCCGTCCGGGCTCAGGGCCAGACCGGCCGGATCGACCAGGCCGGTAACCGGGTTGGGGGCGGCCGGGTCCGGATCGTCGCCATCGAACAAGGCATCGACAAAGCTCAGCCGGCCGAAGTCAGCGGATCCGGCATCGACTTCACGGTCCAGGGTCACGATGCCGTTGCTGCCGTGAGCGAGCAGGTAAATTTGCCGGCCGTCGGCGCTGATGGCCATGTCGGAATAGCCGAACAGTTCTGCAGTATAGCGGCCGGTGCCCTGCATCAATCCGGTCAGCTCGATCACTTCAAGCAGCGCAAGCCGCCCGCTGTCGGGATTGCGCCGGAACGCCACGACCTCATCATCGGTGCGCGAGGAGACGTAGACATGCTCGCCGTCAGGAGAGACCACGCTAACCCGAGTCGGGTCACGCAGGCCGTCGAAGCTGGTGTCGTTGGACAGGGTTTCAACATGGGTCAGGATCTGCAGGGAGTCGATGATCAAGCCGGTCGCCTGGCCCTGGCCGATGGTTGCGTTGACCGGACTGGAAAGATTGACCCGGAAATCACGATTTTCGGTGTTTGCCGGATTCGACAGTACCGTGACCGACACCTGGCGGGAATCGGTGCCAACGGGGAAGTTGACCGAGCCGGAAGCAGCGACGTAGTCCAGGCCGGCAATCGCAGTACCGTTCTGTGTACTCCAACTGATGGTCACGGGTTCATCCCACGGATAACTGAGACTTAGACGGAATACCGCCTCGGTGGTCTGGCCCACCGGCGGCTCCATCACGTTGACGCCCTGGATGCTGACTTCGGGCACGGTATCGTTATCGCGAATAACACCCACAGCGCGCGGCCGCAGGACCTGAATATTCTCCGAAACTGCGGCAATGTCGACGAAAAACTGCCGATCGCCATCGGGCTGGTCGTTGCCACACACGTCAACACTGATCCGGGTGCCGCTGTTGCCCGGCCCGATCACCTGACTGGACACACTGCGCTGGATGAAATCCACGCCCGGCCCACAGCTGCTGCCGCCAGTCGCGGTATCGCTCTGGGTGCGCCAACTGAAGCGGACCTCCTCTTCCAGCGGTTCGGTCAACTCCACATCGAACATCGCCGGTGTGATGTCGCCGGCGCTGCCTTCATTCACCTCGCTATCCAGAATACTGAGCCCGGACACGTTCAACAGCTCGGGATCAAGATCCAGGCGCTGAGCCGTGCCGCGACTGCCAATCTCCAGCATCGCAATCAATTCCCCCCCCAGGTACACCATCGCCTCGTCGCCCTCGCGCGCCGTGCCCACGATCCGTGGACCGGTCGAATTCATCGGGATGCGCAGCGCGTACTGATCGCCCAGGCTGTCATCCGAACCAATTCGATGACGCGTTACGGGACCGTCCCAAGCCGGCACGTGAAGGGTCAATTCGCCTTCGCGCACCGGATCGCCATACCAGCTGACCTGGCCGTAAATGATGTGGTCAGGCTCGGAGATCGATGCGAACGCGCCGATCGGTAACCAGACGATAGCGAGCATGATCAAGGAGATCATCCGGCGACCATTGCGTTGGACTGAATTCATGGCTAGTTACCCGAGTAGGAGTAAGTGTTGAAGAAAATACGGATATCGGACACGCCCTGCCCGTCGCGCTCGCCGTCGATCTCTTCGCCGTAGATGAAGGTGTTGAGACCCTCATTGGCGTTGGCCAGCAGGCTGCCGCCGGGGATGATCACGACCCATTCCCGGTTCCACACCGAGCGCCCGATCAGGCGGCTGTCGGTGGCGATCTGCGACTCGTCGAAGGGCTCGGAGAAGTGATGAGCCCGGAACTGCGAGTAGCGTCGGATTTCGTTGAAGCTGTTCGAAAGCGAGTCGGCCAGCGGAAGCCAGTTGACATTCCGAAGATCCTGCGAACCGATCGGGAACGGCACCGGCAGCACCTGGTCGATGACCTGCCACTGGCGGGTGGTGAAGTCATCGAAGCTGGGCGCGCGCAAAACGTCAGCCCCGACCGGGAACATGTAGATGCGCGGGGTCTCGGTCAGCGGCAGACCGGCGTAGTCACGGAACCAGGTGCCGACACCGCGAACCTTGGTCGAAAACCGGGTTGGATCATAGGTGCTGTCGCCTGCTCCCAGCGGCCAGTGGAAGAAGTTCAGACCGAAGGTCACCGTGGTCGGGAAGCGGAACACCAGCCCCGGCAATGGTCCGGCAGACTCCGGCTGCGGCGGTCGGGCAAAACGCCGGAATTCAGGCAGATCCCACAGGTTGTCGACCCGGGCCTCTTCCAGGGTTCGGCGCCAGGCCTCGTCACCAGCCTCGTTGTCGTCAATGCGGAACAGTTCGCGCCGCAGGGAGAAGCGATTGGTCTCGATCTGCGGGTTATTGAAGCCCATCTGACCCTTGAGCACCTGGAAGTTCTGCGACATGCGGGCCATCGGATCGGCCAGGCCTCTCGAGCCGGCCACCGGTGATCCTCCAACGATCTGGCCGATCGAGCGCTCGCGCACAATATCGGTCAGGAAGCGCTGTCCGGCCTTCTGGTCTGTCCCCAGCAGGTTGGTCTCGTAATCATAGGTTGCCGCAGCCAGGTAGACATAACGAGCGGCCAGATCGAAGGTGGCCCGATACTTCTGCAATGCGTCGTTGCGGAAGATCCGGAACGCCATATCCTGGTAGCGATATTCCTGGGTCGCGGCTGCGCCTTCCTTGCGGAACCGGGTCAGCGCGGTCAGCGTGCGCTGGCCCTCGGCCAGCTGCTGCTGGAATTTCCTTTGCAGCGCCTCGACCGCCTCGGCCCGGTTGAAGATCTCCACCCGCAGCAGGGGTTCGCGCCGCAGCAGTTCGTCAAACTCGCCTTCAATGCCGAACAACTCCAGGCGATTGTCCAGAATCTGGGTGTTGATGGCAGCCGACAACGAAACATCCTCGATCGAATTCTCGACCACTGCCGCTCTGGTACTGAAACCCTGGGCAACGATATCGGCCGCGGTTTTGATGTACAGCCCCTTCCCCTTGATCCCACAGCGAACGGCCGACGTCACGTCACCGCCGGCAGCCAGGCCAGCAATCAGGCTTTTCGGGGGGCACTCGGCAATTGCCTCGGTAAAATCCTTGGCCGCTGACCCAGCCGTCCTGCTGACCGCGGCGGTTTCCTGCAGTGCCAGCACGCGCTCACCCAGACTGTTCAAGGTGCGGCGCTCGTCGTTGGCAATATTCATCTGCTCCTGGCGAATATTGAAGACCGCGCCGAGCTCATCGATCTTTTCAACCAGTTGCTGGCGCAGCTGCTCGTATTCGAGCAAGGACCGCGACAGGTCAAGACGCGCCATGAACATGTCGTGCAGGATATTCTGAAGGCTACCGGTCGCACGCCGCCTGCCGGTCCATTCCGGCGGCTTGCCAAACGTCGTTCCGAAAGCAGGTGATGTGTAGATCACCATCTCGATTTCCTCGACGCTTTCGACGCCCGAGGGACGATCACCCAGGGCACAGCCATCGGCGGTCGGATCGTTTCCGCAGTCGGCAGTGAATTCACCTTCCGAGCCGATATCAAAATGGTTCAGCCCACCATCCATCGGCCCCCAATAGGTATTGAAGCGGCTGATCTGCAGATCACCCTGCACATCGAAACCCTCCAGAAGATTGGTGTTCTCACCGGCCAGTTCGAGTACATCGATGTACATGTAGTGATAGAGATCCGGACCGTTGTAGTTGGTCGGATACGCACCACCCGGACCAATATCATCGGCGTAGGGATAACCGAAGATTTCGATCAGGCGATTCCTGAAGTCACGTTCCGTGGCATCGGCATTGGCGGCAAGGTCTTCGACCGAGTCCTGGTTGAAACGCAACATGCGATTGAGCTGATTAGCGAAGTTCCAGGCTTCGACCGCGTTGTCCAGGGCCGTTTCGGCCCGGGCGAAGACCTGCTCGAAATGCGTTTCTCCCTGATCGACTCGTGAAGGATCGATATCGAAAGGCACCACATCGCGGGCCAGCCCCAGGGGGTTGAGGCCACGATCAGCCTGGTCGATCTGGCTTTGAATGCTGTCGAACTGGCCGATGATTTCATCGAGCTCGGATACGGTGCTCCGCTCGATCCGCTGAATACCGCCGTTGCCCGGGTTCGGGTCTTCGCTCGGCAGGATGGCGTTTCCGACCACCCAGTCGAAGAAAGCACCCTGCCCGGCCCGCCGGGCCCATTCCGAAAGGCCCCAGGCACGTGCTGCATCGTCATCCTTGTAGCCCTGCCACTGGGCATTGGGGTCTTCGACATAGGCCTGGCGATAGGTCAGATTGACGATCTCGGCCCCGGTTCGCGCCTTGGCTGCAGCCACGGTAGCGAACTTGCGCTCGTCGAAGAAATCAACCTGCAGCGGCACGCCGGCTACCGGCACCGCATCGGGCCGCGGCTGCCAGGTGAAAAACGGGTGCCGCAGCAAATCGTAATGGGTCTTGATCGCCGTCAGGTAATGCCCCCAGGCATCACCGTGACCCTGCGGGAACTGGATACGGGCATCGAATTCGTCGATGACACCGTCGTTGTTCTGGTCGGTGATGCCATAGTTGAGCGCATAGGCGACCTCACCGTCACCGGTCGTGAAGTTCCAGAAGAAACGGTTGTACACAGGGTTGGCGCGGGTGGTGGCCTGGGAGCTGTCGCGTCCGCGCAGCAGAACCAGTTCTTCTTCCAGCAGCGATGCGACCTGGTTCTGGAATGGGAAAATAGTGGGCGCAAAGCTCTCGAACTCGCCGCTGGTCAAAAGTCCGATGGTTGGATCCTGGGCATCGGCATAGGCTTCGTTGCCCAGCAGCGCATAAAAGTCGACCAGGCGCGTGGCGATGTTGAGAATTGCATTGTTGACCGGGCCATAGTCAACCGGTGGGGTGGCATTGACCGACAGGTCCAGGGCTCGGCGCATGACCGTGGTGTAGGCCTCGATCAATCCGATCTGGTTAAGCACTTCCGGATTCGAGGTCAGCGGTATGTCACCCTCATAGCGCTCGCCCAGCTGAATCAGCATGCTGGCATAGGTGTTGGTGGGCGAGGAGTGGAAGTCCTGCACGCGCGCCTCGAACGGATTGAGCCGCGCGATGACCCGGTTGACCCAGCCCTGGCCCAGCTGGGCACGCTGATCGGTGGCCGTGGAGCCGGGCTGGCCGGCCCACAGACTCCAGCGCGACTGGTTGCCGCACACCGGCAGACCACGATAGCGAGCCAGGTACCAGTTGTCGGAAAGGGTCTGGATGTTGGCCCCTTCGATGACCACTTCAATGGCGCCCTGCGGATCATCCAGCGGGATCTGGAACCAGCCGTTGAGCTGGCCCGTTTCAGGCTCGGGCAACAGGCTGGGCGGCAGCCCGTCCATGTCCGGATGGAAGAACCAGTCGAATTCGAGCGCATCCGGGTTGCCGCCAAAATCGCCGCCGTGGCGCAGGGTCAATTGCTCATCGAAGATATTGTCGGGCATGAGGACGTTGAGCTGTCCCTGGTAAGGGAAATCCACGTCGAGCACATCCGGCGCCAGGCAGTCGACCCGGATGATGGACAGGCTGACCGGTGCCGGGTCCAGGGTCGGGTCGTTGTTGAAGGCAACCGTCACCCAGCCGGTATCCTGGGCCAGGCCGGCAGTCAATGCAGGTTCGACCCCAACGGCCTGGAACGGCTCCAGAAAGCCCTCCCCGCTCGGATCTTCAAACGCGGTCAGCAACTCGCCGCGGTCAACCGGGCGGTCGATCAGGCAATTGCGGGCATTGGAAACCGAATCAATCTCACTGCTGGTGCAAACACGTTCAATACCATTCGGATTGCGGGTCAGGCGCAACAGGGCCTCGATCGCCTCGGACCAGCTGCACTCGTCATCAAGCGAGTCACAGGCCAGGGTCATGTCTTCGTCGGCATCCGGCTCACTGCCGTCGAGCGCCTTGAGCACACGGGCATCGCGGAAGCTCATGACATTGAGCAGCAGCAGTGGATCGCCGGCAATCGTGTCATCAAAGACCCCGGAGAAAATCAGGCGCTGGTTGACCGGGTCATAGCGCAAGCGCTCGCGGATGCTGACCGGCAGACTGGTCAAACCGTCACCGCTGCCGGTGATAATCCGCCATCCGGTGGCAGAATCCAGCTCGGTAGCCACGCCCTCCAGAGCTTCCAGAATCACGAAACGCGGATTGAGCGGGTCGATCAACTGAACCAGAGCATCGCCTGCATCACCCTCGGCGGCTTCCTCGCGGCGCTCATCGAAGACGACCTGAACGGCATCCTGCTGCAGGATATTCGGCAGGCCACGCTTCTGGGTCAGCAGCGTCTCTCCGGGAATCAGCTGCGGGGGATCGTTCGGCCAGGTAAAGGTATAGCCGACTTCAATCGGACGATTGGGCGAGAGCGTACCCCCCTGGGACTGCGGTAACCGCGCCATCCAGGGAATGCACTGGCCGGCTTCGGCGTTCGGCAGGTCGTTGTTGTTGACGTCGTAGTCCATGCCTGGCTGCAGGCGATACCAGAACAACATCGCGCCAGAACCGGCTGACTTGCTCCAAAGACCGTTCTTGTAGTCGGTAAAAAACGGCGGTGGCGGCTGGGGATCACTTGCGGCCTGGCCCACGGCAATGCTCTCGGGGCAACCCGGTAGCAGGGAAAGCGGATACGGCGGATTGACTGCGGTGCCGGCAATGCCTGAGAACTCGAAGCCATCAAAACCGGCCCCGGTCGCACTCACATAGAAAGTTCGGAAGGCCCAACGATCCAGCGCCTCGTCGGAATACTTGATCAAGACATAAGGGTCGGTGGCCGAAGTATTGTCAGCGACCAGGTTGATACCGAAATCGGCGCGCAAGGCGAACAGGGCCAGGATGCCTGAGCCAGTATTCGAGGGGGCAAAGAACGCATGCGTGGCATTGGGGTTGTAGCCCGGCAAACCAGGCACCGGCTGCTGATAAATCCGCAGATCGGGGAACTGGTTGGGGCTGAGCGGCTGCTGACCCAGATTTTCCGCGCCCTGCTGGCTGGCAATCACGATACGCTCAGGGTCCAGCGGCCAGTCCGGCGCGTATTCAATGACCCGGCGGGGCCAGAACACGCCCTTGGCATTGCGCCGATACCAGGCCACGACCATTTCCTTGCCGGCATCCCGAAGGCGGTTGGGTCGCACCTTGTTGACCGGGATGATGTGCCCGGTTCGGGCGGCCCGGTCGTAGGCGGCATCTTCACCAACGCCGTCATAAAACGCATTTTCGTTGAGCACGTAGCCGGTCCGGCCCGGCTGATTGTGGAATGGCTCGAACAGCGGCTCGCCTATGGTCCAGGGAACGCTGCTGACAAAGCCCGGCATCTGCTGCGGCGCCAGCGTCCGAACGACCTCGATCGCGACCGGGTTGCGCTGAATATCCGTGCTTGTGCCCTCGACATAGGTCAGGACGTGAAAACCCAGGCCCTGGGCGTTGAATACGCCGGCATCGACGGAGCCGCCGCTGGCCTGGAAAGCCGGTGCCCGATGGCTGATGTAACGGAAACCGCTGCCCGGTTCTTCGACTTCTACCGGCGCGCCGGCGGCATGCACCTGATAACACTCGCGGTCGTTGCCGTCGGTGCAGGGCTGGGTCGGCCAGGAGGTCGATCCCACCTCGATGATGCGCGTGTCGCTTTGGACCGGTTGGCCCTGGACCCGCCAGCGGATTTCCACATCGGGGAAAGAGTCCAGCGGGATCAACTGCCCGATGCCCGTTTGCTGCGGCACACTCCAGTAGAAGGCGCTGCCGATCAATTCATTGGCTTCCTGCCCGTTGATGATGATGTCCGGTGCAAGAGCCAGGTTCGAGACCTCGGCATTGCTTGGCGGAGGGATAGGCTCGCCAATGGTCCATCCCTGGACTTCAAAGAAGCCACCCTGGGTGCTGATGCTGGCAATGAACCCATCCGGGCCGGCGGGCGCAAACAGCTCGGCCTCCTGCCCGAAAACCAGTTGACCGGTGAACTGGCCGGTCACGAACAACTCGGTCTGACCATTGAAGGACATGCTGGTCATGGCGGCATTGCCGGTTCCGCCGGCCTTGGCCGGGATCCCGCCACTTTCGTTGTAGCGGTTGCCGCCGGTTGCCCAGATCACGTTGCCATCTGCAGCATCAGCCTTGGCCAGAAACAGGTCTGTGCCGGCCTCGGCATCCAGGATGCCGTCATCATCGAAAAACGTGATTGTGTTCTCGAAGTCACCGCCAAAAAACAAGAACCCGCCATCGATGACCAGGTCCCTGCCAACCCCGCCGTCGAACGAACGACCCCATTGCCATTCGCCTGTGACTCTGGAGAGCGCGGCGATGGCCACGCCGGACTCGCTGAGCACCGAACCATCAGCCAGGGTCACCGGGGCTGCAACCGATCCGGTTGCGTAAATGGAACCGTCTCCGGAATCGCCAAAGCGAATGCTGTTCAGATTCAGGCCGGCCTCAACTTCCGTAACGAACGCCCATTGCGGCTCACCAGAGGCGATATTGGCCAGCCTGGCAACGAAGCTCGCCCGGGATCCCTCGATGCTCGAGTAAACCAGGCCTTCATCGGAGGCCAACTGCAGGAATCGAATCCACCAGCCGTCCGCGGTCTCAGGAAAAATGGTCGAGAGGCTCGATTCCGAATGAACCCAGCGAAACCGGACCGACTCCTGACCGACCAGGAAATTCAGATCGAAGACCGAGGGCCAGGGAAGAGAGGGTAAAGGCGCGAAAAACGGTCGGCACCAGCCCCACCCACTGACAGTTCCCGAACCGTCATGACTCTTGAATCCGTTGTATTCAAAAATTGAGGGAAAAAACAACGATTGCCAGGAGTTGCCCTGATCCAGAGAGTACTGGACGACGGCCAGGTTGCTGCAAAAAGGCTCGGCGGTAAAGCGGTCGATATCAACGCTGTGAGTCATCAACAAGGTCGGGTTGGTGACCCCGGCACTGAAATCGAAATCCTGGTTCAGTTCCAGCACGTTCATGCGTGTCTGGAACGCAGTAAGAAAAAAGTCGAAGAAATTCTGGGGGATGGAACGGAATCCCGGCGAGGTATCGATCCAGCGCCCATCCAGGCGAAAATCTCCTTCGCGAACCTCGGCGTCGACCAGGGCCGCCACCTGGCCGTCGCTGCTGATGTCGAGATCGACGACGCGGCCGGAGAAACCGAAATCGTCGTTGTCAGAGCGCACCCACTGCCAGACCCCGTCACCGTTGATACCGGCAATAAAGTACTGCTCTGGCCGGTCGTCGCCAGAGCAGTCCGGGTTAACCAGCGGGATGGGGTCAGGTGGATCGCCGAACGGCGGGCTGTTCGTGGTTTCGAACTCGGCGTTACAGGTGTAGTAACCACCGACCACCACCACAGCCGACACCGGCGGCGCAACGGTGGCGTCACCGGGAACAACAACAAGGCTGGTGCCGCCGGTATCTTCATTGCCGCCGGCCCTCCGGACCCACAGCCAGCTGCCCGACGAACTGATCTTGGCAACAAACATGTTGTGGGCATCGGAATTCGGTGCAAAGAGAAAAAGCTCGGTGTTGCCGAAGTCCGCCTGGCCGGCGTAGTAGCCGGTAATGTACAGGTTGCCGCTTTCATCACGCGCGATTCCGGCGGATTGGTCGAACCCGTTGCTGCCGGCGCGCGCTACCCAGTCGAGCTGGCCGGCCGCGTTGTAGCGGGCGACGAAGATGTCCTGGCCGCCGCGCGCTCCCAGTTCGGTGTCGGCACCGAAGCGCGCGAGTCCAGAGAAGGTGCCGGTCACGTACAGGTTGCCGTTGCTGTCGGTGATCGAGCCGGTAATCTCGTCGATACCTTCTCCACCCAGGCTGGTCGGCCATACGGCTGCCGCCTGGGTGGAGACGAGAGCGGCAAGGAGGAGGCCGGCAAACAGGATGAACTTGCGATTGGGCATCATGGCTTTTGACTCACTGGTTCAGTATCGGCACGTCGGTGACCCGCCGCATTCTGAAAATTCCGCTGACGAAAATGGTTGACCGATGCAGCCCGGAAATGGCTTCGGTGTAGGTCCCGGCGAGTTCCTCGTCACCCCATTCGGGGCGGTCCAGGCCTTCTGGGTCTTCTACAGAGAACAACAGCTCCAGATCACGCGTGACCTCATAGGCCTCTTTCTTGAAATTCAGAAACTGGGCGTCAAGGTTGTCGTGGTCGGGGTGATAGCGGTGGAAGAACGGGTTGGTCGGGAAGTTCGGTTCGATCACGATGGTGCCGAACACGGCGCCGCCAAGGCCAAACTGTCCGGACATTTCCAGGTCCTGCCCCTCGAAATCGTAGGCTGCGGTACTGATCCGGTTGCCAGCCGCCTGACCGCCGCGCATGATGAATCCCTCGTAGTTGGGAATCAGGGAATCATCGGTCAGCAGCACGTAGCGTCCCGGCGTACCCGGGCGCGTGAAGTCGGGGTTGTCCGGGTCGGGTTCCTCTTCGCCGGGTGACCACATCTGGATGACTTCCTTGAGCAGTCGGACGGTGCCTGCGGCATCCACATGCATCAGAATCCGCATCGGAAACTCGCGCTCGGTAGGCAGCGGGACCACCCCGCCCTGCTGGGCTTCACTGACGTGGTCGACCGAAGCCACCCCCACCCACAACCCGGCGTAGCGCGGGTCGGTGTTTCGGGTCGACAAATCCCTGCCCTGCGTCGCCGCCCGGGCTCTCGCCAGATTGACCGTTTCGGTATCCGGTCCCAGGGCCGAGGCACGCACTTCCAGAAACCGGCGCGCGCCCAGCCCGTTGTTGAATTCGAAAATCTGGCTGGCCTCGCGAGTGAACAGATTGGCGCGAACAACCCCAAGCGACATCAGTTGTCCATCGTCCACGCCGAGGTTGAGCGTGTATTCGTCTTCGATGCGCGGCCAGAAGATCTCCTGGGTGACGGGATCGTTTCTCTGCACTGCCAGCGGCACCGGGGTATCGGAGGGCAGCGGCCGAATCCGGATCTGCGAGTTCAGGCCACTGCGATTGCGCAACATGACGGTATCGCGTGACAGTCCGCGACCGAATTCAACCCGGTCACCAAATTCCAGCTCGACCGGCATCGGCCCCTGGTGGCTGGATCGACCATCGGTATAAATCCAGTAGGCTTCGCCGCTGCGAATGGTCTCCAGGGTGGGCTGGGTAACCTCCGTCCACTGACCATCGCTGTCGAGGCGGTAAATCGGGCCGCTCTGGTGCGCCGGCGAGTTGATGAACCAGTTGTAGAAGGTCGGTTCGTTGGCCGGATCAACGTGGAAACCGGTGAACTGAAAGTCGTTGGAGCGCCAGCGCTGCGGCCGGGCGATCGGGCGCCCTTCGATGACCAGCTCACGATTCTGGCTGCCCTGCAGGCGCACCAGGTAAGCCTGGTTGGCGGTGATGGTGAACAGGTTGGTCAGAATGCTTTCGGGGCGATCATCGGGGAAGTAGCCAAACCAGCCATCGATGGTCAGCATGTCTTCGTCCGGGTCCTGGATAAAGGCCACGGGGCGGTCGTCGGGAATCCAGCGCCAGACACTGGCCACCGGCAAGCCGGCAAACACCTGTTCGATGCGGTCAACCTCGGGCTGGACCTCGACGAAAATGGCATTCCAGCCCGGACGCAGCTCTATGGTCTGCTGGATGGTGGCTGCGGCCAGAAACCCGGGCAGCAACACCAGCCCAAGCAGCATGACGCCCAGCCATCGGGGCTTGAAGCTCGCGGAAGTGTTCATCGGTCACTCTCTTGCCGGGGGGCGTCGGCATCGTCAATCGGCATGGGGGGCGGCCGGCGCGACTCGGGATCGCGCTCGCGCTCGGGTGGGATAGTGGCCGGCGGCTCGATCTGGGCCAGCAACGCCTCATCGATTCGGGCCGGGTGGGCTTGCCTGATGTGGTCGATGAGTTCGCTCTCGAAATCCTGTGTTCGGGCCCGGGTCAGGCGGTGGCGAATGCCATCGGCGACCTGTTCCAGCGGCTGCGCGCTACCGGGCTCAAGCTGGACAAGGCGGACGATGTGATAGCCGCTCTGGCTGGTGATGACCGGGCTGATCTCGCCAGGAGTCTCGAGCGCAAAAGCCGCCTCGAGCACGGCCTCATCCCAGCGGTAGCGTCGCTCGGGCGTGTCGACCAGCCAGCCAATGACCCCGCCCTGGTAGCGGCTGCTGCGGTCATCGGAGTAATCGACCGCCACGGCGCCGAAGTGGGCCACGTCTTCCGGCAGCTCCAGTGCGGCATAGCGGGCCTGTTCGGCGCGAATCCGGGCCTGCTCGGCACCGCTGGCCTCGCCCGGTCGGTTGATCCGGATGAGCGCCACCTGGCGTCTTTCCGGGCGGCTGAATTCAGCCAGGTTGGCCTCGTAATAGCGCTCGATCTCTTCGCGCTCGATCCGGTCTGAAGCCATTTCTTCCCGCATACGATCCTGGCGCAGTTTCTGCACCGTCATGCGCTCGACCAGGCGACGAAACTCCGGGTCGTCCATGACCCCGGCCGCGCGCGCCTCGGCCAGCAATGCGCGCCAGCGGATCATCTCGTCGAGCAGCTCGGCACGACGCTCGGCGCTGTTGAAATAACCGGGCCGGCGCCGATTGCGCTCTTCCAGCTCCTGCCGGAATTCGCCCACGGTCACCTGCTGGTCGGCCACTGTGGCCAGCACCTGATCATCCGGGTCAGACGGGCTGCGATCACAGGCGCTGATGGCAATCAGCGCCGCCCCGGCGAGCAGGCCAGGCAGGATCATTCGTTTCACTGTCATTCGTCTTCCTCCGGGGAAACTTGTTCGATCGGCTCAAAGCGATCACTGAAGACCCGATCCATATCGAGCATGGTGACGGCACTGTCCTGGTTGTTGTCAGGATCCGGATCCTCGACCGGACTGGTAGCAGTGACGGTGTTGATCACGAACCGATCGGGTCCGGCTTCCGTTGCCGGATCGATTTGCGCTTCAACCTCGAACACCAGGGCGTTGCCCGGAAGCAGGTCCAGCTCGATCTGCAGATCGCCCGTCCCACTGTTGACCGGACAGGCAACCACCCCGTCAGGCCGGCAGGTCCAGGTCACGTTGATCAACTCTGCCGGCATGAGATCGATAATGCTCAACTCACTGGCCGTACTCGGGCCGTCGTTGCTGACTATGATTTCGTAGGCGATAAGGTCGCCCGGAAGTGCCTGGCCCAGATCGACCGTCTTGGTCACCATGACATCGGCCCGCGGCTCGATGATCTCGATTTGAGCAGCGTCCGAGTTATTCGACAGGTCAGGATCGCCGGTTGCTGTACCCAGCAGCTGGGCGCTGGCGACATTGGTCAGCACGCCAGGCACCCATGACGGGTCGACCTGGACCTCGACCTGGAAACTCAGCGTACTTCCGCTGGCCAGCGGCGTCACCAGGTCCAGCTCGCCGAAAGCGTTGTCGGCCGGGCACGGGGTCGGACCCGAGGCAACGCAGCTCCAGCCAATCGGCAGCAGACCATCCGGCAGTGCATCGATGATGGCAACCCCGGCGACGTCACTGGGGCCAACGTTGGCCACTTCGATCTCGAAGGTCACCGTTTCGCCGGGTCGCGCATGTGACTCGGAGGTCGTCTTGCTCACGGAAACATCGGCCACGCCACTGACACTGCCCGCTGCCGAAGACACGTTGTTGCCCGTATCCGGATCGTTGGCATCCAGTGGCGCGACAACCTCGGCGATGTTTTCAAGCGTGCCGCGGAAGTTCGGAGCGATGGTGCCGTCGACCAGATACAGAAGTCGGTCGTCAAGCGCCAGGTCGACCAGTTCGGCAATATTTCCAGCACCCGAACCCGTGCAGGACGACCCCGCCGTATCCGGCTGGCAGGTCCAGGCCGGGTTCAGCAGCTGTTCGGGCAGGGTGTCGATCACCTCTGCGTCGAAGGCATGGCTGGGCCCGAAGTTGCGCACGCTCAGCACGAAGCGAACCTCATTGCCGGCGACCAGGGAACTGACACCACTGTCGATTGACTTTTCGATGCTCAGATCGGTGATGACCTGGATGTCACGCACGGCTGCGTGCTGGTGGTCTCCAGGTGTTGTTGCAGTCACAAGCGGCGGCAACTCGACCATGGCCAGGTTTTCCAGCTCGCCACGCGCACCCGGGTGGACCAGGGCCGTCACGGTGTAGCGCAGACTGCCGCCGGCCGCCAGATCAATGCTGTCGAGCAATGAATCCGAAGCCACCGAATCGATACCACAGTAAGCGTGGGCACCGCGGTGCACGTTTTTCAGCGCGCCTGTGCCCTGGCTGGAAACGGCCAGCAACTGGCCACCGCTGGCGGTCGGCACGATCCGGCGAATACCTGCCAGCGGCAGTGTCTCGATCCGGTCCAGGCCACCCGTGGCCCAGTCACGGTCGAAGACACTGACCTGACCATCGTTGATGGCTCCGACATATAGATGTTGGCCGTCCGGGCTCAGGGCCACGCTGTTGGCGCCGTCCAGGCCGCTCAGGCCAGCGAAGCCATCCTTGTAATGGAGGGCCATGGTCAGCGCCCCACTGTCCGGATCGCGCGTAAAGACCGTGACCGAGTCTTCGGCCAGCGATGCGGCATACAGGAAGTTGCCCTGCTCGCTGATGGCAATGGACTGGACCAGCCCCAGGCCAACCACGTTCGGGCCACCGGCTACCGTGGCGTTGCGGATACGCGCGCTGTACTGGAGACCGGATGAACTGGTTTCGAAAATCGCAATGCCGTTGTGACTTGCAGCAGCAGCGTACAGGAAGCGCCCATCCGGGCTCAATGCGAGATCGCGCACACCGTCGAGCACGTTCAGCGGCAAGCCGACGCCGCTGCGACGCGTATCCAGCCAGCTCGGCTGCCCGGTCACGCTGTCCAGACTCAGCGTGGTGACAGCACTGGAGCCGCGCGCGGCAACAAAGATCCGCTCGCCACTATCAGCGGGCAGCAGCCGCAGCGGACGCTCAAGGAACACCCCGGCGCTGGCGTTGTGGTTGAGTGCGCCGAGGAAATCCAGGCTGGACTCGTCTTGGTTGATCGCAAACCATGAGATGGCGTTCGATTCAGCCGCGGCAACGTAGAGGAACTCGGCATCCGGTGAGAACAACAGGTCACTGGCACCGCCCAGACCGCTGACCTCGCCGATGACCTCGTCATCCTGGTCGAACAACTCGTCACCCTCACTGACGCTGGCGATGACCGTCAGCCAGCCGTTAACCGGATCGCGGCTGTAGAGGGTGACCGTGTCGCCACCGGTGGCCGCCACCCAGCGCCCATCACCCGACTCGCGGACACTCGATTCGGCGCCCATGGCCAGAGCGTCAAGGGACTGGTTGACCTCCAGCTGGGGCGTACTCTCGCACAGCCATTCGCCGGAACCGGCCACGACACCCGGCCCACCCGGATTGATCACGTTACCCGGCAGGGTCGGCAAGTCATCGACCACGGCGATCCCGCGGATGGTGCTGGGCCCGGCATTGGTGATGTCGATGGTCCAGGTCACCGGCTCGCCGGCTACGACCGGGTCAGTCGTCAGGGTCTTGGTCACTTCCAGCCCGGCAGCGGCGACGATTTCGCCCCCGACCACGTCGGTGTTGTTGTCGAATTCCGGGTCAATGATGCCGGCACCGGGCAACACGCTGGCCTCGGCCAGAAAATCACCGCGCGCGATCGCACCGATGCGAGCCTGGATGTCGTACACCAGCTCGCCGCCGGCCTCCAGACTGACCCGGTCGAATATCACGCCCTGGCCTGTCCGGGTGCAGCGCGAACCGTCGAGCAGTGCGAAAACATCGATATCCGGCCCTTCAAGACCGCTGCCATAAAGATGACGCCCGTCGGGTGTGGTGCTGATACGGCTGATGTGTTCATTGCCCGGAGCACTGCGGCCGGCAAAGCGACCCAGGAACTGAAGCTCGGCCTGGTCGGCAGAACCCAGGGCCACGATCTGACGCGTCGGTTCGCCAAGGTCCTGTCCGGCCAGGTAGAGCTGGCGATCCTGGTCGGTCAGCACCAGCGAGTCGGCAGTGGCCAGGCCCTCGACCGGCACCGGCGGCTGACCGATCTGGTCACCGTCGGAAATCTGCAGCACCGGGCGCATGACCTGATTGCCAAGACGCTCAAAACGAACCAGCGCGTGATTGTCAGCACTGCGGGCGAGGGTATAGAGCCAGCGACCATCGGCACTGACGGCCAGCGAGCGCACACCGACCAGGCCTTCGATCAGGTAGCTGTCGGCACCATCGTCGATCACTCTGCCTTCGCTGAAGCTGAATCCGGTGTCCAGCAGGCCGTTCGTGGCGCGCCCGAAGCGGACCACCGCATCACTGCCGCGAGCAGCGACAAGCAGGCTTTCATCATCATCGGTCAGGACCAGGTCTGAAGGTGCAACCAGGGCGGTAACACCGGCAACACCGCTGCGACGGACCTGGACGAACTCGAGCTTGCCGCTGGCCGGATCACGATCGAAAACAACCACGGCATCATCCAGCGACCCGCTGACATAGAGCTGCGCACCACTGGCCGGCATGGCCAGCGCATTGGGGCCGCCCAGGCCGTCGACCGGACCGATATTGTCGCGCACGACCTGGAGGAAGAACAGCCGGCCATTGACCGGGTCTCGTTCAAACACGGCGACCGCATCGTCGTCGAACCCGGCGACGTAGAGGTGGGCACCATCGGGGCTGATCAGCACATCGCGTGCGCCGGCCAGGCCGTCCACGGTAACGGTCTCGCCGTCACGGGTCTGGGTCTGAAGGTTGGTGATCTGCTGCCGATCGGTCAGGCTGCCCGACAGGCTGTCGCGGCCGAACACGACCAGCGCGCCGTCGCCGGCACTGTTGCTGCCCAGGGCATAGAGATGGCGACCGTCAGAGCTGACCACAGTGGTGGTAAAGGCGTTGAGGGTCTGCGGCGGCGGATCGAGCAAGACCAGGTTGCCGGGCTCGCGATCAGCCTCGCAGCTCCAGTCAGTGATGCTCAGCGCCTCAGGTGGTACATGTGTGACATGAGCCACGGCCGCGCTGCTGGAACCCAGGTTCCGGACCCGCAGCCGGTAGTCGATGACGTCACCGGCCTGAACCGAAGCCGGCAGATCTTCGATGGTCATGGCCAGGTCGGAAACGGCACTGACGATGGTGTCATCGTCAATGGCGCTGTTGCTCGCGGGGTCTCTGTCGAGCACGCCGGCCGGAAGTTCAACAAACGCTTCGTTGACCACGAATCCGCTGACATTCTGCCGCAGAATACCGGTTGCGATAAAGGTTACCGTATCGCCGGCAGCCACATCGATACTGACATCGATATTGCCCTGCCCGCCCTGCGCGGGACAGGCACTCTGCGGCGAGTCGAACTGGCAATCCCAGATGACCGACTCGAAAGCAGTGGGGAACTGGTCGACAAATCGGGCACCGGCAACCCTGCTCGGCCCATCATTGCGGACAGTGATGGTGTAGGTCACCGCTTCGCCCGGAACTGCACCGCCCTGGCCCTGGACAACAGCGCCGTCAAACCGCAACTGGTCCTGGTCAATGCTGACGACGCTCAGGCTGCCGGGTGCCGATGCGGCCACGAACAGTCGATCCTCTCCGGGCAGGCTGGCCAGAGCGCGGGCGGCACTCAGGCCCGAGCCCGTCGACGCGTCGTCGACCAGCCAGTCCTGGAAGGTCAGCGCCTGGGAGTCGGGGTCACGACGATAAAGCGCCACCGAATCACTCTCCGGCGAAGTCGCCGCCAGCCAACCCTGTCCAGCGCCCAGCAAGACCAGATCGGAAATGCCGGTCAAGCCCAGGGCGCCGTCCTCGCCCTCGGTGACGCGACCACCAAAGGTCAGCCGCCCGTGGCCGGCGCTTGAACTGCTTGCTTCACGATCAAACCAGACCACCGAATTATTCCCGGTCCCGGCCGCGTAGACGGCCTGGCCGTCATTGCTGACCCGGACCCTGGAGACGTCCAGCAGCCCGCTGACGCCGCCTGAAAGGTTGCGTCTGGACTGAATCCAGGTCAGCTTGCCGAAGTCATCGGCCTGGGCATCATTGACCCGGCGGAATACAACCACCGCATCCGACTGAGAGGCCGCGGCATAGAGATGGCGACCGTCGCCAGACAGGGCCAGATGACGCGGGGTTCGCAAATCCTGAACATCGTCGGTACCGTCCTGCAGGCTTTGAACAAAACTCAGGCGACCGAAGTCCGAACTGGTGTCATCGGAATTGCGGCTGAACACGACAATCGCGTTGCTGTTTCTGCCGGCGACATAAAGATGCTTGCCATCGTCGGAAAGCACCATGCTTGTTGCACCGGACATGCCGCTGACCCCGCCGGCATTGTTGGAGTAAATCGCCAACACCTCGAGCTTGCCGCTGTCTGCATCGCGGCTGAAGGCCACGATTGCGCTGTCGAGGCGAGAGCTGGCATAGACATGCTGGCCATCACTGGAAACCTGCACATCGCTGATGCCATTCAACTGGGACACGCCGCCCTGGCCGTTGAGCACGTACTGGATAAACGTCAGCGGATAGTCGCCGGTCGGGCCACTGTCAGGACTGATGGCATAAACGCCCAGACCCGGCTCGCCCGGGGCAGCCACGTACAGGTGGGACTCGACGACGCTGGTTGCCGCAACCGCATTCGCTTCTTTCAGCCCCCGGAACTCTGCAAGGCCGTCGGTCTTGTTGACAACGAGATTGGCCGAGCGCTCAAGGAAGCTGGCATCACTGGCCGTCCACGGGTTGTCTTCGCCCGGCTCGGGCTGCTCGTCCTGGTCATGGTCGATCTCCACCGTGTTGATGACGCACTGGCGATCCGGATCAAGCGCTGCGGGACAACTGCTGCCCTGGCTGTTCGGATTGATATGCACCTGTAGTTCAATGATGACCGAACCGCCCGCAGCAACGTCGGCATCCAGCTCGACATTGCCACTTCCGGTGTCCAGCCCACAGCGACTCGGCGCACCGCGCTCGAAGCGGGTCACCGCACTGTCGATCAAGGCACCGACGAACAGGTTCTCACCGTCGCCGTCAAAGGCCAGGCTGGAAATGCCGGCCAGATCGGCCCGCTCCGGCGATGATTGATATCGGGTCAGGAATTCCAGCCTGCCGTTTTCACGATCCCGACCGAAGGCGAGCAGGGAGTTGTTACCAAACGTGGCGACGTAGACGCTGCCGCCGTCGGGACTGACGACGATATCGCGAGGATTGACGATTACCGAAAGGTTACTGGCGTCGAGCCGCTGCTCGATCGCGCTGGCCAGGCGTCCGAACTGCGCGTTGTCGGGATTGTTGATCCGGTTGAACACGACAATCGCGTTGTCGTCCCGACCAACCGCGTAAAGGTTAGCACCGGCAGTGTCCATGGCCAGGCCGGAAACACCGGTCAGGCCTGGCGTTCCGGGCGATGAGCGGGTCTGCTCATGAGTCAGTCTGCCATCGCCGTCGCGGCTGAACACCGATACTGCCGAGTCATTCGGGCCGGCCGCATACAGGAAGCCTTCTCCGGACTCGCCAGCCGGTGAGAGCAGCAGGCGGCTGACCCCGCCCAAACCGTTCTGGGAGGTGCGTTCGACGATCTCGAGCAGACTCAGTTGGCCGTTGTCGTCACTGACGCGGAAAACATAGATGGCGCTGCTGTTGGCGGCGGCCACGTAAAGGGTCAGACCATCCGGGGAAAGAACGGCATCAACCGGCTGATTGAGACCGGATAAATCGCCGTCGGACGGACCCAGCTGCTGAATCTCGACCAAATCGCCAAAGGTTTCGGAAGCCGCATCCTCGGTGTCGACTTCAAAAACAAGAATCCGGTTGTCAACCTGACTGGTCACGTAGACATATCGGCCGGTGGCCGAGACCACGACCGCGCGCGCGCCGCGCAGACCACTGACGCCGATGGCCTGGCTGATCGCACCGTCAAAACGCAGCTCGCCGCTGACCTCGTCGATCTCGAGGACAGTCAGCGCGTTGGCAATGACTCCGGTGGCATAGACCCGCTCACTGAGCGCCGGATCGGCCGCCGGCGACCAGGCCAGCGAAGACAGGCCAAGCAGGCTGGAAATTTCATTATCGGGCTGACTCAGCGTCTCGCGCGGGTCGAGCAGACCGGCGCCGACCGCACGGCAGGACCAGGCCGCCGTACTGACCAGGAAGTCGTCCGGCGAGAGGATGTCGGAAATATCGACGCCCATGGCGGTGCTGGGTCCGGCATTGTCAACCACGATCTGGTAGCGCTGCGGCTCACCGGCAGTCACGGCCAGGCGATTGTTGGTCTTGGACACCGTCAACTCGCTGAACGGCACCAGCGAATCCGTTGTGACTTCGGATTCAGGCGGATTCCCGCTGGTGTTTTCGACGTCTTCCGGCCAGGAAATCCGGGCCGTATTGACGATCTGACCGCTGGCACCGGGGCGTATCGTCCCGGTAATGAAAAAGCGCACCGTGCCTTCGGCCGCGATAAAGACATCTTCATTGAGGTTGCCGGAGCCGGACAGCGGGCAGCTCGAGCCGGAGCGTCGAACAAACGCAGCCACGCTCTGCGAGCCGAGGCTGGCGGTGTAGAGGTTGCGACGCGCGCCGGAAGAGACCGCCACGCCATAGGGCGTCTGCAGACCGATCACGCTGCCTGTCCCCTCGCGACGAACCTCGACCTGATTGAGATTGCCAAACGCCTGTCCGCCAGCAGACGTGTTGCGCTCGAGGACGACCAGCGCATTGTCCAGTTCCGAAACCACGTAAACCCGGTCATCGTCCGGGTCGACCACCAGGTCACGCGGGCCACGCAGCGACTCGACCCCGCCGACGCCGTCGACCAGTACGGAATGGAATCGCACGCGGCCAAACAGCGCCGAGACGGTGGAGTCGGTCTGTCTGCGCAGAACGGTGACGGCATTGCCGTCGAGTGAAGACACCATCAGGTGTTGACCGTCTCGCGACAACGCCAGCGAGGTCGGGCTGGTCAGAATCGCGCCCTCGGTACCATCGAAGAAGGTCTGTCTGTGAACCAGTTCATCGCCATCGATATCGAACACGACAACCGCGTCAGACTGGCGCGAGGCAACGTAAAGGTGCTGACCATCGGCCGATGCGGTCAGGGCATTCGCACCCAGCAGACCGCTGACGCCATCGACGCCCTCGCTGACTCGACCCTGGAAACTGAGCGTACCGTCTTCGCTATCGCGCCGGAAAATGACCACGCTGTGATCGAAGCGACTGGCCACGTAGACATGGCTGCCACTGGGCGTGGCCGCCAGCCCGGCGGCCCCGAGCAGACCCTGGGCATCGACGTTGTTGAAGAACGCCTCTTTGAATTCGACCTGACCCGAAACGCCGTCCGGGTTTTCCTGGCGGAAGCGGACCAGGGCATTGTCGCGCTCGCTGACCACGTAGATATCACGTCCGATGGCGAGCACATCGGCCGCTCCGTTCAGGCCCTTGACGTCGGCCTGGTTGTTGGCCAGGGTCTGACGATATCGCAGGTGCTGCCCCGGCTCGGTCGACACGGCGTCCCGTTCCAGTACGGTCAGAAAACCGCTTTGCTCGGCAAGCTGTCCGAAGGATGCGACAAACAGCCAGCGTCCATTGTTGCTGAGGGCCAGGGCGCGCGCGCCCAGCAAGCCGTCGGCCTCATTGCCGAAACCGTCGTTTTGCTGATCGAACACAGCCTCTAGGAAACCGAAGTTCGGATCCGGGGCGACCCGGTCGAAATAACCCAGCTGGCTGGTCTGGGCTGCCGTAAACACGCTCAATCCATCGCTGCTGAAGTGAATGCCGCGCACGCCGTCAACCCCGCCATCGAGCTCCAGGTCCTCGTCGATTTCCGGCCAGCGATCGCCGCGGCGCAAAACCTGCAGGGGCGCAAGCGTGCCGTCCAGCGGCTGGCGCCGGAAGACCACCAGTTCGTTGCTGATCGCGCCACTGGCCATCAGATGCTCACCGTCCGGGCTGACCGCCAGGGCAGCCAGACCTTCCAGTGCTTCCGGGTTGGCCCCCTCGAGCGCATCCAGGCTGTCATAGAGCGCGGCCGACTGCAGCAGCCCGGATGCGGCATCGCGGGTGAAGAACTCGATCGATTGGTCGGCAGCCGAACCGACGTACAGACTCGCGGCAGTGGCGTCCATGGCAGCCGCGTCCAGACCTTGCTCGATGGCATAGTCGGCGATCGGTTCAAGCAGGCCGAAGCCGACCTCGGTTGAATCGGTGGCGCGGGAAAAGACCATGATGTTACCGCCGCCGTTATCGCTTGCGACCTGGTCGGCATAGAGCACGTTGCTGTCGTCATCGGCATCGACAAAGCGGATGTTCTTGATCCACCAGCCCACTTCTCCGACCGCAGATCCCTCGCCCAGCCCGAAGCGCACGCTGATCTCATCGCCGCCGACCACAGTGTCACCGAACTCGACCCGTACCGAGGTGAACTCACCCATGGGCCAGCCGGGGCTGTTTTCGCACCAGCCTTGTCGATTCAACAGCGGATTGTCTTCGAAACCGTTCTGGGTGCCGTTGTAGCCGGTGACGGGATCGGCAAAACTGGCGCCGAAGTCGAGCACGTCTGCCCAGGAATCACCACCGTCAAGCGAGATTTCGAGCACACCCACGTCGTAGCAGGAGTTCGGCCAGTCGAATGAATGCAGGTGGTCGAATTCAAGGGCCAGCTCTTCAACGTCGCCGACCACGGTCAGGGGCTGTTCCTGGGTCAGCCACTTCAGCGCAATACCCGGCGTATTCCCGACGAAATAGGCCGGGTCGCCCGGTTCGGAGAATTCCTCTGACGTGGTCCAGTCCGAACCGCTGAAACCTGACTCCAGCCCGCGCCCCATGGCATAGACAAATCGATCATCCGGAGCAACCGCGACATGAGTGGCGCCCCACAGTCCGTCAAAATCGTCGGCGGCCAGGTCGGAGCCGGTCACAGCACCGAGGAATGCCAGCGTGCCGGTGGCAACATTGCGCCGGAATACGGCAATGGCGCTATCAGCCCGACCGGTGACGTAGACATGCTCACCATCGTTGCTGACCACCACGTCCGATGCGCCGCGCAGACCGGTGACTGGCGAGACGACGTCAGCCGGCTGGTCGCTGCCGTTCAGGCGGACCTCGGCAAAAGTCAGGCGGCCAAAGTTGGACGACCCAGGCACGTTTTCGCGCCGGAACACGACGATGCCGCTGCCGGCGACCACGTAGAGGTGGCGCTCATCGGGACTCAGCGCCATGCGCCCGGCACCCGTCAGACCCTCGACTTCCTGGCCACTGTCACTCTCGTCATTGACGCCATCAATCTCGACCTCGAGCAAGGTCAGCTCGCCAAAGTTCGGTCCAGGGACGATGTTGCGCTCGAACACGGCGATGGCGCCAGGGATGTCGGCATCGTCTTCATCGCCGAACTCGCCGCCCGCACCGGAAATATAGACATGACGCCCATCGAAAGAGGCAATCACATCGCGGGTGTTGAACAATTCGGCGCGGTTGACGCTGTTGTTATAGATCAGGTCGCCAGGAATCGGCGTACTGGCATCGCATTCCCAAACCACGTTTTCAATCGAGTCGGGCAGGATGTCCTCGACTCGAACCGGCACCCCGTCGGGGCCGTCGTTGGTCACCACGATCTGGAAACCGATTTCTTCGCCCGGCACGAAAGGCTGGGTGCCGATCAACTGTTTGGTGACGTTGAGTTCGGCCGTGGCGGCAAGGCGTCGGGTCAGGCGGGCCTCGAGCGCGGAAGGGTCAGTCGCCGTGAAGCCAGCGGGCAATCGCAATTCAGCCTCGTTGGTAATGGTGCCATCGGCGGACAGTGCTTCGTCGACCGGCACGGCAAGCTCGAAGCTCAGACGCGAACCCGGCGCCAGGGCCAACAACTGGTCAATGGCCTGGTCCAGTCCCTCGGCAGTGGTCTCGCATATCGTTTCCGCGCCGGCGTCGGAGTAAAAGCAGCAAGTCTCGGAAAGAGTGTCACCCGGGGTCTCGATCGAGCAGCTCCAGCGGGCCTGGTCCTCAAGCAAGGCATCGTCGGCGAGCAGGTCATCAATCAGGCGGGCCCCCATGACTGCCGACGGCCCGCGGTTGCCGACACGCAGTCGGTAAATCGCTACCAGTTCGACCGATTCCGGCCACTCTCCGTTGCCGGACTCCACAGTTTCAAGCCGCTCCGAGCGTTTCTCGATCCAGACGTCGCCTTCGGCCTGGACCGGCGCGGACAGCTGACTGAACAGACCGTCCGGGTTGGTCGACTCGATTCCGTCGGGCATGATCAAACCGATCTCGTTGACGATCTCGCCGCCGGGCTCCGAAGAGGGATGCAGGCGACCACCGGCGGTGAACGTCAAGGAGCCGCCCGCGGCGATGTCAACAAGCCGTCCCCCCAGGTCCCCGGGGCTGAAGGCCGTTGGCTGACTGACGCCGCACTGCGCCGAGCTGCCACCGCTGATGCAACAGGCATTGCCACTGGCTGAACAGGTAAAGCCGACCGTTCCGGGCACGAAGCCGGGGTCGCTGTCGGCAAAAAGGTTGAACTGGTGATCAAGCTCCAGGCCATTGAGGGCCAGCGGCCCGTCGTTGGCAATGGTGATCTCGATGGACAGAGCCTCGCCGGTGATCAGGCGTTGCCCGACCAGCGCCTGAGTGACCGAGATATCGGTCGCAACCCGCACCTCGCTGACTTGCTCGCCTTCAAGCAAGTCATCGTCTGCATCGATCAGCTCGGCAATATTGGTCAGCTCATCGACGGTGGCAGCAGCCGAAAGCCGGGCGAAAGCCGAAACGGTCAGCTGTTGTCCCGCCGGCAGGCTCAAGGGCCGATCATCGATATCACCGCTGGTCAGTATCTGCCCGGGCAGACCCGCGCACTGAGCATCCCTCATGATGTTGAAGGTCAGTAGTGCGCTGGCATCAGGCTCGCTCAGACCACTCGGGGCCGAGGTCGAGGCTGACACGTAGACCTGTTCACCCAGCGGGTCGATCACCAGCGCATTGGGGATCAGCGCGTCCCCGTTATCGGTCTCGCCCAGTTCGGCTGCACGGCCAAACTGCAGTGGGTCCGCCAGGGTAGTGCGGGAAAGCCGGACCAACCTGGCATCGTCCCGCGCGACAACGAAAACCTGCATGCCATCCGGCGCCCAGGCCAGATCGACAACGCCACTCATCAAAACGCCAAATGAGGGAATGGCCGAGATTTCTCCGACTTGCGAGGGAATCCCGGCATCGAGTGAAAAAGTCACTACGGAGTTCTGACCGCCCACGACCAGTTCGTCTGCAACCGGGTTGACCGCCACGGACTGGATTTCCAGCGCAGTACCGCCGACCATGGCGGCGAAGGCAGGACCCACGCCCCCCACGTCCAGCGGCGAAGGAATGCCGGTGACCGGATCAAGCTCGAATGCAACCAGCGAAGCATCACCGGGAGCGGCGGCATAGAGCCAGGTACCGCCAGGGTCAAGCGCAAGATCCGATACGCCGTCGAGCAGAATGCCATTGTCGGCGTCACGATGGATGGTCGTCACCAGTACGATGTCATCATCGCCCAGATCGTAGACGCGGATGGCGTTCGCAGCGCTGTCGGCCAGGTAGACAAAGCGTCCATCAACGCTGAACACGATCGCGCTGGCCGATCCGCCAAGATTCACTCGATTCAGCACACTCAGGTGGCCATTGCTCAAGGTGCGCGAGAGCAACACCAGTTCAGCATCACCGGCCGTTTCCCCGGTGGCCAGCCAGGTGGCTGCCACGGCCCGCCGACCGTCCGGTGACAGGGCCAGGGCGCGCGGTCGAATCGGGGCTGGATTGACGGTGATGTCGGCATCGTCCAGGGTGCCGAAGGCCGGGATGGTGCCGGACCTGTTCAAACGTCGCGACAGCCCGGTCACGGCATTGTCGAAGCGTCCTGCGGTGTAGACATGCCGGCCATCGGGAGAAGCGGCCAGTGTCCAGGCGCCATTGATTCCGGCAAGAAGCGGGTCAGTTGAATTGTCCAGGGTCTGCAGGTGCTCCGGCGCCCGACGCCAGTCACAACGCCAGCAAGGCTTGGCGCTGGAAAGGGGCGAACAGACCGAGGTATCGGCTCGCAACAGCGGATCAAACTCATCACTGAGCCGGGGGCGCAGCTTGTCTTCCCCTGACGAATCGAGGACCAGGTCCGACGGCCCGGTATTGGTCACCCTGATGTCGTAGCGGAAGGCCAGGCCCGGGGCGAGAAGCTCCTGGTTGACGGTTTTCTCGATGTCCAGATTCCAGGCGGCCCGCACGGTCAGCGGCAGACTGGAGGGAAAAAAGCTATTGTTGCTGGGGTCGGGGTCAGCGATCGAAGACTCGACAGTGGCAGCGCCGATGCTGACCTGCCCTTCGCGGGCGCCAATCTCGGGCGGGTTGCGCGGGGCGCGCAGGCTGATCTCGATCGTTTCGGTCACTGCCGCATCGATGGCCTCGACGCGGCAACGCAGCTGACCGCCGGCCGGGTCAAGCCCGCAGTCCCATGCGGGCGGCGCAGACTGAAGCTGTACCCCTGCCGGGACAGGAACATCGACCTGAACATCGACGGCATTCGAGGGGCCGTGATTTCGAATCTGCAACTCAAGGTTGAAAAGCGAGCCAGCGTCAACGGTCGAGCTTGACAGTGACTGATTGAGCAGTTCGAGGTCGGCTGCCGGCACAACCTCGACCTCGACCTGTTCGCTGACATTAGCAGCCGGGTCCGGCAAGTCCTCGGCCGAATTGACCTCGGCCATATTCCCCAGAACAAAGACATCATTGGTCGCCGGCGCAATGATTTCGACTTCCAGCACCAGTTGATCGGACCCGCCGAGTTCGAGCGTGGCCGATGAATCACATTCAAGCACGCTCTGACCAGCCGGCGGCGAGGCCGCTGCTGCACAACTCCAATCGTCCGCGCCGGCACCGAGCGTAATACTGCCAAGCACATCGGTACGGTCAAACACGTCTTTCAAAGTGATCGAGCTGGCCGGATGTGGTCCTTGATTGCTTATGGTGTAGGTATACGTCAGGGCGGCGCCCGAAAGAACCGAACTGGCACTGGCCTGCTTGGCGATACGCAGGTCGGCTTCCAGGTAGACCTCGATGTCAACTTCATTACTGGACCAGGGAAAGTCGCCAGGGGTGTCGGCGTCCGATTCGGCCACGGCCTGGTTGGTGTAATCGTCGGCCACCGCAGGTGTCGTGACATCCAGCAACAAAGCCGGTGCCGTGGCCTCGGCAGCAAGTTCCTGCTCATAGGTGCAGGTGTAGATGTCTTGAGTGCCACTGGCGTCGATATCGCAGGACCAGTCGGCATCTCCAAAAACAGTCTGCGTCGGGTCCGCCACAAAGCCGGCCGGCAAGCTGTCTTCGATTCGAAGATTCTGGGCCGCGCTGGGCCCGGAGTTTTCGACTGAAATTGAAAACTGGACCGGATCGCCGCCGCGCACGCGAATCGAATCGACCGGATTCCCACCGTCGATGATGGACTTGACAATCTCCAGGTCGGCCTGGGCGAATGCCGAATTGGAAAGCCCGATCGTGAGAATGCCCAACGCCAGCATCGCGATTGCGGCACGGCGACCCAGCGCCAGCCAACCGGCGCATCCCACTTCAAATTTTTTCATGCATTCCCTCAAGCTTCTGACCATCCGCACCAACCGCGACCCGGATTCTGGAAAAGCCCCTGAACCCGTTCGGGGTAAAGCTGACCGGACCGATTTCGCGCGGCAGGCCTCGAAAACATTCTATGCTCAGGCATCTCGTCGGGCCAAGCCTGCGACCGTTAATTTTGCGTCATTTTATTCGTCAAGGTTTTCAACGAACTGATTGCAAAGCACTTTTCCCAATGGCAATCGCCCTCTTCACGGGGCGTAAGCTCCCACTCGCCACGGTCAAAATCCAATCCAGCCTTTTTGCCTGCTGTGATTTTGCATAGCCGCCACGGTGACAGGTTCGACCTGAAATAGCGAGTGGAATGAGTCCGGTTGATGCACTGCTCGAGCAAATCGACCCGAATGAGCCTGCGCCCAAACAGGCACCACCGATCAGGCCCATCCGTATACTACGGCGCAGACATCAGCCCACAAGACCAGTGACCCCGATCATGCC
>RECK01000080.1 GCA_007694055.1 Wenzhouxiangella sp.
GTTCCGCGCTTTTGCCGGATCAGGGCCGAGATGTCGCGTCCGTGGTCGCCGCTGTCGACCAGGTGGGCGTAGTCGGCCAGGGCCTGGCGAACGACCGATGAGTCGAAGCCGGTCTCGTCGCACAGGGCCTGGCAGATTTTCAGGTCCTTGAGCAGCAGTTTCGGGTCAAACCCGACGTCGAATTCATCGGCCAGCATGGTCCGGCCGCGCTTGTCCAGGAACCAGTTGGCCGCAGCACCTCCGCTCAATAGTTCGAGCATGGACTCACGCGGCAGATCCAGGGTTTCCATCAGGGCCAGGGCTTCGCAGACGGCTTCGGCGATGCCGGCGACCATGAGCTGGTTGACCGCCTTGGCTGCCTGTCCGGCACCGCTGGGGCCGATATGGTGGTGAACCCGGGCGTAGCAGTCGAACAGCGGCTCCAGGGCGTGCACGGTGTCCCAGTTGCCGCCGGCCATGATCGCCAGCCGGCCCTGGATGGCGCCTTCCACGCCGCCGGTGACCGGGGCATCAACGAAAGCTATATCGGACCGGGCCAGGCGCGCCGACAGTGACCTGGCCGTGGCCGGGCTGACCGTGGAGTGGTCGACGATGGACTGTCCCGCTTTCAGCTCGGGCAACATGGCGTCGATGACCCCCTCCAGGTCCTGGTCGGCCGAAACGCAGATGGCGATCACATCCACGGATCTGGCCAGCTCGGCCGGATCATCGACCACGGCAACACCCGGGTGTTGTTCGGCAAAGGCCGCGGCCTTGTCAGCGCTTCGGTTCCACACGGCTTGCAGGCGCTCCTGGCGATGCAGGTGTCCGGCCATGGGCCAGCCCATGGCGCCAAGGCCGATCCATCCGGTTTTCATGCTTGTTTTCCTTCGGTGTCCAGGTAGGTGTAGGCCGACAGGCCTTCGGCCAGCAGGCGTTCGAGTTTCTCCGCTTCCTCGCGGGGCAGGCCGGCGGCCGCAACGCGGGCGCGACAGGCCGTCATCAGGGCACGCGGCGAATAGCCGACCAGTTCCAGCAGCATGTCGGCCGAATCGCCACTGCGGGCGTTGTCGAGTCGAAAGTCGCCGTTCTCCAGCCAGACGTCGACGCTGTCGGTATCGCCGAACAGGTTGTGGATGTCGCCCAGGGTTTCCTGGTAGGCCCCGGCCATGAAAATGCCCAGCAGGTAGGTTTCATCCGTCCCGATGGCATGCACCGGCAGGGTCGGCTCCAGCAGGCCGCGGTCCACGTATTGATCGATGCGGCCATCGGAGTCGCAGGTCAGGTCTTCGAGTACCGCGCGCTCGGTGGGGATTTCATCCAGGCGCGACAGCGGCACGATGGGAAAAACCTGGTCGATCGCCCAGATATCCGGCAGCGACTGGAAAATCGACAGGTTGATGAAGTACTTGTCCGAAAGCTGGTAGCGAATCCGGTCGCTGAGTTCACGGTGACGACGGTGTTCCGGATCAAGCTGGTTGGCGATGCGCTCGAGGATGGCGTAATACATCGGCTCCAGCCGGGCCCGGTCGGCCAGGGACAGGTCGCCGTACTGGAACAGGTTGCGTCCTTCCTCCAGCAGGTGCTCGGCCTCCAGGAAGGTTTCTTCCGGCTCACGCTCGTCGGCGTTCTCGAATACCTCGGCCAGGCCCCGAATCAGGGCGTGATCTTCTGCGCAGGTTTCGCCGATGGCGCGCGGCAGCTGCTCGGTTGCCGTGACGTTGGTCACCAGCACGGCATGATGGGCGGTCAGCGCCCGGCCGGACTCGGAAATCAGGTCCGGCATCGGCAGTTCCCGCTCGCGGCACAGCTCGGCAATGCCGGCAACAATGGCATGCGCATACTGGGTCAGAGAGTAGTTCATGGAGCAGAAGCTGCGGGTTCCGCCGCCCTCGTAATCCACGCCCAGGCCGCCACCAATGTCAAGGTAACGAACCCGGATGCCGCTGCCGACCAGTTCCGTGAAATAGCGCCCGGCTTCGCGCACGCCACGCTGAATGTCGCGCAGGTTGGACAGCTGCGAACCCATGTGAAAGTGCAGCAGCCCCAGCCAGTCCAGGCAGCCGGCGGTGCGCATGGCCTCGATCAGCTCCAGCACCTGGCTGGCGGCAAGACCGAACTTGGCCCGTTCACCGCCGGTGTTTTGCCAGTTGCCGGCACCCAGTGAGGACAGGCGCAGGCGAACGCCTACCAGCGGCTCTACGTTCAGGCGTCGGGCTTCGCGCTCGATCAGCGGCCACTCGCCGGGCTTTTCGATGACCACGATGGGCTTGAGGCCGAGTTTCTGGCCGCTCAAGGCCAGGCGAATGTAGCTGGCATCCTTGTAGCCATTGCAAATGATGGTGGTTCCGGGCCGGCTGACTGCCAGGGCGGTGATCAGCTCCGGCTTGCTGCCGACTTCCAGGCCCAGGCCGTCGACGGCGGCCAGGGTACGCACAACGCTGGATTGCTGGTTGACCTTGATCGGGTAAACCGCCGTGTAGCTGCCGCCGTAGTCGACCTGGGCGATGGCTTCGGCGAATGCGGCGGTTAGCTGGCGGGCGCGCGTTTCCAGGATTTGTGGAAAACGCAGCAGCATCGGCAGCCGCAGGCCTTCACGCCGCGCCTGGTCGACGATCTCGGGCAGTGATGCGGCCGCGTGACCCGGCCCGCTCGGACGGGCGCAGAGCTGACCGGCCTGGTTGATGTCGAAGTAGCCTTCCGACCAGCGGTCAATGGCATAGCGCCGGCGCGCCTGCTTCAGGATGTTTTCGCTCATGTGGGCCTGCAGTCAGGATAGGAAACGGAATTGTAACCGCGCCCGGGCTGCGCGACTGTCAGGGCCGGGTTTTCGGTACCATGTGGGTTGATATTCAGCACAGGTACACGGGATGTTGCCCAGCAATCAGAAGTGGTTTACCGAAGTCTGCAAGGAGGCCGGTTACGGCGTGTCCTGGTCGATCGAGTCGCATCTGGCCCACGAGAAGACCGACTACCAGACCATCGATGTCTACCAGACCACCCACTGGGGCAATCTGATGGTGATCGATGGCTTTGTCATGCTGACGACTCGCGACAACTTTCTCTACCACGAGATGATGTCGCATCCGACCTTGTTCAGCCACGATGCGCCGCGCCGGGTGTTGATCATCGGCGGCGGTGATTGCGGCACCCTGCGCGAAGTGCTGCGCCACGAGGTCGTTGAACGCTGCACCCAGGTCGAGATTGACGAGCAGGTGACCCGCCTGGCCGAGAAGTTCTTTCCCGAGCTGTGCGAAAGCAATGATGACCCGCGTGCGGAGCTTATCTTTGATGATGGCCTGGCCCATATCCGCAACACCGAACCCGGTTCGCTGGACGTGATCATCGTCGACTCTACCGACCCGATCGGCCCGGCTGAAGGTCTGTTTGGCCCGGAGTTCGTCGCTGACTGTTACCGCGCCCTGGCCGACGGGGGCATCTTCGTTCAGCAGAGTGAATCGCCGCTGCTGCACCAGCATCTTATTGCCGGCATTCATGAGAACATGCGCCGGGCCGGATTCAGTGACATCAAGACGCTGGGCTTTCCCCAGCCCTGCTATCCCTCGGGGTGGTGGTCAGCTACCCAGGCCCGCAAGAACGGTGCGCTGGAACCGGCCGATCCGGCTCGATTCCAGGAAAGTGGCATCGAGACCCGCTACTACAATCCCGGGGTGCATCGCGGCGCGCTGGCCACGATCATGCCCTGAGGATCAGCAGCGCGGAATACGCGAGCCGAGAATCTCCAGGCAGCCATCTTCCGGGCTGAACTCGATCTCCATTCGAACCCGGCGGCTCACCTGTGTTTCGCCCTGGCGAAAGGGCTCGAAGCGCCACTGGGCCACGGCGGCTCGCGCTGCATGTCCGAAGCCGAATCGGGCCGGCGTTTCCTCGACGATTTCGATGTCGCTGGTCTGCCCGCTGGCTGCCACGGTGAACTCCAGTTCCACCAGGCCGGAAGCCTGGCGCTGGCGCGCCCGGGTTGGAAAGCGGGGCTCGACCCGGTGAACCAGTTCGCCGCCGCTGATCGGCGGTGGTTCGATTTCTGCAATGGTTGGCGGCGCCGGGCGCGCCGCTTGCCTGACCGGCAGGGCGGCCAGCTGCAAAGCGCTATTGACGCCTGGTTCGGCGGTGGTATCGGCCACCTGTGCGGGGTCCGGCTCGGCGGAAGCAGCGTCAGCCCGGGCCACTTCAGCAGCGGCAGGGGGCGCCGGCTCGGGCTCAGTGGGTGCCCGCGACTCCTGGTCTGCGGCGACGGGTCGGGGCGCGGGACGATCCGCCCCTGTGCCCGGCGTTGTCCGGGTGGCTCGGTCACTGACCGGTGGAAGCGGATCGGGAAAGTCCCAGCTCAAGGGGTCGTCAATGGATTCGGCAGTGCCGGGCGCAGAGTCATTACTGTTGACGCGGGCGGCTGCCGGGGCCGGATTGGCAACGCTGGTGGCCACCGGCATGGGCGTCTCAACCGGTTCTGACTCCGGCACCAGGTAGATTGCCGTGGTGGCTGCCACCAGGCTCACCAGGGCCACGGCGGGCAGGGTCAGCCCGCGCTGGCGGCCCGGCTGTGATGGTTCGACCAGGCGCCGGATGCGGCCCAGGATCTGACCGTCATTGATGCTCAAGGCCAGTCGCGCCCGGGGTTGGCGCAAATGTTCAAGCGAGGCCAGCATTTCCACGTAGCCAAGGCGGTTTTCCGTGATCTCGACGGCCAGGTCGTCGCAGGCATTTTCGCGCTCAATGCGAATCTGGCGCGACACCCAGGCGACGACCGGATGGTAGAACAGCAAGGTCTCGACCACGGTCTGAAACAGGTTGACCAGGTGGTCATGGCGCCGAATGTGCGCCATCTCGTGGGCCAGGACCATCTCGATCTGGGCCAGCGGCAGCTGGTTGACCATGGCTGGAGGAAACAGGATCAGCGGTTTCAACCAGCCAATCACCAGCGGGGCGCGAACCCGGTTGGAGGCCGCCAGGACGACACGCCGTCCGATGGCCAGGCGTTGGCGGGTCTGCTCGACCAGGTCCGCCAGCGCTGCCGTTGCGGCATGATCCGCCGATCGCCGCAATTGCTGGACGTAGTGCCAACCCATGACCAGGCGGGCGCTCAACAGGCTTACCCCGGCCAGCCAGGCGACCACGATCCAGGCCATGGGGTCGTGGGCCATCCCGGGCAGCGTGCCTGCGGCGGCGCCGCTGCCCACGGCATCGCTCATGTCGACCAGCGCGGATGCGGTCGTTTCGGCCGCCCTGATCAGCCACCACAGGGTCAGCGCCGGCAGGGCGGCCAGCGTCACCAGTGTGGCCAGGGCCAGGTTGTAGCGAGCGCTGGCGCTGGCGGGTCGCCAGACCAGCAGGATCAGGCCATAGACCAGTCCTGCAAGGAGGCCTTGCCAGATGAAGTGCAGCAGGGTGAGGCCCAGGTGGTGAATGATTTCCTGGTTGAACATGTTCATGGCAACGCTGCCTTCAGCGACCGGCGTCGGGCTGGCTGTCTGCCCGAAGTTTCTGGACGAGCCGGTCGATTTCCTCCAGCTCGGTGGCGCTGGCCGGGCGTGAAATACCCAGTGCCTGCATGACCAGACGTGAGGCCGATCCTTCGTATACCCGGCTCATGAAGTCACCGAGCATGACGCGTTGCGTTTCAGCCTCGTCGATAGCGGCGCTGAAGATGTGCGCGCGCTGGGAATCATCGCGATGGACAAGCTCCTTGCCATGCATGATCTGCATTTGCTTGAGAGTGGTTGTATAGCTGAGCGCGCCGTCCGTGCTGATGCGCTCATGCACGGCGCGAACAGTGGCCGGCCCGTGATGCCAGAGGCACTGAAGGATCTTCAGCTCGGAAGGGGTGGGCGCCGGGGTCTTGCTCATCAGGGCACTCCTTTGGGTCAGTCAGCAAATGATCGGACTGTAAATGGTCGGCCAGAAGCCGACTCGCCGTAAAGATCAACGAAACAAATCGTAGGCTCAAGCTAGCAGCAGGCCGCGATACTGTCAAGCGGCACGGGCAGTTGGTATGCTCTGGCCAAGGGGAAGTCGACGCGATGAGCCCATGAACAACGAACACTACCGATTCGAGGGATTCGAACTGGACTGGCCGGGCCGGCGCCTGTTGCGTGATGGCCGGGAAGTTTCGATCGAGCCCAAGAGCCTGGAAGTCATTCACTACCTCATCAGCCATCGGCAGCGGGCTGTTTCACGCGACGAGCTGGCCGAGGCAGTCTGGGTCGACCGGGTCATTTCCGACAGTGTCATCTCGCAAACCATGCGCAAGGCGCGCCGCGCCCTGGGCGATGATGGTGATCGCCAGGACCTGATTGCGACCGTGCGCGGTTACGGCTACCGCTTCGTGGCCGAGGTCGAGGCGGGCGCCGTCCCGGAGCCGAGCGCGCCATCAACCGACCGGACTGCACCGGCCGGGAGCTCTGCCGCTGCCATGGATATGGCCGGAAAGCCGCCAAAGGCGCGCTGGGCCATCGCCGCCGGCCTTCTGGTGGCGGTACTTATTGCGATGCTGTATTTCGCGACGCCAGCGCGAGCGCCGGACAGCGAGCGGATTGCTGTCATGCCACGATTCGAGTTGTCTGGTGCGGTGCCGGCCGACCAGGCCTGGCTTGCCGAAGCGCTGCCGGAACTCCTGGCCCTGGCCCTGGCCCGGTCGGATGCGCTGCTTGTCTATCCGCCGGCACTGGTCAAGGCCCAGCTTGGCGATGAATCGGACGGTGACGGATCGGCCAGGGAGGTGATCGGTGCCCGGCTGGGTGCCCAGGTGCTGATCGACGGTCATCTGAGCCGCAGCGAGGGCCGCTGGCGCCTGGTGCTGGAAGCGCATCGGCTGGCCGGTCCAGGCCGGCGCCTGACCCTGGTCGACGAAGAGCCGGTGGCGCTGGTTCTGCGCGGAGCCCGCCACCTGGCTGGCAACGGACAACGGGCTGCCCTTTCCGGGCAGGCCCTGGAAGCCGACGACTGGCTTGCCGAAACCCTGGCGCGTGGCCTACTCGCACTGAGCTCGGGCGAGCCGGCCCGCGCCCACGACTATTTCAGTCTGGCCAGGGACAGCGCGCCGGGAATGGCCTGGGCGACCTACCAGCTGGCGGTAACCAGTCACCAGCTGGGTGATCTGGCTGCCAGCGATCAGCTGCTCGAGGAACTGGATGACTTGCTTGACCAGGCCGAGCCGCGACTGGCCCGCCTGGCTAGCAACCAGCGTGCGCTGAACCATTGGCGACGCGGCCAGCTGGACGAAGCCGGCGTGCAGCTGCAGCGCAAGCTGGCCCTGGCCGACCAGGTTGGTCACGGGCTGGACCAGGGCAACGCCCATCTGAACCTGGCCATCGTTCGCTCCAACCTGGGCGACACGGACACCGCCGAAGCCCACTTTCTTTCAGCCCTGGGCCACTACAACCGCATCGGCTACCAGCCCGGCCGGGCGCTGGTGGCCAATTCCCTGGGTGCCCAGGCCTGGCGCCAGGGCAGGCGTGACCAGGCCGAGACCTGGCATCAACAGGCGCTGGAGCTGCGCCGTGAACTGGGCAACCCGCAGCACGTGGCCCAGAGCCTGGTCAACCTGGCCGCCATCGAGGCCTCCCGGCTTGACCCGGTCGCCGCCGAGCGTCACCTGGAAGAGGCGCGCCTGATCTACCGCGCCCTGGCCATGCCACAGATGGAAGCCTACGTGTTGTCCAGCCTGGCCGCCAACCATATCGACACCGGCCGCTACAGTTCGGCCCGGGGTCTGCTCGAACAGGCCCTGGCGCTGTCCGAGCAAACCGAAAGTGTCCAGCAGGCCGCAGAGGCCGAGGCCAGGCTGGGCGTGCTAGACCAGCTTGAGGGCGAGCTGGAATCGGCCCTTGCCCGCCTGGAGCAGGCAACCGACCGCTACCGCGAAATCGGCGTCGGCGCGGCGCTGGTCGAAACCTTGCTGGTGCTGGCCGAGTATCGTGCTCTGGCCGGCCAGCTGGACCAGGCCGAAGCCGAG
>RECK01000044.1 GCA_007694055.1 Wenzhouxiangella sp.
GGCCAGATACCACCCGTTGCGAGAGGTGGGAGTTGGCTGAAAGGCGGGGCTTCGGAAGTGTTTTCCTTATCTTCCAACCTGACCAGCGTAGGCCGGGGCCACGTCCCCGGCGGCCATGTTCGGATTGACTCCAGGCGTATGGGCATGAACCCAAACCTGCCAGCGGCCACTCGGCACCTGGCCTCTACCCTCTACCCTTCCGATCTTTTTTCCAAGCCGCGACTATGTGCTACGAGCAGTGGAGTCCACCTCCGCTCCCAGTGGTCCCCTGTCTGTTGCGAGATTCGGAAAGACCGATTCTTGAGTATAGCTGTGCCGCGCAGTGGGTAGACATTCGCTTGCTGGATGCAAGAACCACTAGTCGGCGTCAAGTCCCAGCTTGTTGAGTTTTCGGGTCAGGGTATTGCGGCCGATGCCCAGGGCGGTGGCGGCGTTCTGGCGGTGACCATCACACTGGGCCAGGGCGCGTTCGATCAGGGTGCGTTCTAGTTGGTCACTGGTGCTTTGCCAGATGTCCTGGTCTGCATTTTCCAGGCGTTGGTCCAGCCAGGTGACCAGGGCCTGGGTCCAGCTGGGTTCGCTGGGTCGGGTTCGGGGTGAAAGCAGGGTGTCGGGCAGGTCGCTCGGGCTGATGTCCTGGCCCGGGGCCATGACGGTGAGCCAGCGGCAGGTGTTTTCCAGTTCGCGCACGTTGCCCGGCCAGTCGTGGCGGGTGAGTCGATCCAGGGTCGCCGGCAACAGGCGTTTGCGGACCGTGTTGAGTTCGGCCGCGGCCGTGGCGAGAAAGTGGTTGGCCAGGCTGGCGATATCTTCGCGCCGCTCGCGCAGGGCGGGCACGTGCAGGTGGATGACGTTGAGGCGATGGTAGAGGTCTTCGCGGAAACGGCCGGCGGCCACTTCGTCCTTGAGATCGCGGTGGGTAGCGGCCAGGATACGCACGTCCACGCGGCGGGTTTCGCGGCCACCGACGCGGTAGAACTCGCCCTCGGCCAGCACCCGCAATAGCCGGGTTTGCAGGGCCAGCGGCATGTCACCGATTTCATCCAGGAACAGGGTGCCGCCATGGGCTTGCTCGAAGCGGCCGGGGCGGGTCTGGTCGGCGCCGGTAAAGGCACCTTTTTCGTGGCCGAACAGTTCCGATTCCAGCAGGTCGGCCGGAATGGCGGCGGTGTTGAGGGCAATCAGCGGCCGGCTGGCGCGCGGGCTGTGACGGTGCAGGGCGCGCGCGATCAGCTCCTTGCCGGTGCCGGATTCTCCGGTGATCAGTACCGACATGTCCGATCTGGATAATCGGCCTATGGCGCGGAAGACGTTCTGCATGGCCGCTGCTTCGCCCAGCAGCTCCGGGGTTTCCGGCGGTGGATCGCCATGGCGATCGCGGGCCTGGGTCTGACCGACGGCTTTTTCGACCAGCACGACCAGTTCATCCAGGTCGAAGGGCTTGGGCAGGTACTCGAAGGCACCAGCACCATAGGCGCTGATGGCGCTTTCCAGGTCGGACTGGGCGGTCATGACAATGACCGGCGGGGCGGGCTGGCCGGCAGGCGACCTTCCGAGCAGGCTCAGGCCGCTTTCTCCGGGCAGACGCAGGTCGGCGATGATGGCCGCCGGCGCGGTTTCAGCCAAAGCGAGCAGGGCATCGTCGGCGCTGCGGAACAGGCTGACGTCAAAGCCTGCCCCCAGCAGGGCACGTTCCAGCACCCAGCCCAGGGCGTGATCGTCCTCGACGATCCAGACTGACCGGCTCATTTGCCGTCTCCACCGGTGCTTGATGGCGTTTCGGTTCCCAGCGGCAGGTCGATCATGAATTCAGTGCGTCCCGGGCGGCTGCTGCAGTCGATGCGGCCATCGTTGGCGCCAATCAGGCCGCGGGCGATGGCCAGACCCAGCCCGGTGCGCTGCGGATGACCGGAAACCATGGGGAAAAAGATGCGCTCGATCTGGTCTGGTGCAATGCCGGGGCCGTTGTCGATCACGCTGATCCGCGCGCACTGACGATGGCTGCGGCCACCGATGACCAGGTTGTAGACCACGCGGGTACGCAGCTTTATCCGCCCCTGGGCGCTATCGGCCAGGGCCTCACCAGCGTTGCGCAGCAGGTTGAGCAGGGCCTGGACGAGCTGGTCCGGGTCGACCTGTACCCGGGGCAGGCTGGGGTCGTAGTCGCGCTCGATCTTGATGCTGTTGGTGTCGCCTGCCGCAAACAGGCGGCGAACGTGTTCCAGTGGCCTGTGCAGGTTCACCGCCTGCGGCCGGGGCAATTGCTGTGGTCCGAGCAGCTGGCTGACCAGGGTGCCCAGCCGGTCGGCCTCGCCGATGATGATGCGCGTGTATTCCTTGAGTTCGGCACGGTCGAGCTTGCGTTCCAGCAGTTGGGCTGCGCCGCGAAGACCGGCCAGCGGATTGCGCAGTTCGTGGGCCAGGTTGCGGACCATGCGATGGGCCAGGCGCTGTTGGGCGTCGCTGTCGGCATCACGCACCAGGGTGTGGTCACGGTCGCTGAGCTGCATTTCGATGACCACCTGGCTGGGGCCGGCCCGCACGGGCAGGGCCGAGATCACGCAATCCACCCGCATGGGCTGGTCCTGGGAGCGTGGCAGCAGGGTCAGTTCACGGAAGGCCATGGCCTGGCCGCTGGTGGCAATGTCGGTGATGGCCAGGTTCAGGTCGATACTTTCCGGCCACAGCATCTCTGCGCTGCCGCCCAGGACCTGGCGAGCGCTGACCCCGAGCAGGGTTTCTGCTGCTGCGTTCATCCACAGCAATTGAGCGTTGGCGTCGAACACCAGGATGGCCGTGGCCAGATGGTCAATCAGATCCTGGCGCAGCTCGGGTTCCAGAGGCAGTTTTTCCATGGGGAGATCATGCACCAAATTGGTGCACTTGCATAGCGGCCGTGTTCGCTTGTGGTGCGATTGGCGCTGTCGCCGCTATCGGAGATGCGCCTAACTGGCTGAAAAGACTGGGGATGAGGTGTTATGGCACGGATTCTGCTCTGCCTTTAGCTGAACCCGGTCGCGAACCGGGCTTAAACCGCACCCCACCATGAGGAGCTACCCATGAAACTGATCATCGCCATCATCAAGCCGTTCAAGCTTGACGATTTGCGCGACGCACTGTCCGAGGCCGGCGTGCATGGTCTGACCGTGACCGAAGTCAAGGGCTTCGGCCGCCAGAAGGGCCATACCGAACTTTACCGAGGCGCCGAGTACCGGGTCGATTTCCTGCCCAAGTTGAAGCTGGAAATCGCCGTGTCCGACGAGCAGGTCGACAGCGTGGTCGAGACCATCGCCCAGGTTGCCAATACCGGCAAGATCGGTGACGGCAAGATTTTCGTGCTCGAACTTATCGAAAGCATTCGCATTCGCACCGGCGAGCGCGGATCCGACGCCCTTTGATCCAAGGAGGAACCCATGGAAACTACCGCTCAGATCCTGGAGCTCAGCTACGCCCTGGACACATTTTATTTCCTGTTGTCCGGCGCCCTGGTCATGTGGATGGCCGCCGGCTTCACCATGCTCGAATCCGGCATGGTGCGCTCGAAAAACACCGTCGAGATCCTGGTCAAGAATATTGGCCTGTTCTCGATTGCCTGCATCATGTACTTGCTGGTCGGCTACAACATCATGTACGGCGATTCGGCCAGCAGCATCATTCCGACCCTGAGCTTCCTGGTCTCCGGCGACAACTCGGTCGAGGCCGTGATTGCCGGAGGTGAGGATGCACCCTACTACTCCGATCTCTCGGATTTCTTTTTCCAGGTCGTGTTCGTGGCCACCGCCATGTCGATCATCTCAGGCGCCGTGGCCGAGCGCATGAAGCTGTGGTCGTTCTTCCTGTTCGCGGTGGTGATGTGCGCCGTGATCTACCCGGTCCAGGGTTACTGGAGCTGGGGTGAGGGCTTCCTGGATGATCTGGGCTACAGCGACTATGCCGGCTCCGGGATTGTCCACATGGCCGGTGCAGCCGCGGCCCTGGCCGGGGTGCTGCTGCTGGGCGCGCGCAAGGGCAAGTACGGTCCCGACGGCAGTATCAATGCCATTCCCGGTGCCAACATGCCGCTGGCCACGCTGGGTGTATTCGTGCTGTGGCTGGGCTGGTTCGGTTTCAACGGCGGCTCGGAGCTGAAGATCTCGGACGTGGAGTCGGCCAATGCCGTGGCCCAGGTCTTTGCCAACACCAACATTGCTGCCGCCGGTGGCGTGGTTGCGGCGCTGATCTTCAACCGCCTGGTGCTGGGCAAGGCCGATCTGACCATGGCCCTGAACGGTGCCCTGGCAGGCCTGGTGTCGATTACTGCAGGTCCCGATACCCCGACCATGTTCCAGGCCCTGATCATCGGTTCGGCCGGTGGCGTGATTGCCGTGTTGTCCATTCTCGGGCTTGATCGCCTGCGCATCGATGATCCGGTTGGTGCGATTTCTGTGCACGGCACGGCCGGCATCTTCGGCGTGCTGGCGGTGCTGTGGACCAACCCCGACGCCACCTTGAGCGCGCAGCTGATTGGCCTGGCCGTGATCTTTGCCTGGGTATTCGGCGTCAGCCTGCTGGTCTGGGGCCTGATCAAGCTGGCCATGGGTATTCGCATCAGCGAAGAAGAAGAGTACGGCGGCATGGATCAGACCGAGTGCGGCATGGAAGCCTATCCCGAATTTTGACGCGACTTATCACCTACAAGGAATCCAGATCATGAAAACCACCAAGACAATGACCTGCTCGTCGAAAAGCGCATGGACCGCACCATTGCTGGCCGGCGCCCTGTTGCTGGGTACCGCCCCGCTCAGCGCCCAGGCCGAAGTCAGCTTCAACATCGGTGTGGCCTCGAACTACCTGTTTCGCGGCGTGACCCAGACCGACGATAACGCGGCCATCCAGGGCGGCATCGACTACGAGGCCGACAGCGGCTTCTACATCGGCACCTGGGCTTCCAACGTCGATTTCGATGGCGCCGGCTACGAGCTGGACCTGTACCTGGGCTTTGCCACCGAGCTCGACAACGGACTGGGCTTCGATGTGGGCTATCTCTACTATGCCTACCCGGATGCGGCACCTGACGATATCGATTTCAGCGAGATCTACGCCAGCATCAGCTACGGGCCGTTCTCGGGCGGCCTGGCCTACACCGTCACCAGTGACAACGACGACGGGCTGTTTGACAAGGGGGATCTGTACTTCCATGTCGGCCTGGACTTCGAACTGCCGGCGGATCTCGGGCTGGGGCTGACCGCGGGCTACTACGACTTCAAGAACGACGGCAAGCCCGGCGTGGGTGATGCCAACTACTGGCATCTGGGTGTGAGCCTGAGTCGAGAGTTCGATGTGGTCGGCGAGATCAGCTTCAACGTGGAATACGCCGATATTTCCAGCAGCGATGCCCTGGGCAGCCCCAACTCCAAGGACCCGAAAGTCTGGGTGGGCTGGACGCTCAGCTTCTAACTCGTCGAGCCTCGCCTTGATCGCGGCCGGCCCGAATCGGGCCGGCCGTTTTGGATTCAATATGGACCGGTCTTGCCAGTCTATCTGTCCCAGGGATTTAACAACTCGATTCCGCAGCATGATTGATGTTGCGTGTTGCCAGGCGAGCGCCTCGAATGCGAGCTTCGATGGTGCCAACAGGCCATCAGGATGGCAACTGATGGCTAGCCATCACCTTGGGCGGGGTTCCGGTGGCGCAGGAACCAGCACTGGTGGATGCGCTGGCTGCGCTGGAAATCCTTCGGGATGGACCAGGCGCTGCGATCTTCGACGGCGTAGGCCTCAAGCAGGCGCTGATCGAGGCGGAAGCTGCGCAGGTTGGTTGAAAAGATCAGCGTGCCGTCGGTGGCCAGGCAGGCCATGGCGTTGTCAATCAGTTCGCCGTGATCGCGCTGGATGTCCAGGCTGCCGTCCATGCGCTTGGAGTTGGAGAAGCTGGGCGGATCGAGAAAGATCAGGTCGTAGAGCTCGTCGCAATCGGCCAGCCAGGTCCGGCAGTCGGCCCGGAAGCGGCGGTGGGCAGGGCTGTTTTGCTGGTTCAGAAAGAGGTTTTTCTGCAGCCAGTCCAGGTAGGTCTTCGACAGGTCCACGCTGGTGGTGCTCCTGGCCCCACCGAGTGCTGCGTGCACGGTGGCCACGCCGGTGTAGCAGAACAGGTTCAGAAAGTGCTTGCCGGCCGAGTTTTCCCCGATCCACTGCCGGATCGGGCGATGGTCCAGGAACAGCCCGGTGTCGAGGTAGTCGGTCAGGTTGACCCACAGGCGGCACGGGCCTTCGGCCACCTCCAGCATCTGACCCTGGGCGGCCTGGCGATGATACTGGGCCTCGCCCTTCTGGCGCCGGCGCAGCTTGAACACCAGTCGACGCGGGTCGACCTCCAGCGCTTCCGGCAGGGCGCTCAAGGCCACGCGCAGCCGGGCCTGGGCCTTGCCCGGGTCGATCGAGCGCGGGGCCTCGTATTCCTGCACGTGCAGCCACTTGCCGTCGCTGGTCTCAAAAACGTCCACGGCCAGCGCGTACTCGGGAATATCGGCATCGTAGAGCCGATAGCAGCTGATGCCTTCGCGCTTGAGCCATTTCTTCAGCTGGCGTTCGTTCTTGTGCAGGCGGTTGACGAAGTCCTCGGCCGGCTCCGGACGGTCTTGGCCGCCATCGACGGCAATCTCGAAGCGCTCCAGTCGGCATTCGATCGGGCCGTTGAAAAGCTGCCAGCTCTTGTCCGGTTTCAGGCCGATCTGGCAGCCGGCGCCGTTGAGGATGAGCGCGCGCCAGCCGCCGAAATGGCGCTTGAGGCTATCCCCGATGCGCAAATAAAGCGGTACCAGCTCGTGGTTTTCGCCCAGCCGCTCGCCGTAGGGCGGGTTGGTTGCCAGCAGGCCACGCTCCAGGCCTTGGGGCGGTCGCGCATCGGCCAGGTCGCAGGCGCTGACCTGGATATGGCGCGCCAGGCCGGCGCGGCGAATATTGGCCCGGGCCAGTTCCACCGCCTCCGGGTCGTGGTCGAAGCCGATGATCGGCGGCAGGCGCTCCAGGCCCTTTTCCTGGCGCTCCAGGGCCTCATCGACCAGGGCTTTCCAGGCCTGGTCATCGTGGCCCGGCCAGGCCAGGAAACCGAAGCGCGTGCGCAGCAGGCCCGGGGCTGAGTCGCTGGCCAGCCAGGCCGCCTCGATCAACAGCGTGCCCGAGCCACACATGGGATCGACAAAGCCGCCGCCGGCGGCGGCCAGCGCCGGCCACTCGGCCCGCATCAGCATGGCCGCAGCCAGGTTTTCCTTCAGTGGTGCGACGTTGCCGCCGATGCGGTACTCGCGCCGGTGCAGGCTGTCGCCGGAAAGATCCAGCGCAATCGTGACCTGGTCGCGGACCATGTGCACGTTGATCCGGATATCGGGGGTCTTGATGTCTACCGAGGGCCGGGTCCCGGTTTGCTCGCGCAGCTGGTCGACAATGGCGTCCTTGACCCGCTGCGAGGCAAAACGGCTGTGGGTGATGACCGCCTTGATGCCGGTGAAATCCACCGCCAGCGTGGCTTCGGGGTTGAGGTGGTCCTGCCAGGCGATGGTGCTGGCACCGGCATGGAGGGCATCATCGTCCGCGGCCTCGAAGCGGGCCAGTGGCATCAGCACCCGGTTGGCTACCCGCGACCACAGGCAGGCCCGGTAGGCATCTTTCAGCTCGCCTTCAAAGCTCACCCCGCCCCGGGTCGGGCGCACATCCTCGAGGCCGAGCTCGGTCAATTCAAGGGCCAGCAGATCTTCCAGCCCGCGCGGGGCGGTGGCAAAAAACTTACTCATGCCACGAGTATGAAGGATTTCTCCTGGCTAGTTTGAGTGCCCTTAAGCCTCCCTTATTCATGAGGCGTTCGTTACGAAAAGTCTCCAGGCCCAGTAGATGGTGACTTTCGCGACCGAGGGGGCCGGAAGCGTACT
>RECK01000042.1 GCA_007694055.1 Wenzhouxiangella sp.
TGCCGCGCACGTTGACCCCCGGACAATCCTGCACGGTGACGCTGAGTTTCGAGCCGCAGGCAGCGGGCAACTTCAACGACGAACTAGTGATCGTCTCCACTGCGCCAAGCTCGCCCGACAATGTTGGTGTCAGCGGCAACGCCGCTGTACCGCCCATCCCGGTCCCGACCCTGGGGCTGCCGGCACTGCTGCTTTTGCTGATCGGCGTGTTCCTGCTCGGGCTGCGGCCAAGCCTTCGCAGCCGGAAAGTAGCAAAGCCGTAAGCACATACGGCCCCACGCCCGTGGGGCCGAGCTTGTTTCTAACTTGAAGCCTATTCATTGTTTTTCTGGGCAGGAACTTCGACCAAGGCACGGCTTGGGCACGGAATGGTCCATCACCCTACTGTCACCCGCGCTCGTCATGTCGAGGCCGCTGGAGTTCCAGAGCGTGTTCGCGCCCACATGCCGATCCAGGCGGACTGCTCTGGAGAACGGTTCGCCCGTCGACCAGCATGGGGATGAGCCGGTCTGTCGGTCGATGCCGTCTCATGGCGGTGTGGCCGAAATATTCGGCTGGCAGGCGCTGTCCCCGGCCGGTCATGTTGTAGCTCACGTCCAGCGGCTGGTCGAGGTTGGGGGCGTAGGTGACCTGGACCAGGCATTCCGTGGCGCCGGTCTGCACGGCATGCAGCGCGGCATCGCGGGCGGCTCGGGCGCCGATGCGATCGATGTGGGTGGGGTGCTTGCCGCATAGTGCCCCGCCGCCGATGGGGACGCGGGGGCCGTAGTAGTCCATCACCAGCTTGCGGCCGGTCTGGCCGTTGTCGCCGTCGCTGCCGCCGTTGAGCAAGGGGCCGTTCGGGTTGACCAGGCATTCGATGTCCGACCACGCGCGGGTCCAGCGCCGGTCATCGTGTTGCAGTCGGCGGTAAGCGTGCGCCAGCGTGGTCAGTATCCGCTCGCACAGGTCCATCAGTCGGGTCTGCTCGCGCTGCTGCAGGGTGACCAGGACATGCTCGATGATCCAGTCTTCCTGGTTCTCGCGGATCCTTACCAGCAGTTTGCCGTCCGGGCCTTCGCCGGCCAGTTCGCCCTGTTGGCATGACCGGGTCAGCGCATCGCGAAAAGCGTGGGCCAGGTAGTGTTCCGGTGGCAACCAGGCCGTGCCTTCGTCGTAGCCGGCCCAGCCGATGACGATGGCCTGGTCGTTGACGTGCGCGCTCCAGCGCCGTGGGTCCCCGACCCGCTCGCAGATGGTGTTGATCACCTGGTAGCGATTGGCATCGATGGCATTGCCGGGCACGTAGCCTATATCCAGGCCGGTTTGCACGACCACGTCGCGCCAGTCCAGGCCGATGGGGGAGCGGGTGCACAGGCCGCCGGACAGCCAGACCTGGTCTGACCAGCACGCCACCTCGATCTGTCCATAGGCTTCCGGGTCCACTGCCAGTGCCGCGGCAATGATGGCATCGGCGACCTGGTCGCAGAACTTGTCCGGGTGCCCGGGCAGAACCATTTCGGAGACGCGGATCATGTCGGTATCCTCGGTAGTTGGGTGGTGGCAATACCAGCGGCGGCCAGTAACTCCGGGCTGCCGTCGCGCGAGACCAGGGCGTGGACCCGGGTAGGGTGCAGCGAGGCTGCGGTGTCGGGTGGAAGGCGTTCGATGTAGCCGTCGGTGATGATCACCGCGGCACTCGGTCGGGTCTGTTGCAAGTGTTCGATCACGCAGGCCAGGCTGGTCCCGCCGGAGGTCGATGTCTTCAGTTGGCCGCCCTCGATCACCGCCGGGGCAAGCTCGTTGCTGAAGGCCCAGAACGGACGCCGGATCCAGCGCGAGAGCTGGCCGAGCAGGGCGACCAGCAGGCGCATTTCGGCATTCATCGAACCGGACACGTCGAGATAGACCTGGGCGGTGCCACGAGGCTTTTCGATGGTGCCGTGCCACCCGGCATCGGGCAGGTAGGGCAACCAGCCGGCGGCCAGGAAGGCGCGACGGTCGGATGGGGAGAGTACCGGTATGCGGTAGTCCCGCTCGACGGGCTCGCGGGCACCGGCACGTCGGTCCGGCTCGAGGTGGCGCTTCAGGACTTCAAACGCGTAACGCTTCCAGCTTTCGGCCGGGTCGCTGGCGGCGTGGAAGAGGGCCTGGTAGGGATTGGCGCCGACACCGCGCCCGTGCGGTGAACGCCAGATCCCATCGCCGTTCATTTCCTTCAGGCTGCGGTCCAGGGCCTGTCGAATTGCCGCGGGCAGCGGCTCGCCATCCAGGTCGTGGTTGCCGAGCAGGCGCATCTTGACCAAATCCGCTTCGTTGTCCAGGGTCTCGGCCAGGCCCTCGATGTCGTCGGCTACCAGGTATCCGCGGTACAGGGCCAGCCAGGCCTTGACCCATTCGGGCTGGTCGGAGCAGCGGACGTGGCGGAAAGCTGCCTTGGCGAGGTAGCGATCCGACTCTTCCTCGTTCATGGGTCGCAGCAGCCGGCGCAGGCCGTCTTCGCTGGCGTAGTAGTGGGCCATCATCGCCGAGTAGTCCGGACCCAACTGGCGATGGATGATCGCGTTGATGATGGCGTCCAGGGCCAGGTGCCGCGCCGGCGTCAAGGGCGCATCCGACTCGGTATGCCGCAGCAGCACGTGCAGGTACTCGTGCACCAGCACGGCCTTGACCTGGGCGTCGGTGCGGCAATGCGCGCCGACGAAGTCCAGGTTGACCAGCAGCCTTGGCCGGGTTTCCGTGGTCACCGCCATGGTCGGCACCTCGTCTGTGAACTCGATCCTGAGAATCCGCAGCAGCGCGCGCACGGCCAGCGGATTCTCCTCGGTCAGTTCGGCCACGATCGCGTGGAAGGCAGCCGGGCTCATGCGTAGAACCCGCGCGGGTCATACAGCTCCAGCGCCCTGCCCAGGCTGGCCCTGGTCCACAGCACCGGGCGCTGTGGATCGTAGCGATGGGCGGTGCACAAGCCCAGCAACAGGGCCTGGTGGAGGACCTCGTCCGGATCCGCCGTGGCCACGTTCAGCCGGCTGCAGTCGTCCGGGAGCGGGCGGCATAGAAGTGGACCGGGTGGCAGATCGATGATGTCGCGCAGGTCGTCCGGCACCCGAAGCCCACGGTCTTCCAGCAGGCCGGTCACAATCTCGCGCGGGTCGTCATCGCCGAACCACAGTGCCAGGCGCAGCCGCAGTGGACAGCGAATGGGGCCATCGTCCAGTCCGAGCAGGCTCAGGCGTACGGACTCGGTGCGAGTACGGCTCATCGGCCCGCCGCTGTTGAGAATGCAGACGTTGCTTTCGTCGAGCACGATATTCATGACAGGTTCCGCCTGCGCAGCAGTGCAACGCAGTCCTGTATTTCCTGCTCGAGCTGTTCGGGTTTCTCCGGTTTGACCTCCTCCAGCGCGCACCAGTGAAAGAACTGGCTGGCCCGCGCCTTGCGCGCTCCCCGTTGCTTGCGAATGACCTCGGCGTAGCGAGTCAGCTCGGGGTGAGGGGTGGTCGGTCCATTAAGCCTTTCCTGCCAGCGCAGCGTGCCGTCGAGGTCCAGCATGGGCGAGCCGATCCGGGCCAGGTCATTGACCCCGTCGGCGGTCAGCGGCAGGTTGCCGGCCACGGCAGCCGGGGTAGTGGCAAAAGCGAAGGCCGCGGCGCGGGCCGGGTTCTCGCTGGCCAGCAACTGGGCCACCGCCTGGCTGCCGGTATCCGGATCCCGGCACTGGTCGAGCAGCACCTTCAGCTTGTCGACCAGCGTCCCGGCGGCCAGAAACTGGTGAATCCAGCGGTCCGGCGATTCCATGGCCACGCTCCAGGCCAGCCGATGGGCTGCGTCCACGGCGCCGATATCGGGTTCCCGGCCCCAGGCCATGTGCGGCAGGCTGGCTTTGAGGACACTGCGCACCAATGCCTGGCGCTTGTGCCCGCTGACGATGGTTGCCGCCAGCAGGCTGCGCGCCATCAGCCGGGCGCGACGCGGTGAAATGCGGATGCGCGCCTGGTTGAGCGCATCGGTTGCCTCGCTGACGTAGGTGATGATCCATGCCGGACAGTCGGGCAAGGCTTGCAGGAATGTCGAACGCCACTGGGCCAGCGCTGCGGCCAGTGCGCCGCCATCATCGGCGATGCGGCCCTCGCCGGAAGGGTCGGTGATCTTGCGCTGCTCGCGGCGCTTGAGTCCGGACCAGTCAGCGGCCTCCACGAACAGGGCGAAGCGATCGGCCAGGGCCGGGTCCAGCGGCTCGGAGCCGGTGTAGTCATCGGGCGACTGGTCGGAACCGGTACACGGATTCATCGCTGCCCAGCGGTAGCGAAGCCTGTCCAGGGCAATGCCCTGCAGGCGACGTTCATGCACCAGCGAAAACAGGCGGTTCTGGTGTTCGGGCTTGCAGCGGCTGATCTCGTCGATCAGAACCGACTCGGCACCCCAGACCGTGGCCGGGGTCTCCAGGAACTTGACCCCAGTACCATCGCTTTCCGGGAAAGGGAAGCCGACCAGGTCATCGAACGAGATCAGGCTGGCATTGTAGTGACGGTGCTCCAGGCGCAAGGCCTCGGACAAGGTGTTGAGCAGGTAGGTCTTGCCGGTGCCGGATGGGCCAATCAGCAGCAGTGGGTCCTCGGTGACCAGGGCCGCGAGAACGATGGGCTCCTGTGCGTCGAAACCCCAGACGCCGAGACTGGCCAGGCGCATTGCGCCGGCGGGTGTTGCATGCGACATGTCGTTTCCTCCATGACGGAAACGCCCTGTTTAGCGGTATTCATTTAGCGTCCCCCGCAAGTCGGGCTAAATCGGGACGAATCAACTTGCGGCAACGAAAGGGGAATGGAGTGGCCCAGAGAGGTCGGGCGCAAGGAGCATTCCGCTTTAGCTGCATTTGTAAGGCGCCCGCAAGCTGGGTGGTTCAAATCGGCGCTGAATCAAGAATACCCAATTTCAGCGAGCCTGGCAATCGGCATTTTCGTTTGGCGATTTGACTTGTCGAGATCGGCGCCAGCCAAGGCGCAGGCCTGGGGTGAAATCTCCGCTGGCTCGTTCGTTAAGGACAGTTCAGGTCGTACTGGCATGGACAATCACTTTCAACAAGCCAATGGAGCAAGCCCGATGAACAACGCTTTCCCCCTGAATGGCCAGGCCAGCCTGGTCGATGCCTTTCCCTTTATTGTCGAACGCATGCTTTGTTCCGCAGAGCAGCGCATCAGCCAGGCCATGCGCCTGGTGCTCTGGCGGAGTTTCGCCCTTGATGGTGGTCCAGTCGCCACCCGTGCCAGCCTGGCGGCAGCCCTTGGCCTGTCGCATGCAGGTATCGAAGCGTTGAAAAAGCAGGCGCTGGAAAACATGCGGACCCAGCTCGAAGCCGGTTCGCCGGATCTGCCGGAAAGCGTAACCAGGCAGGTACGCCAGGTCGCTGGCGACCTGGAGCAGCTTGGAGAGATCATCACGGGCACCACCTTCAGGAAACTGGTTCAGTCTCGTTGTGGCGCTTCGATCAATCCACGCTGGTTCCGACTGCTGGCCGCCACGCTGGGCTACGCACCCTTGCATGGCGCGCAGGCCGGAAAGCTGTCTGTCCGTGATCTCTGGATCAGGGAATCCCTGCTGGATGGAAAGGCAGTCGATCGACTGCTGCAGCCCTTGATTTCCATGCAGGGAACCATGGGGGAAGCACCGCTTGGCTCGCTGCTGCAGGAACTTCGCAGCCGCACCGGAGCAGACATCACGACGCGTGGGCTGACCACGCTGATCGAAGTCATGCCAGCCCTGGAAATTCACTACGGTGTCGTGCGAACAGTGACCAGCTACCTGCCCAGTCCCCGTGACCGGAACCTGCGCATTCGCAGTGATGCCAGAAAGAAATCAGAGCACCAGTGCAGCAGCCCGATGAAGGACGTGCTCAACGGTGGCACCATCCTGGTGCGCCACGCCCCTGGCGAAACCCCGGAACAAGCCATTGCCCGGCGCAAGGCCACGCATCCCAGGCACCGTGACCGTATTGGCCGGCTGGCCGTCCAGGAAAAGCCTGGGTTTGCGACATTCCACGTCGGGGTGACATGAATAATGATCAATGAAGACCGCACAACATAAAGGAGATCCATCATGCAGTGGGAAGTCAAAGTCAACAAGAACGGCAGTGTCATGACGGTGGTCGTGCATGGCAACACGCCCGAGCAGGCCAAGCGGGCAGCGGAAGCCCAGAACCCCGGTTACCGCGCCACCGCGGTTCGACGGCTGCACTGAAGCCGGTCAGGACCGCGAGCAGTCTTGTATGTAGGCCCAACGTTTTTCCTTGGCAACCAGTCTCGGGGAGGCTTGGAAAAAGTTTCGTCAATCAGACACGGAGAAACCAAAATGACCGCACGCATCATCGAGATCGACCTGTCCGACGCGCTCAATCGCGAAGGATTCATGTTTCACTGCCCGATCACCGGCACTCCCATCCTCGGCGACCGTGAACAGGCCTTCGAGCAGTTCGCCAGGCCGGTCGACCTGGATTGCCTTGAACAGATCGCCGAAGTGGCACCGGTTGAGTGAACGTAGTCGGCCAGATCATGACTACAATGGAATTTCAGCCGATTCAGGCCTGAACGCAAACCAACCAGGAGTATTCGATGCAGCTACCCCAGGACCGCCGATTTACCTTCATTGGCGACATACACGGCCAGGCCAACACCTTGCTGGCCCTGCTCGACAAGCTGGGCTGGAAGCGGCAGGGTGGTCGCCGCAGGCCATCCGACCACGAGTTCCTGGTGTTTGTCGGCGACCTGATCGATCGCGGCACGAGCAACCTGCAAACCGTCGAAACCGTGCGCGAACTGGTCGAGCAGGGCGATGCCCTGTGCCTGATGGGCAACCACGAGTTCAACGCGGTGCACTACCACACGCCCGACCCGGACAATCCCGGCGAGTACCTGCGGCCTCACATAAAGAAGAACACTGATCAACACGAAAGTGTGCTGGCCGAACTTGAAGAGCAGCCAGAGACCGGTGCCGAGATGCTCGCGTGGTTCCGAACCCTGCCGCTGGCCGTGGAACACGAAAGCTGGCGCTGCGTTCACGCATGCTGGCACCCGGCCAGCCTCGAAGTGCTCGAGCGTCGTGGCGACGGCTGGTTCCTGGATGAGTCTGCGTGGGTGCAGTCGGCAAGAAGGGGAGAGCCCGAGTACCATGCGGTCGAGACCCTGCTGAAAGGCCCCGAGCATCCGCTGCCTGGCGGCAGCTACTTCCTCGACAAGGATGGACACCGACGCGAAGTGGCCCGAATCCGCTGGTGGGATCCGGCCCCGGCGACGCTTCAGCAGGCCTTGCTGTGTGGGTCAACCCCGGGTGGTGCCAACCTCGATCGTCCTTATGAAAATCCGCATCACCCCGGCTATCCCGCAGATGCGCCGCCGGTGTTTTTCGGGCACTACTGGAAAGAAGATGAGCTTGGCCCCGACCGCCCCAATGTCGCCTGCCTGGACTATCGCGCCGGCATGTTCGACAAGCTTGTTGCCTATCGCCTCGGTGACGAAACGGCGCTGGAAGCCGGACGCTTCGTAGCTCAGCCGGTCATCGACGAAAGACCCGGGCAGGATTGAATGCGGCAAGCGCGGTCTCGTTACTGGCGACCGCGCCCCTGGGCTTCAGGATCGGACAATCAGCCCGCTTCGCACAGTCCGCGCAAGGCTCTGGCCGATCAACTGTCGGCCTGAAGGCCGAATAGCGAAAGTCGGGTTAGCAAGCAACTGCTTACAAACTTGGTGGATCCCGGCGCGTAAACTCGGTAGCCGGCCCCTTCTCGCCGAATAGCCTGACAAAACGCAGGGCGACT
>RECK01000156.1 GCA_007694055.1 Wenzhouxiangella sp.
TTGCCGCCCTGCTGCCCTGCTTCTGGATTTATCGCGAAGTCGGCCTGCATATTCACGCCCGGGCTGCCGGCGACAATCCCTTCCGCGACTGGATCGACACCTATGCCGGCGAGGACTTCTCACGCAGTGTCGACCGCGCCATCGAGATCACCGACCAGGCAGCAGAGCGTGCGACCGATGCCACCCGTGCGCGCATGCGCCAGGTATTCGAGCGTTCGACCCGCCTGGAATGGATGTTCTGGGACTCAGCCTACCGACTGGAGCAGTGGCCGCCGGTCAAGGGCTCGCAAGCCTGACAGCCGTTCGGCTCGTTCAAGCTGCTGCCCTTCACGGCGCCGACGCAATTGGCGGCCAAGCAAGACCGGGCCGGGCCCTGCTGCGGGTTCCGTGGTAGCCGGGACCCGATGGGCAAGCGTGACGCGATAAGGAGGATCGATGAAGAAAACCACGATGACCCTGGAAACCCCGCGCCTGCTGCTGCGGGTACCGGAAGAACGCGACTTTGACGGCTTCTGCGAGCTGATGACCGACCCGGTGGCCACTGCCCAGCTCGGTGGGGTCAGCGAGCCCGCAACGATCTGGCGATCACTGGCCAGCCTGATCGGCCACTGGTCCATCCGTGGCTACGGTTTCTTTTCAGTCGAGGACAAGGCAACCGGGGAGTGGCTGGGCCGGGTCGGGCCGTGGTACCCCTACGGCTGGGTGGCACCTGAAATTGGCTGGGGCGTGCTGCGCCGCTGCTGGCGCCAGGGCATCGCCAGCGAGGCGGCGGCTGCCTGCATGGATTTTGCTGTTGACACGCTGGGATGGCGGCGCGTGGTCCACGTCATCACCACCGAAAACAAGGCCTCGCAGGCCGTGGCGGCCAAGCTTGGCTCGGTCAACACCGGCGAGCGCTTCATCATCCCCGGCTTTGGCCTGGAAACCGAGGTCTGGGCACAAAGCGCCGAGGATTGGCGCCGAAATCGCGAGGCACTTCGTTCTGGGCGCCTGGGATGAATCGCAAGCTTCATCGCGCCGCGTCCAGGGTGCCGAGCACGCGCCCGAAATCTGTGGTGTTGCGCTGGTAGATTTCTGCTTCCATGAAACGCGGTGCCGTGATCAGCACCAGCGCATACTGGGTTGAAGGGCCATGGAAGGTCAGTAGATGGACCTCCTGCGGGGTGCGGGTGTCGACGATGACCGCCCGATAGCCAATCGCCTGCGCGACATCGGAAAAACCGGCCGCGCCGAAATCGGCCAGGGGAACACTGTCACGCGACCAGAGCGGTTCTTCCAGGTCAAGCACGATACCCATGTTCCTGAGCACCTCGATCTCGAACAGGGTGTGCCGCTGACGGCTGTCGGTGCCCGGTGTGCCGTCCCGGACCCGACTGCCGCTGACACGGATGATGCCGACCAGTTCTTCGGTCGGTCCGGTACGCATCATCTGACAACCCGCCAGCTGCTCGGGCAAGCCCTCCATCGGGACCGCGAACCAGTCCGCCGGCGGCGTGGCCAGCAGGCCAAGCACGTTGCATACCGGCACGAGCTGGTCCGCGAAGTCGATGAATTCGTCTTCTGCATGCCCTTTCAGTGGCATCAGCCAAAGGCCGATCACCACTATCGAAGCCGCCCATGCTTGGAAATTCGTGCTTTCGCGTTTGATCATCTTTCTTCCTCGCAGAAAAAGTGGCTGCACGGAAACCAGAAGCTTACCCTGTCAACAGATTCATTTCCGTTGAGCGGCGGGAAAGGTGAGCCGGAGAGCGATTCCCCGCTACCGAGGCAGGCACTCAGTAACAACCGTCTGCGCAGCTGACCAGGCGCGGTCGGTTGCGGAACTCATCGAAGTAGACGATGACCGGCCGGCCGTCGGGCCTGAGAGCCATACCGGTGAACTCGCCGACCGGCGTCTGGGCATCGTCGCCCTGGTAGACAATGAACGGTCGCAGATCATCGCGCAGGGCAACCGGAATGCAAGAATCTGCTGGCGTGGTGCCAGGGAGCTTCACGGCGCAGGATGATCACCCAATCAACACTTGCCGCTCTCCTGTCGATGCTGTACTGTGCGCAAAATGTACGGACATTTGCCGGGCCGCAAACATCATCATGCGAGTCGAAATCAGTAACCGATTATTGTCTTTTCTCCGTTTTCTTGAGCAAGCCGTAGCAACTGCGGCCTTTGCGCTAATGGTTGTCGTCGCAGCAGCCGATGTGGCCCTGCGGGAGTTTACCGGCCAGGGCCTGGATGGTGCACGGGAGGCGGCGGTGCTGCTGATGGTAGTACTGGTGCTAACTGGTTTCGGCCTGGCGACAGCGTCCGGACGGCAGCTCCGTCCCCGGTTTGCCGATGGGTTGGTGCCACAGCACTGGCAGCCCGGTCTGAAACGTGTTGCCGATGTGTTGACCGCACTGATCTATCTGCTGCTGGCCATCATCGCCGCGGTGCTGGTCAGTCAGTCCATCGCGCTGGGTGAACAAACCCCGGTGCTTCGCCTGCCCAGCGCGCTGATTCAGGCGGCGTTGCCGTTGGCCTTTGCCACCGGCGCCCTGCGCCACCTGGTGTTCGCCGTGCATCCGAACCTCAGGCCCGTAGATGACCTGATGCTGGTTGCTCCTGGGCGGGAGAAAGAAGCATGATGGTGATCCTGCTGCTGTTGCTGGCCTTTGTCCTTCTGTTGCTTCGACAGAACCTGGTGGCCATTCTTGGCCTGTGCCTGGCGATCGCCTACAGTGTTTTCGAAGATGATTTTCCCAGCGCACTGATGCTGGATGCCTGGCATGCGCTAAACCAGGAAATCCTGCTGACCATACCGATGTTCCTGCTTGCCGGGCAGATCATCAGTCGCGGCACCGCGGCTGATCGGATGGTTCGATTCATGCGTGCGTTGACCGCGCCGATTCCTGGAGGTATGGCGGTAGGTGCCGTTATGGCCTGTGCGATTTTCGCTGCCGTTTCCGGCTCGGGCATCGCCACCTTGCTGGCGATCGGATCGGTCATGTACCCGGCCCTGGTCAAGGCCGGATACTCGAAGTCCTTTGCAATCGGCGCGTTATGTTCTGCGGGCACGCTGGGTATCGTCATTCCGCCGAGCATTCCCTTGATTCTGTATGGCTTCATGACCCAGACCTCGATCGCGGCGCTGTTTCTGGCCGGTCTGTTGCCGGGGCTGATGCTGACCGGTTTGATCGCCGGCTACGCGCTGGTCGCCCACAGGAAGTTTGCGACCGAGCCAATGGACTGGAGCGAGGTACTGGTCGCCTTCCGCGGCAGTCTGGCGGCCCTGTTGATGCCTGTGATCGTGCTGGGAGGCATCTACAGCGGGTATTTCACCGCCACCGAAGCGGCCACGGTCGGGGTGGTTTACGCTTTGCTCGTCGAGGTCATGATCCACCGCAGCATTCGCCTGACCGAGTTGCCAGAGGTGTTCGCCCGCACCGCGGTTACCCTGGGCACCCTGTTTCCCGTGCTGATGCTGGCCTTCTGTCTCAACATGCTGCTGATGATCGAGGGCACGCCGCAGGCCCTGGTCGCGGGACTTGGTGAGTGGTTTGCGCACCCCGCACTTTTCATCCTGGCCACCAACCTGTTGCTGCTGGTCGTCGGTTGCCTGATGGACATAGGATCAGCCATCTTGTTGCTGGCGCCGCTGTTGCTGCCGCTGGCAGAGGCCAACGGCATGGACCCGGTGCACTTTGGCATCATGATGGTGGTCAACCTCGAGATCGGTTATCTGACCCCACCACTGGGTCTGAACCTGATCGTCGCTGCTGCGGTATTTCGAGAGTCGTTCTGGTTTGTCTGCAAGGCCGTGCTGCCCTTTCTCGGCTTGATGTTGATCGGTCTGGTGCTGGTCTCGGCGGTTCCCGGCATCTCGCTTTGGCTGGGTGGATGAAACCGGAGCGCTGAATCCTAAGTTATCAGGTTGAAGGACCACTACTCAGGAAAACCTCATGAAAGCATTGCTGAATCGCTGCCTTGTGTTACCAGTCGTCCTGGTGATCCTGACCGCCAGCCTGGCTGCCTGCGGCCCGGCTGACTCGCGTGAACGAGTTCGCGTGCTCGCGGTTACCGTGCCGGGCACGCCATGGCATGACATGTGGGTTCGATTTGCCGCCAATGCCGGTGATCTGACAGACCCCTTGATCGAGGTCGAGTTGTTTGTGCTGTCCCAGTTTGGTCCCGAAGAAAACATGATTGCCAATGTGCGTCGTAACCGCGCGCAGATTTCTGGTCTTTCCCTGCAGGGCGCTTCCCAGGTCGTACCGGAATTGAACCTCTTGCTCGCACCCTACCTGTTCGAATCGCAGCAGGAACTGGATTTCATCCTCGACCACTACTTGCTCGACGCCTACTCCGAGCTGCTCGAAGAACAAGGCTTGACGATTATCCAGTGGGCGGACGTTGGTTGGACCCATCTTTATGCGCGCCAGCCCATGCTTTACCCGGACCAGGTGCGCGGTCATCGCTTGCGTACCTCCCGCGCCTCCGGTGCTCGCATATTCGGCCGTGCACTCGAGGCCAACCAGATCGTTTTGCCGTTTACCGATGTCATTCCCAGTCTGCAGACGGGACTGATCGACGGGGGACAATCGGGCGTCGGCATGTATGCCATGGCTGGCATTGCCTCCGAGGCACCGCATCTGATGCTGACCGCCCATGCATACGATGCCGGACTGATCGTGGCCAATGCATCCTGGTGGCACGGTCTGGAGCCGGCGGTGCGCAGTCAGATTCGCCAGACTCTGGACCCGGTCGAACAAACTCGAGTCGATGTCAGGGACTTGATAGACCGCCTCGAAGCCGGCCTGCGCGCCAATCCTGCCGTTACGGTGCACGATCTGGATGAGGGCCAGCGCTCGGCCTGGCGCGAAGTCAGCCGGGATGCAACTGATCAATTGATTGAGCAAATCGGCGGCAGGGCTGCTGAAATCCATGACCGGATACTCATCGGCAAGGCCGCCTTCGCCGAGCGTTTGAGCCAGGAGTGACAGTCGCACTCTCGAATTCCGGACCCGCGATTCGCCATGGACCCAAGCAGCCACCAATGGATTAGAATAGCGGCAAAATGTCCGGACTATTTGGCGAGAGACCGCTGGGGGTTCGGGTGGGATTGAAGTGATCAGGGGGTACAGGGAGACAATTTGATGCAGTGGATGAGAAAACTTGCCGGACCGGAAGCCATACTGATCGCGGTGTTCGTGGTGATGTCATCGGGTTTGTATTTCGGTGCCAGTCATTTTGGCGGCGTGATCGAGTCGAATGGCACCGTGGTCCAGGTGGCTGGCCGGATGCGACTGGAGATCAACTCACTCTACCGCTGGCTGGCCGAAGCCGAGAACGCCGACCCGGGTCGGCGCCAGGCCGCTGTCGACGAACTCACCCAGGTTGCCAACCAGGTCGATACGCTCCTGCAAAGCCTGATCAGCGGCGGTACCGTCCAGATTGCGCCCGGCCAGGTTTTGCAAGTCGACCCGGCGCTGATACCCGATGAGGCCGTGCCCATCCTGCCGCAGATTGCCAGTGTCTGGCGCCCCGTCTATGACCGAATTCAGAACCTTCCCGACGGGCAGGCTGTGGAGGATGAACAGTATCTGACCGAGACCATCGCGCAGGCACGGGCGGTTGAAGGCGCATTGCTCGGACAGGCTTCTCGTCTGCTTGGTGTAATCAGCGTTGACTCCGTCAACAACGCTGGCCGACTGCAGTTGGTCCAGGTCACCGGAGCTGTGCTCGGTGTCGGCTTCTTCCTGCTGCTGATCGCTCTGTACTCACGCCAGCTCAAACGCTTTCGCGATGCCAAGCGCGAGACTGATGAAATCCTGGAGACGGTGACCAGCGGTCTGTTTCTGCTGGACCGTGACTATCGCCTCGGTGAGCAGTATTCAGCGCAACTGGAGTACATCCTGCAGCGCGGCGAGCTGGGTGGCACTGACTTCATCGCCATGCTCAATGATATGGTTCCAGGTGAGACCCGCAAAACGGCGCAAGACTATCTCGATTTGCTGTTTTCCGAGCGCGTTGAGGAATCACTGATCGGTTCACTGAACCCACTTGACCGGGTCAAGGTGCGCTTGCCTACCGATACCGGGCGGGTCGAGGAACGGTATCTGGAATTTTCGTTCCGGCGCGTTTTTGATGATGATCGCCTGCTTCATTTACTGGTATCGGTCAACGACGTGACCGACCGGGTACGCCTTGGTGAAGAGCTGGAGTCCTTGAAGGAAAACCAGGATCAGCAGACCGAGCGCATGCTGGAACTGCTGGTCAGCCTGTTCAAGCTCGACCAGGCCATGCTCGACGATACTCTGGGGCGCTGGCACAGCCTGATGCAGCAGGCCAATTCCGCGCTCAAGGAGTCGAACAATCGCAAGACCGGACTGCGCCCTCTGGTCGACGAAGTGTTCCGCCCCATGCACACGCTCAAAAGCGAGGCGGCCGCACTGGGACTTGACTTCCTGTCCCAACGCGCGGCGGCGGTCGAACAGGCGATTGCAGAATTGCGGCCCATCGATCCCTTGAGTGGAAACGACTTCCTTGCCGCTACCGTGCGTCTGGAAGAGCTGTTTGCCCAGTTCTCCGTTGTCAGGAGAATCATCGAAAGGCTTCAGGCCCAGGGCATTAGCCGCGGCGAGACAGCCGAACAGCCGGCAAAGACCGATACCCCGCTACTTAGCCTGCTGCAAAGCCAGGTGGAACAGCTCAACGAGGAGCTTGGCATTCGCGCCGCCTTGCATGTCGAGGGTCTGAATGAACATCGTTTGCCTGACCAGCTTCGGGAGCCTTTGCGCGACATTCTGGTTCAATTCATCCGCAATGCCTGCGCGCACGGCGTCGAGACGCCGCAACAGCGTCGGTTGCAAGGCAAGCCGGAGACCGCGACGCTGGATATCCGCCTCGCGCATGCTGACTCGGGCGAGCACTGGCAACTCCTGTTTCGCGATGATGGACGTGGCATTGATTTTGATGCCATTGCCCGCCGTGCCAGCGAGATGGGCCTGGTGAGCAGCGATCAGCGCCCCGAACGTGGTCAATTGCTCAAGCTCATGTTTCACCCTGGTTTAAGCACCGCCAGCGAAGTACGCAGCGATGCCGGGCAGGGTGTGGGTATGGACATCGTTCGCGAAGCCGTTCGTCGCATCGGCGCGCGCATTCAAATCGGCACTGATGCCGGCAAGCACACCACCTTCAAGCTCTCTATTCCGGCTGCTGCGAACGGGGCTGAGGCTGCATGAAGATTCTGATCGTCGATGACTCGATGTTCATCCGCAATCGCATCGAGCGTTCGCTGGCTATTGCTGGAATCACCGAGGTGCTGACCGCGCGCAACGGGCGCGAGGCCATGGTCAAGTTCCATGCCCACAAGCCCGAGCTGGTGACCATGGATATCACCATGCCCGAAGTCGATGGTATCGAATGCACCGAGCGCATGGTGCAGGCCAATGCCGCAGTCAAGATCCTGGTCGTCTCGGCGGTTGCCGACAAGGCCACCGCCATTCTGGCCTTGAAAAAGGGAGCCAACGGCTTTCTGATCAAGCCGTTTGAAGAAACCGAAATCAATGACGCCCTTAACCGACTGATCCAGGGAAACCGCCGTGGACGAAAATGACATTCAGATTTTGATCGACGGCACGGTTCACTATTTCCGGTCCACCGTAGGCCAGTCAACGGAAGTTGGGGCACCATACCTGGTTGAGGACCGTGAACCGGTGGTGTCCGACTTTACCGGCATCATTGCCATCAGCGGTGTCTACACTGGCTGCGTTTATTTCACCGCGCCGCGCGCCATGCTGCGCCATATCCTCATGGTCAACGGAGAAACACGAGCTGATGCGGAGTTCATGGCCGATGTGGTCGGAGAGGTCGCCAATACCATTTCCGGCAATGCCAGGCGCCATTTTGGCAGCGAGTTCGAAATTTCCGTGCCCGAGGTTTTCGAGGGCAGGGCCAAGGATGGCCAGCTACAGCTGGCCGAGCGCTCATTTGTCATCCCGATCGCATGGCGCCAGTACCGAGCCTCGCTGGTTGTCAGTCTGATCGACTGACCGCCGCTCCGCCCCGCCAGAATTGCAACATCAGGCGGGCTTGCCATGCGCCGTCAGTTCGGTCGAATACCGAAACCGCTCCTTCGGATGCGTGCTGATGGCCATGAGGATCAATTGGTCGGCGAGATCATGATAGCGACGGTTGATGACCAGGGCCGCGCTGTCGGGGTCGGCCGCGAGCAGCTGCGCATCGCGCGCATTCAGGTTGTCGGCTGACAAAGTCTGACGAACGCGCGAGAGGCGGGAAAAGTCGAGAATGCGGTACAGTGCGCGCTCGCTTTGATCAAGATCAAGCAAGGCTTTGGCCTGGCTCGGCGTTGCGCGTGGAATCCATATCTCCGTGACACATATCGGTGGTGCCGAGTCATGGTCGCGAAACGAACGCAGGCCAACCAGATGCAGCATGGGATCACCGGGTTTGCAAGCCAGCGCGCTGGCCAGGTGTCCGGGCACCGGGTCGCGCGCTGACGAGCACAGGGCCAGGCGGGTGGCCTGACCATACTGCATTAACTCATCAAGATTGGCGACATACTGGTTGTAGACGACCGGCGCTTCGCGTGCGGTCACGCGCGTCCCGGAACCTCGCTTGCGCTCAACCAGCCCCATGTCCTCGACCCGGCGCAAGGCTTCGCGTGCAGTGTGGCGACTGATCTCGAAACGTTCGCAAAGCTCCAGCTCGGTAGGCAGCATGTCGCCAACCGGAACATCGCCTGTGCGAATCATGTCCAGCAACTCATTGCAGACCTGTAGATATCGTGGCGCCTGTTTGCTGCCTTTTTCTTTCGCCATTCAAAAACCCTCCTGATGCACACTGTGCGCGAGCCAGGCAAACGAAGCCGCCCACGGTTAACGATAGTCCCGTAGAATATGTCCGGACAAATATCCATGCAAGACACCGAACATGCAGTGCCCAACTGATCATAGCCTGACTGAAGCCTTGATGGCGAGAATCGCGGTTCCGGTCGATGCGGCCAGCCGTGCTCGCGCCTCGCTCCATGTGCTGGACTGGCTGGTCTGTGCCCGCACTGCCTGTAGCGACCCTGCTCGTCAGCCGTTTGCTCAGCTCTACAATGCTTCGGCCCAGGCCGGGCTGTCCCTGTTTGGGCCAGATCGCCCCGGCGAAGCCGAGCTGATGCTTGATGGAGTCTTGGGCAGCCTGCTTGAAATGGATGATGTCCACCGTGCAGCCGTGCTGCATCCGGGGCCAGTGGTGGTGCCGGCTGCCCTGCTTGCGGTACGCCAGGGTCCAGTCAGTGCCGAGGCCTTGCTTGATGCCATCGTGGTTGGCTACGAGATCATGATACGAATTGGCCGTGGCATGGGGCGGTCCCATTATCAATTCTGGCATCCGACCTCAACGCTGGGAGCATTTGGTGCTGCCGCTGCGGTCGGTCGACTGCGCGGGCTGGATCAAGCAAGCCTGGTCTGGGCCCTGGGCAATGCAGGCACTCGCAGCGGCGGGCTGTGGCAGTTGCGGCACGAGCCAGTTCCGAGCAAGGCGCTTCATACGGCACTGGCAGCGCGCGATGGATGGTTGGCAGCCATGCTTGCCGAACGCGGCTTCGCCGGCCCCCGTCATATTCTGGATGGGCCGCAGGGTCTTCTGGCCGCCACCGCCACCGATGCCGATCCGGATCACATGCTGGCTGGTGCTGACGACTGGCTGATTCACGAAGTCAGTTTCAAACCCTGGCCGGCTTGCCGTCACGCCCATCCAGCTATCGATGCACTGCTGGCGCTGGGTCAGCTTCCGCCGCCAGAACACGTCCAACGGATCGAGGTTGAAACCTACCAGGCTGCGGTGGATTTCTGTGATCGGATCGAACCGACAACGCCGGCACAGGCCCGCTTCAGCATTCAGCATGCACTGGCCGCCGCGATGCTGTACGGTCGGCCCTGCCTGGCCCAGTACCAGCCAGACTGTATAGATGATGCCCGGGTGGCGGCTTTCAGGTCCCGCATCAAGGTAGGCAGTTGTGCCGAACTCGACAGTGCCTTTCCCAACCACTATGGTGCCCGCCTGCGCCTTTACCTGGCCGATGGATCGGTACAGGAAGCCCGCATCACTGATGCCTGGGGCGATCCAGAAAATCCGCTTCAGACCGAGGACCTGGTGGCCAAGTGCGCCGATTTGCTGGGCCATGCCGGTCTGGCACCGGCTACCATCGACGAACTGGTCACCATGACGCTGGGCCTGGCCGAAGATGTACCCTTGCAGGACTGGATGGCTGCGATGGCGAGGATCGTCGCATGAGCAGTCAGACTGTGCCGGGGCCGATTGCCAGCCGACTGATTGATCACGCTCTGGGGCTGGACCTCGACAGCTTGGAGCCATCGGCCCGGCAGCGCGCGACCTGGTTTACCGAAGATAGCCTGCTGGTCGGGCTTGGCGCAGTCGGACTGCCGGAACGGGCCGCGTTGCTGGCTGGTTTGGATGCAGCCGGTCCCCGCGCTGTCGGCGCCAGGGTCATCGGCACTCGCCGCCGCCTGGACCCGGCAACTGCGGCGCTGATCAACGGCTTTCAGATTCACAGCCAGGAATTCGACTGTGTCCACGAAGCCGCTGTGGTTCATCCCATGGCCGTGATTGCTGCCGTCCTGCTGGCCTGGGCTGACCTGACAGCCAGCCCCAGCCGGGAAATTGGACAACCCGTCTCTGGCAGCGCCTGGATAGAGGCAGTGGTCGTTGCCGTCGATTCGGCGACTGTGCTGGGCATGATGGCCAGTCGCCCGATGCGATTCTTCCGCCCGGCCCAGTGCGGTGCCTTGGGTGCAGCCCTGGGGCTTGCCCGCCTGGCCGGGCTGAATCGGCAGCAAACCGCCGTCATGCTGGGCCTGACCCTGTGCCAGCTTTCCGGCAGCATGCAGGCGCATGTCGAAGGCACCGCCGGACTGGCCTTGCAGGTCGGTTTCAACGCCCGCAACGTCATCACCGCGCTGGAACTGGTCAAGCACGGATTGGCCGGTCCGGTCGATGCACTGGACGGTCCGTTCGGTTACCTGAGCCTGTTCGAAGAGCAATTTGATCCAGCCCCGATCAGTGAAATCGGCCGGGTATTCCAGATCGAACGAGTCAGTCACAAGCCCTGGCCCACTGGTCGGGCGGCACAGGGCGCGCTGGATGCGCTCGAAACGCTGCTGGCCGAGGGCCTTGATCCCGCTGCGGTGGAAAGCCTGACCCTGTTCGCCCCGCCACTGGTCAAACGCCTGGTCGATCGTCCGTTTCGGTCCGATGCGCCATCGCAGTATGCGCGTCTTTGCCTGCCCTGGTTGTTGTCGGTGTGCCTGGCTCGGGGTTCGGTGAGACTGGAGGATTTCTCGCCGACCGCACTCCGCGATCCGGCACGTGCCGCCTGGACGGGTCGGGTGCAAGTCAAGGCCAGCGACACCGTCGATCCCAACGCCTTGCTGCCTCAGAAGCTGGTCGTGGGCCTGCGCGATGGCAGCCGCATTGAGCGGCCTATCAATGCCGTGCTGGGCAGCCCCGAACGACCCCTGTCTTTTGACCGTCGCCGGGCCAAGGCCCTGGCCTGCGCCCGCCACGCGGGGCTGGAAGAGTTTCGCACGCAGCGGTTGCTGGACCGGCTGGCGAATCTGGCAGCGCTGGACGATGTCTCGATACTGTTGAACGACATGGAGCTGTAATGAACGTAACCGCACCGCCGACCTGGTTCGAGCAGATCGACGTCAAGGCGCTTCTGGCCGACTACCCGGTAGATCGGCATTTCATCGAGCGCCACCGGAGCATGAGCCGCGATGAGCTGTTTGCCCGTCAGGATACAGACTTTCAGCGCTGCCTGGCGCGGGCCTGGCAGATTCCTTTCTACCAGCGCCTGTGGGGAGCTGCTGGTATCGATCGCGGCGATATTCGCGGCCTGGCTGACATCGACAGGCTGCCGGTCTTCGGCAAGGCCGAGATCATGGAAAGCGTCGAGCGTCAACCACCACTGGGTGACTTTCACGGCTGGACACCCGGTCAGGACGGGCCCGGTAATCTGCCGTTGATTGTGCACACCACCAGCGGCACCACCGGTCGGCCTCAGCCGCTGGTTTTCGGTCCGCGCTCCCGCGAGGTGCAGAACATTCTGCTGGCGCGAATCTATCGCATGCAGGGGCTTTGCCCGGGGGATGTGATTCACTCGGTCTACGGTCACGGCCTGATCAACGGCGGCCACTACGTGCGCGAAGCCATCACCCATTACACTCATGCCCTGTTTCTGTCGGCGGGCACCGGCGTTGAAACCCGCTCGTCCCGTCAGGTCGAGCTGATGCGCGACTTTCGCCCGGCGGCCATCGTCGGTTTTGCCGACTACATCAAGAAGCTGGCCGACGTCGCCCGCGCCGCTGGTATTGATCCGGCCCGCGATATTGCACCGAGGATGATCTCCGGTCACCTGGGACGCGAGTCGCGTGAAACCCTGAGTAATGCCTGGGGCGGTGCCGAACTGTTTGACTGGTACGGCGTCGGCGATACCGGTGCCATTGCCGCTGAAGGCCCTGATCATGATGGTATGTACCTGATGGAAGATGCCCAGTTCGTCGAAGTACTGGATATTGATTCCGGCCAGCCAGTTGATCAGGGTCAGCCCGGTGACATGGTGGTCACTTGCCTGTACAAGACCGACCTGTATCCGATCATTCGCTTCAATACCCATGATGTCACCGAGGTCCTGCCCGGTGAGTCATCGCTGGGTCTGAACCTGCGCCGGATCGCCGGTTTTCTGGGCCGCAGCGACAACATGGTCAAAATCCGCGGCATCAATATCTTTCCCCAGTCCCTGGCACCGCTGCTGGAGCAGGTTGAGGGGTTTGCCGGCGAGTTCATCTGTATCGCGACCCGCGATGAATCCGGTCGTGACGAGCTGACCGTGCAAATCGAGGTGGTCGAAGGTCGCGACGGTGAACCCGGCCTTCAGCAGGCCTTCGCCGAGCTATTGCGTGCCCGTCTGGGGGTGGAGGTGAGCCCCGCGCTGTGCCGGCCCGGCAGCCTGGCCGAACTGACCGAAATCGAGCGCAGGCAAAAGCCGATACGCCTGATTGATCGGCGCTTTGACTGACATGGTCGCCTCCCTCGTCGAACTGCAACAAGCCTACCGCAGCGGCGAATGCTCGCCTGATGCGGTGCTGGCCGAGTGCCTGCAGGCCATTGATCAGCGCAACGGCGGGTTGAACGCTTTTTTGCAGGTAGACGAGGACGGAGCCGTTGCGGCAGCCGAAACCAGTGTTCGGCGTCTGGCCCAGGGCCAGCCCCGTGCGCTGGAGGGCTTGCCACTGGCCATCAAGGACAACCTCGATGTGGCCGGCATGAAGACCACGGCCGGCATGGCCACCCGGCGCGACCGGAGCGCCGAAACCGACGCAACCGTGGTCTCGCGTTTGCGCCGGGCCGGGGCCGTGATCCTGGGCAAGCTCAATATGACCGAAGCCGCGCTCGGCGCCGATGGCCGCAATCCCCACTTCGGCGACTGCCAACATCCTTGGGCGCCCGGCTACACGCCGGGCGGATCAAGCAGCGGCTCGGCCGCCGCGGTGGCCGGCGGCCTGGTACCGGCCGCCCTGGGCACCGACACCATGGGATCGATTCGCATCCCGGCGGCCTACTGCGGTATCTGGGGCTTGAAGCCGTCCTTCGGCCTGGTCAGCACGGCTGGCAGCGTTGCAGTTTCCCGCCGCCTGGACCATATCGGCCCGCTGACGACAAGCCTTGAGGATCTGGAGCTGCTGCTGCCGGTGCTGGCCGCTTTCGATCCCGCCTGCCCGGTCTCGCTCCCGATCAATCTGGCAGCACCCAGGCAGTCCCTGCGCTTTGGCCTGCCCGAGCTGGGGGTGGTGGAACTGGATAGCGAGGTTGCAGCACCCTGGCAAGCGATCAGTCTCACGCTGTCCGACAGCCATTTGTCGACTACCAAGTTGCCGGCGCTGGATCTGGAACCAGGCCGAATCCGACGCGCCGGCCTGCTTGTGTGCGAGGCCGAGATGCTGATCGAACACGGCCTGGACTGGACCGATCAGCGAGACAATTTTTCTGATGAACTCCGCGCCTTGCTTGACTGGGGTCAGCGCCGCTCGGCCCCGGACCTGGCCCGCGCCATGCGGACCCTCGACCAGGGCCGCCTGGCCCTGAACGGCTGGCTGCAACAGTGCGATATCGTGGTCCTGCCAACCACACCGCAGCGCAGCTTTCCCTATGCCCAGTCAACCCCGGCGAACCAGGCCGACCTGACCTGCCTGGCCAACTGCGCCGGCCTGCCGGCGCTATCCATGCCGCTGCCGGTTGCCGACAGTGAGTTGCCGTGCGGGCTGCAGTTGATTGGCCGCCACGGTGCAGATCGCGAAGTCCTCGCCGCCGCCCGCCAGCTACGCAGCCTGGTGGCGGGGTAGAGGGGTAGAGGGAAAGAAGGCTTCTCCCCCTTCCCAATCCCTAATCGTCCTCGTCGCGCTCACCCGCACGATCCGGCGCCTCGATCCGCCCTTCGGCGATATCCTTGAAGTAGGTCCAACTGGTCACGTTCGCTCGATCGTCGTCCAGCGGCGGCGCCTCGCGATATTCCGGGTAGTGGCGATCGATTTCATCTTTCAGTACCTCGGGCAGATCGTCCCAATGGGCCAGCTTGGTGCCGGCAGCGTGGAAATAAATCAGGCCCTGACGACCATGCATGCGCATCCACGGTAGCCAGTCGGACATCCGCGCCCAACCCACCTGGACGTCGGCGGTCGTGGTTTCCGGGTCGGTCAAATCATCGACCCGGCCAAAGAAATTGAACATCTCGGTGGCCTGGTAAGTGCCACCCACCTCGGCCTGGTAATCGCCGCCCAGCGGGTTGGAGTACCAGAGCGGAAAGGTGATGTTCTGCCAGAATGTGTTGCCCTCGACATGGCCGGTGAAGCGGGCCGGTCCGTCTGGTCCGTGGGCGAAGCGCGGGCTGCGCATATTGACCGGGTCATTGGCCACATGCAGTACCTGAACGGTCTCACCGGTCCACGGGTTATCCCAGGTCGAAAGTACCTCCAGGCTTTCCGGGTCGAGGTAGAGCATGATCTCGCGCGAAACCTGGCGGTAGCCGGTGCCATGGTCGGGGTGTTCGTGGGTCACGCAAGTGCGCACATTCATGCCTTCGACCCGGAACAGACGACGGTCAGGCTCACCGCGAATCCGGGAATAGGCATGGCCGTGCCAGTAGTAGGTGATCGGCTCACCATCCACGGTCGAACAGCCGACCTTGCGCGCCATGGTGATCACATCATCGGGATCATCGAAACTCAAGCGCGCTTGCTCGGCAGCGACCGAAGCCGCCAACAGAGCAGATAGCGCTGCAACAGAAACAAGTCTTGTCATGATCATGGTGCTCCTTGTCGTTCGGAAGATTGTTCAAACAGGTAGTCAACGACCAGCGCTACCTCTTCGCCAGTCAGAATGTTGGCGTAGGTCATGGTGGTGCCAGGCACCAGGATTTCGGTGGCCGCGATCCAGGCCGCCAATGTGGCCCGATCCCAAGTCAGGCCGGAGGCTGCAAGCGCGCTTGAGTAGCGGTAGTCAGCGCCAGCCGCAGCCGGACCATCGGCAATGCCGAACAGGTTGGGCCCGACATCATGCACACCACCCGGCTCTGAGCGGTGACAGCCGCTGCAGGAAACCAGAAACAGGGCTTCGCCGGATAAAGCCCCGGCGCCGGTCTGGCTTGCGCCATGGATTCGGTCGGTGGCCGATGAACCACAGCCAGTCAGAAAAGTCAGCAAAATCACCGCCCACAGCAACCACTTCGGACCAGGCGACATTGTCACTGCCTGATCTCCAAGTACCAGCCGCTGCGCCCGCGCGTCCCTTAGGCCTTCACCTGTCGTCGCCGTCGGAGTAGTCATTGCAGTCGCCTCAAGGCTTCCAGCACGGCGCGTTCAGCGGACTCCAGCGCCGCTTCCATGCCGGAATAGGACTGGCCGGTGTGTTCGCCGGCAAAAAACAGCCGGTCGTGCGGCTGGCTCAAAGTGGGCACCAGGTCGGCGATGCGGCCAGGTGGCCAGAGCGCCCAGGCACCCCGGTTGTAGGGGTCGGTAGCCCAGCGCACCAGCGCGGCCACTTCAACCTGGCCACGTGAGCCCGGAATCTGACGTTCGAATTCGGCCAGCAGGGTCGCGGTTGCCTGTTCTTCACTCAGGTGGTCAATCGCATCGCAGGCATCACCGTTGATCCAGACCGTGATGTTGTGGCTGCCGGCCGCGTTCGGGCGGCTGCGGGTAAACACCCGGCCAAGCGGGCCGTTGGTCCACCAACTGGCGGGCTGGTCTTCGTCTTCCCAATAGGCTTGTCTGGCGAGCAGATGAAGCTGGCTGACCTTGTGATAGGCCACAGCGGCCAGGGCTTCCGCAAACCGAACGGCAGGAGCCGGCTGAATTTTGAGCCTGGCCAGCAGCGGCAGCGGCAAGGTGCAGATCACGGCATCGGCCGGGTGGCGGCGGCCATCGGCGGTGACCACGCTGACCTCGCTTCCGCGCTGGATGATTTCGACGACCGGACTGTTCAGAACCACCGCAGATTCAAGGGCAGCGGCCATGGCATTGGGGATGCGTTGATTGCCGCCCTCGGTTTCCAGGGCCGGTTGGCCCCAGGCCATGGCCCGGCCAATACCGGCCGCGGTCGCCTGCAGGGCCAGTAGCGAGGTGTCGGCGAGGCGATTGCCGTAGCTGTTGTTGGCCTCGATCCAGCCAAGCGCACGCTCGCTCAAACCTTGCGCCCGGAAAAACTCAGCGGCCGACAGATCGGCATCTGAGTGCCGGGCCTCGAGCCAGGATGTGGAGCGATCCAGCGGATGATCGCCCAGCAGGGCAAAGCCAAGTCGGTCCGGGGTGACCGACCTGATCGCTGTTGGCAGGTCATTGAGTTCGGCATTGACCCAGTCGGCCCGGTCGATGACCTGACCATCCACGATCAGCCCCGGGGGTGCTCCCCGGCCCTGTGGCAGTAAAGCCAGGTCATGGCGCTCAGCCGCAGCAACCGTGCGCCCGTAGTTGGGGCCGATGGTATTGGCCCCGGCCTCCGGGTTACCGGGTGTGTCAAACAGGGTATGGACGCGCCCGCCCACCCGATCACGGGCCTCCAGAACCACAACGTCATGGCCGAGTGTTTCCAGCAGCCGGGCCGAAGCCAGACCGGCGAGGCCGGCACCAATGACCACCAATCGCCGGGGGCTGGCGGCCAGGCCCGGGGGTATCAGGGCGGCTGTGCCGGCAATCAGAGCCGCGCCCAGAAACCGACGCCGGGTCCAATGTGCTGGATTGATCCTGGAAGCTACCATGGCTCGCGCATGTTCAGCGGTCGAGCTTGACCAAGCAGCTCAGGCGGCAGAATGGGGCGATAGGGACGATGGTAGCTGAATGGCTCGGTCTCCTCGCTCCAGATGTTTTCGTGCACGCCGTCAACGAAGCGAATCAGAGACAGTGAACCAGCGCGCGATCCGAATGGACCGTGCGGGATATGCGGAGGCCGCCAGAAATAGGCGCCGGCCTGCATGGTGCCGCAGGGGCCGGTCAGGTCGCCGGCAATCAGAAAGGCTTCTTCGGGTGTGGGGTGCGATTCCAGCGGACCTGACCAGCTGATAGGGTGGGTCTGCGGGGCGGTCATGAACAGGAAAGTCTTCTGACCGGAGACTGGATCCAGGCGCAGGATCTTGCGTGCCGGCAGCAGCGCGGCCAGACGATGGTCGAGAATGCTGCGATCCCAGACCATGCGGTAGGCATCGACAAAGGGGATGACCGGCCGGTCATGGGCACGCTCGGCCGTTCCGGCCGGGTCTTCGCTGGCCGGAACCGGCGCATGGTCGAACATTCGCAACAATACGGCACCGCGCGGTGAGTAGCAGTCACGCCGCTCGCTGCCGGCTGGAAAATAGCCGTAGCAGCCGGCCGAATACTCGTAGCCGTTGAGATAGTAGCTGCCGCCGAGCACGTAGAACTCTTCGCCGGCGGCCAGGGGGCGGGCATCGCCGAAGTGAAAGTCGGCGTCGATTTTCTGCAGCAAGGTCACGCTACCCGAGTCATCGTCACGGCTGAGCACCTTGCGCCAGGCGCCGGGCAGACGCTCTTCCGGCAGCCAATCCAGGCACTGGGCCTGGATAAACTCGATATGCGGTCGGGCCATGACTGGGTTGCTTAAAACGGCTTGGCCGCACCGACCAAGCCGGTGAAGGCGATGCCGATCCAGTAGATATAGGCCAGCCCGCGCCCGACCCGGATCGAACGCTCAAGCTGGTTTTCCACCGGCTCGGTTGAACCATCGCGGTCAAGGATCCGGAACAGCTCGGTCCACTCACGCATGATGAAGCGCAGCTTCAATCCGATCACCAGCAGGCCGGAATAGAGCAGAATCTTGACCGCAAACCAGTACTGGCCGGGGCCGGCGACAAACGGCCCATCGCCAAGCATGGACCAGATCGCGCAAATCGCCAGCAGCGGAATCAACAGGTAGCGAACTCGTTCATCGTATCGGGTCAGCCGCAGGCCCAGGTCGGTCTCGCGTGCGAAGAAGGCCGCCCAGCACAAGGCCAGCCAGCCCAGGCCCAGCACCCAGAACAATATCAGCCAGCCACCGGCAAATGGCTGGACTCCCCAGAAATGTCCAAGATGCAGCCCCAGCGGCAGCAGCAGGATGATCCCGGTGCGAGCCAGGATATCAATCCGATAGGCGGTTTCCATGTGGCGCCGGCGTTCGTCCAGCGGCAGCTTTCGATTGATGACGTTGTAGCTGGTTTGAAAAACGCCCCACTCACCGCCCAGCCAGTAAACCATGGCCAGGATATGCAGCCAACGCAGAATGGCCAGTTCGGAAAAGCCCATATTCTCAATCCTCCCGTCAAGCTAACGAAAATATGTCCGGACATATTTTCGAATAGTATGCCGGACTTTTCTTTGATCCAGATCAAAAGTCTGGACATTTATGCCGCCGAATTACATACCTGGTTGGAGCTTTCCCATAGCTGCGGCTAGCACCAGACTGATCCATATCACCCAGACCGGTACTTTCACCTGGGCAATGAGCCGCCGCAGATTGCGCTCGGTGGTCGGGTCAGAGTTGCCTTGAGCCACCCGGGCAAACAGAGGTCCGAACGGTTTCAACTGAACGCGTATGACCAGGCCGAGGAACATGATCAGGGCCATGATCCCCAACTTCGCCGCCAGCCAGGGCAGAACCGCAAACTGACCCCAACCCAGCGACAGCGCCAGCGTCGTGATCAGCAGGGTCAGGATGATCAATATCCGCAGGCCAAAATCGACCTTGGCCAGAAACGCGCCCAGGGGAGAGTGCTCCAGGTGAAACACGGCCCAGGTCAGGGCCAGCCAGGCCAGCAGCGCCGGCCACAGCCACCACCAGCCCACGGCCGGGTGCGGCAGCCACCCGCGAGTGGCCAAACCCAGACCGGTCAGCAAGGTCAGAATCAGGGCCGTTCGCGGCACCATATCCAACAGCAGCATGGCCTTGGCCGCGTAGACCCGAACCGAAGTCGGTTTGGTTTCATCGACGATTGCGCCGCTGATGTAGTACACCGCAAGATCTGTGCCCAGCCAGTAGGCGATTACCAGGATATGGGCCAGGACCCAGAGTTCATGACTCATCGTTCAAGCTCTCCGACTTCGACCAGTTCTATGCGCTCGCCGTCCGGACCCAGCAGTACGGTCAAGGGACAGTGGCCGAAGCCGGGAACCGAGGCCGCTGCAATCCGCCGGATGCCGCGCGCACCGAGCGGCTTCAGTGCCTCCAGGACGGTGGCAGCATCGGTGGTCAGCAATGAAAACGAAAGCAAGCCGTGGTTGGGTGGTTTGGCACGATCACTGGCCGGCTTGGGTTGTGGCAGGCCGGTATCGAGATAGGCAAACATCTCCACCCGCCCTGCGACCACATCACCATCCTTCATCAGGTTGACGTTATGAATCTTTACCGGCCCTTCTACGCCCAGCATCTCGCTCAGGCCCTCGAAATCCAGCACCCGATCGAACAGTTCCTGAAAGCCCATGGCCTGGTAAAAGCAGCGGCTGGCAGCCACATCGGCCACGGCCAGGGCGACGGTCTGGATCACGCTGACCGGGGTGGCCAGGGGACCGCGCAGTTCCCCGCCTCGGGTGTAGCTGAACAGATCAAGCTGGGTGCCGTCAGGGTCTGAGCTCATCGAGTCATAAACATGAACCTGGTCGCTGACCTCCCAGAAATGCGGCTGCCCACCGGCCTGACCTCCGTGGCGGCGAATGCGCTGAAGCTGCTGGTGAATATCCTGGCAGCGAAAGTTCAGGGCATAGGCGCCGGTGGCAGTTAGCCGATCGGCTTTGGTCCAGATCGGCTTGCCTGCCGCTTGGCTGGAGACCAGTCGAATTCGACCTCGGCCGGAGTCGTCGGCAGCGAGAATGGCGTAGTCCAGCGGCAGATCGGGATCGAACTCCCAAAGCGGTGCCAGGGCCGGATCAACCCGGCCGCGTTCCTGGCAGCGATAATCCAGGGCTTGCTCATAGAAATCCACGGAACGGCCAAGCTGGCTGACACCCAGCGTAGCCATCCTTACTTCACTGAGCAGCGGCGCTATCTCGTTCATGCTGTTGAGCTCTCCTGGTTCGGTGAGTGCTTAATGATTTCGACGGGCACAGCCAGCGACTGAATGCGCTGTTGGGTGTCCGGGGCCAGGCAATCCGCGAGCAGGGGCTTGAGGGCCCGACCCAGACCAATCAGGGTCACGGTGTTGGCATGAACCCGGTCCACGACCGGAGCGTCACCGGGAAGCCGACTGTCTGAACAGGCGGCCTGCCAGGGTGGATACAGGTGTCGCTCACGTTCCCACTGCCAGGCCTCGAGCAGGTGGCCACCGGCTGGCCGCGGGGTCATGTCGGGCAGATGGGCCAGCAGCCAGTCGCGCTGTTGCCCGTCAATCAACCAGGGCTTGATCAGGATCAGCTTGCTGACCTGGCTGGCCAATTGCCGGGTCAGTGCCAAGGCCAGGCTACTGCTGGCGGCATGGCTTTCAATCACCAGCGGCAATCCGGCCGCCAGTTGATCGACCAGGCGAGCCAAGGCGGCCAGCAGATGTTGCTGCGAAAGCGCCTGGGCAGACCATTCCGATGAAGCGCCGTGGCCGGGCAGGTCGGGCTGGAGAATCAGTGTATTTTCATCCGCCGTTACCTGCTGCAGCGGCGCCTGGCCCAGTCCATGCACGACCAGCCGACAGTGCGCCGGTGTTCTTGCTGGTTGATGCACCCAGCAGGCCAGATCACCGGTCTCGGTGGCCAGAACCAGACGTTGCCAGCCAGGCGCCGTGGCTGAGGTCTTGATCGACTGGGCCGGGCCGTTCCACCTGGCCAGCTCGCGCTCGATGTCTGTCCACAGTGCGGTGCGGTCGGACAGGGTAGAGGCCCGGATATTGTCGGGCAAAGCCGGCAAGCGCTGCCGATGCTCGAGCAACACATCGTCTTCGCGGTAGTAGAGGCAAGCCGGCATGGAAAGTGCCGCAACCTGGGAGCGATCGCTGCAGTTGAGGGCGGCCCGGTAACCCAGCCGATACTGGTCGCCGACTTCGAGGATATCGCGCACGGCCGCCTCGGTCTTTTCCAGGTCAGGTGCCGGCAAGCGCAAAGCGCAGGCCGCCTTTTGTTCGTACCAGGGAAAGAAATAGTTTTGCTCCCGCATGCGTGCCCACAGCCAGCGCAGGTGTTGCCCGCTCCAGTCGGGTTCGAATGGCGGCAGATAGCGTTTTCCGAGCAGCGCCCGTTCCTGATCATTGAAGATGGCGTAGCCGTCGACCAGCACTTTGCCAATCCGGTCCGGGGCCTGCAGGCCCATGTGCACCGCGACGATCGCGCCGGTATGCATGCCGAACACGGCACAGTGATCAATGCCCAGCGCATCCAGCCAGGCGTTCAGGCTGCTCGCCAGGTCATTGATTGTGGGCTGCGCGACAGTCAGCGGATCCGACCAGCCAAAACCGGGCAGGTCGGGTGCAATGACCAGATAGTGCTCGGCCAGGCGCTCGATCTGGTCCAGCCACATGCGCGAGTTTTGCGGCGACTGGTGCAGCATGACCAGGGCCGGCCCGCTGCCGGCGTGGCGAAAGTGAATCAGGCCATCGCCGACCCTGACAAACGACCTTCGGATGCAGGAGGCCATCGACCTGCCCGTTCAGGATGACTCGACGGCAGCGAGCAGCCCGGATGGGCCGAGGTTGACCATCTCGCTTCGGCGATCGGCAAGGTGGGCAAACACCCGCTCAAGCTGGCCAATGCGATGCGGCTGGCCGATGACCCAGGGGTGCAGGTTCATGGTCAACAGGCGGCCATGGCCGAGCGCTTGCGCTTCGGCAAGCAGAAAGTCGGCCGCATCGATCAACTGGTCGCCATACTCGGTCTCGCTGTGCAGGTTGTCGCCAATGACGAACCGGTCTTCCAGTTCCAGCGACAGCGGCAGATGGGTCAAGGGTCCATGATCGGTCCGAAAGCGGTAGGGCAGCTCGTCATTGACCCAGTCAGCGCACCAGTGAATGCCCGCCTCGGCCAGCAGTTCCGGGGTCCGGTTCGACTGCGAACGGGCCGGCCCCAGCCAGCCGCGAATGGGATCGCTGCAGAAGTCAGCCAACGCCGCCAGGGTGTCGTTGATCCACTGCCGCTCGGTTGACTCATCAACGCCCGCGGCGTGCACGCTGTCCATATTCCAGCCATGGGCCAGGATCTCGCCGCGCCCGGCCAGCCGCCGAACCAGGTAGGGGTAGCGCCGGGCGACTTCGCCATTGATCGCGAAGCTGGCTGTCAGGTCGAAGCGCTCCAGCGCCTCCAGGATTCTGAAAATACCGACCCGGTTGCCGTAATCGCGCAGGCTGTAGTGGCGCAGGTCCGGGTAGGGCATGGTCATGTTCCCTGGGGCCTTGAAGCCCAGACCTTTCGGGTTGAGCGGAAAATGCTCAATCGAGACATTGATCCAAAGCGCCAGCGGTTTGTCATCCGGCCAGTTCAGCGCCGGTCTTTGTTCGAGCATGGACCAGTCGTAGCGGTCATGATCCATGCCGGGCTTGAGCTTGTCGTAACGCAGGAACTTGTCGTCCAGACTCATGCGACCTCCTCGGCGATTCGTGCCATGGTGGCAACAGCCTGGTCGTGGTAGTGCTTGAGATAGTAGTGAGCAATCTCGCGGCCGGTGGCCAGCCAGACCTGGTCATGGCTGCAGACGTGTTCGAGAGCGCGCTGCAGCGCAGCCAGCCGATGCGGGTGACCGACCTGGTAGGCGTGCAAGGGAATGCACATCACCGTGCCAGAGCGCTCGCCCTCGGCATAGAGCCGGTCGAAGGCGCGGATGATCATGTCCCCGTAGCGGCGCGGTTCGATCTTGTTGACCACATAAACGATGGTGTCGTTGAGCTCCAGCGAATACGGGACGGAAACAAAACGGCGCCCAGAGCGCGTCCTGACCGGCGTCGGCTGATCATCGTGAAACAGATCGCAGGTATACGTACCGCCGGCCTCGGCGAACAGGTCGATGGTGTGCTCGGAGTGCGACAAGGCCGGGGCCAGATAGCCGTCGCAGTGCTGACCGGAATAGTCGGCGATGCGCTGCATGGCATTCGCAATCATTTCGCGCTCCTGGTCTTCGCTTAAGCCATAGCTGTAGCGGGTGTTGTAAATGCCGTGGCTGAACAGCTCCCAGTCGCGCTCAAGAACCAGGTCGATGATCTCCGGGTGATGGGTGAGCATGGCCGTTGAAAGCGACACCGAGCCGCGAATGCCGAACTGGTCGAGCAGGCGCATCATGCGCATGTGGCCGACCCGATTGCCGTAGTCGCGGGTGGCGTAGCCGACCACATCGGGATGCGGTCGTGGCCAGGGCTTGCGCTGCGGGTTGATCGGGGGGTCAAGCTCGTAGAACTCGATATTCGGCGCCACCCAGACAGCGATACGGGCCCCATTGGGCCAGCGGATTTCGGGGCGCTGGTCCCAGGGCAGATAGCCGTACAGGCCGGGGTCAGATTTCATCCAAATTCCCTTCTGGTTTACTGCGATAAAAAACTCGAAAAGCATCTCGCAAAGGCGCGACGGAGCAATGAACGCAAAGCAACAAACTCTTCTTTGTGCTCTTTGATGTCCTCGCGATCATCATCGAAAAAACCCTCACTTTGGGCCAGCCGGCAACATCGAATGAATTCCCACCGAACCGCGAAGCTTCAGATATCCCGGAAGAAACGGGTATTCTTTCCTCTGCGCTCTTAGCCTCTTCGCGCCTTTGCGTGATGCTTTTCTCCAGCAACAGTTAGTTCCAGACAGGGCGTCATCGGCGTTTCGTGTGAACGGATCCATCTGATTAGCGCAGCGACTCGAGGTAGGCCCGGACGGTCTCGAAAGACTCGACGTCGGCATACTTGAGCATGATGTCGGCCAGGTTGGCGAAGTGCGGGATCTCGTGCTTGTCGGCCACGCCCTCCTCGACCACCGTGGTGCGATAGCCGTGGGAGAGGGAGTCGACCACGGCGGCACGTACGCAGCCCGAGGTCGAGCCGCCGGTGATCAGCACCGTGTCGATGCGGTGCCAGGTCAAAAGCGAGGGCAGATGCGATTCGAAAAATGGGCTGGGCATGCGTTTGTGAATGATCACATCGGCTGGATCAATGACCAGACGCGGGTCGAGCTGGGCGCGTTCCGAACCGTGCTTGATGTTTTGCAGCGAATCAGGCGTGTCGGTGCGGGTTCCCCAGACGCCGGCGTCCTCGGCCGAGTCCAGATAGGCGACATAAGTCCAGATCACCGGCGCGCCGGCGCGCCGGGCCAGGGCCGAGAGCTGGTTGATGTAGTCAAGCTGGCCGGGATCGGTCTGGTAGGCGGTCTTGAAGTGCTCAAGATCCGTGTAGGCGCGCTGCAGGTCGATATTGACCAGCGCCGGCCGCTGACCGAACCCGAACTTGGCCCGGTTGGGGTTGGACTTGACCTGTTCCCAGTACTGTCGGGGCGTCAGGTCCGAGGTCTGCATGACAGGCATGGGAAATCCTGGGTTGATAAATGTCCGGACATTTTAGCGCAATTATGGACAATGAGAAAGGAATCGGGCGGGTGGAATGACCGTACAATTCCAGGTATCCATGACCAACAACCAACCCTCCTCCCTCACCGTCTAATGGACAGACCGACGGCCGCATGCGGCTGCACCTGGGTGCAGACGGAGAACGATCATGACTGAAACCAAAGCAGCCACCCAAAGCCATGACCTGATCATCCGCCTTCAACAAAGGCACGGTGAGCAGGTAGTAGTCACCGAGGCGGCTGCGCTGGCGTACTACGCCCACGATGTGGCTGCTGTCGGCAAGCCTCTGCTAGCGGTGCTGATACCGACAAGCGTCGACCAGGCATTGCAGCTGGTTAAAGCGTTGGGCCAGGCCGGCATTGCGATGATCGCCAGAGGTGGCGGGCTGAGCTACACCGATGCCTACCTGGCTGATCGGCCTGGCTGCGTGCTGATCGACACGGCTGACCTGAACCGGATTCTTGATATCAATCGCGAAGATCGTTTTGTTGTTGCCGAGTGCGGCGTGACCTGGGCCCAGCTCTTCGAAGCGCTGGAATCACTGGGCTTGCGAACCCCTTATTTTGGCCCCCTGTCCGGGCTGGAAGCGACCCTGGGCGGAGCCCTGTCGCAAGGCAGCGTCTTCTTGGGCTCAGGCCTGCACGGCAGCGTCGGCGACAGCGTGTTGTCGATCGATGTGGCCACCGCCGAAGGCAAGGTGCTGACCACGGGGGCCGCTGCCGCGCCGAACACGGTGCCCTTTTTCCGCTACTTCGGCCCCGATCTGACCGGCCTGTTTGTCGGCGATGCCGGCAGCCTGGGGATCAAGCTTCGGGTCAGCCTGCGCCTGATCGAGGCTCCAAAGCACTGCGACTACCTGTCCTGGCAGTTCACCACGGCCGAGGTCATGTTTCAGGCCATGGCCGAGCTGGCCCGCGCCGGTTTGGCCTCGGAGTGTTTCGGTTTTGACCCGCTGCTGGCCGAGATGCGGATGAAGCGCGCCTCCATGGCCGAGGATGCCGGCACCATGGCCAAGGTGGTCAAGCGCCAGGGGCTGCTGTCCGGCGCCAGGCTGGCCCTGCGCGGTCGTCGCTTTCTAAATGCTCGCTGCTACTCCATTCATGCCGTCATTGAAGCCGCATCGAAGGCGGCGCTGGTCGAACAGGTCAAACGTGCCCGTGCCCTGGTCGGCGGCGGTGAGGAAATTCCTGGCTCCATCCCCCGCGCCTTGCGCGCTGCGCCGTTTGCGCCGCCCAACACCATGCTGGGCCCGGCCGGCGAGCGCTGGCTGCCGGTCCACGGCATCGTGCCGCACAGCCAGGCTGTTACCTGCTTTGAGGCGCTGAAAACCCTGCAAGCCGAGGAGGCTGATTGCCTGCACAAACACGGCATTCGCATCGGCTTTCTGTATGCCACCGTGGCCGCCCAGGCAACGCTGATCGAGCCGGTGTTCTACTGGCCGGATTCACACACCATCTATCACCGACGTCGGGTCGACAAGAGCCATCGCCAGCGCATCGGAGAACCTGAAGCCAATCCCGCCGCTCGACCTGACGTTTTTCGCCTGCGCCAGCGCGCTGCCGATATCCTGCGCGGCCACGGCGCCGTCCACTTTCAGCTCGGCAAGTTCTATTCCTATCGCGGCGGCAGAAACCCCGCCTCGCTGGCCCTGTTCGATGCCATCAAGCATCATTTAGACCCCCAAGGCCTGTTCAACCCCGGCAGCCTGGTGGATTGAGCCCGTGGCCATTGCACCCGATCAGTCCGTGATCTGACAGATACCACCGGCTGCGAAAGTGAGGAGAAAGTGGATGGCCGTGCCAGTTTCGACTCCCTCGCCACCCATAAGGAGACCTCAAGGCCGGTCCCATGGACAGCCTGGCGCGGTTGACCCTTCACCCTTTACGGCCTACAATTTGTCCGGACAACTTTGTTACTCCTCGGCCCAGCCAACAAAACCTCGAATAACGTGAACGGAGATCATCCATGACCACCATTGTCGTCCTGTTCAATCTCAAGCCCGGCACCGACGTGGCCGCCTACGAGCAGTGGGCCAGGGCGCGTGATCTGCCCACGGTCAACGGCCTGGATTCGGTGGATCGTTTCGAAGTGTTGCGTTCGGCCGGTCTGCTGATGAGCGATGCCGCACCACCGTATGCCTATGTTGAGCTGATTCGGGTCAACGACATGGAGAAATTTGGCGCTGACGTATCCAGCGAGACGGTCCAGAAGGTGGCCGCCGAGTTTGGCGAGTTTGCCGACAACCCCCTGTTCATTCTGACCGAGGCGCTGTAGGCCATGTACCCGGAGCTTGCAGGCAAGGTCGCCGTCATTACCGGCTCCGGCCGCCCGACCGGGCTGGGCGCGGCGATGGCCCGGCGTCTGGCCGAGGAAGGTTGCCGCATTGTGATTTCGGATATTGGCCAGTCGGCCGGCCCGGAAACGCCACCCGAGGCAATCGGTGCCAGCGACGAGATGAACGCCATGGTCGAGGAAATTCGCGCCCTGGGTGCCGAGGCGGTTGCCATTGCCTGCAACGTGCTGGAAGAAGACCAGGTCCAGGCCCTGATTGACCGCACTGTCGAGCATTTCGGCCGCATCGACATCCTTGTCAACAATGCCGGCATTGGCTACATCATGAAACCCATCGTGGAGATGGAAACCAGCGACTGGGACGCGGTCCTCGGGGTGAACTTGCGCGGTGTGTTTCTGGCCACCCGCGCCGCCGCCCGGCAGATGATCAAGCAGGGCAACGGCGGTCGCATCATCAATATCGCCAGCCAGGCGGCCAAGTCCGGTTTTCCGTTCGCGGCCGGCTACTGCTCATCCAAGCACGGCCTGGTCGGGCTGACCCGGGTCGCGGCCATAGAGATGGGCCAGCACGGCATCAATGTCAATGCCATCTGCCCCAACCACGTCACCACGGGCCTGGGTGCCTGGCAGAACGAATACTTCAGCAAGGCGCTGGGGATGAGCCTGGATGAATACATGGCGGCGATGAAAGGCCGCATCCCGCTCGGCCGGCCCGGCCTGCAGGAAGACACCGCCAAGGCCTGCGCGTTTCTGTGTTCCGATCAGGCCGTGTACATCACCGGTGAGGCGATGAACGTCTCCGGCGGCGAGGAATACCACTGACATGGCCGACTGGTCCTGGCCCGACGGCAAGCGCCTTGCCGTATCCATCGTGGTCAACGTCGAGGAAGGCTCGGAATACTCGCTGGCCGAGGGTGACCCGATCACCGAGCCGGTCGATGAGCTGGGCGTGAGCCTGAAAAAGCCGATCCGCAACTACGGCAACGAGTCGAACTACCGCTACGGGCTGGGTCCCGGCTTTCGCCGCATTGCCGCGCTGCTGGACGAGTACAACATCCCGGCCACCTTCACCGCCGCGGCGTTGTCGCTGGAGCGCGCTCCTCATATCGCCCGCTATATTGCCGACGGCCCGCACGAACCCTGTTCGCACGGCTGGCGCTGGATCCACCAGTTTCGACTTGACGAAGACGCCGAGCGCGAGTTCATTCTCAAGGCCGCCGACAGCATCGAGGCCAGCACGGGCAAGCGTCCGGTCGGCTGGTTGTCGCGCTACCTGCACACCGAAAACACCCGGCGGCTGCTGACCGAAACCGGCTTTCGGTACCACATGGATGACTATTCCGACGACAGCCCGTTTATCGATGCCAGCCACCAGCGCCCGATCGTGATTCTGCCTTATGCGCTGGATTCGAATGACATGAAGTTCTGGATCGACCCGTCGCTGACGCCGGACCAATGGCTCAAGTACGCCGTCGATACCTTCAACTGGCTGTACGAAGAAACCGCCCCGCAGCCGCAATACATGTCATTGGGCCTGCACCTGCGCATCATCGGCCGGCCCGGCCGGATTGCCGCCCTGCAGGCCTTTCTTCGCCATGTGCGCTCGCACAAGGATGTCTGGATCGCTACCCGTGCCCAGATCGCCGCGCACTACGCAAGCGCCCAGGGGCTCGAACAATGAACGCGCCGCTGACCATCCGCTGCCTGCTGTTCGTGCCCGGCAACCGGCCCGAGCGCTATGCCAAGGCCCTGGCCAGCGGTGTCGATGCGGTCTGTGTGGACTTGGAAGACGCGGTCGGTCCGGATCAGAAGGACCAGGCCCGGCAAAGCGCCCTGGCCGGTCTGGCCGAACACGACGGGATTGGTCAATTGGGCTTGAGGATCAATCCGCCGAACACGAAAGCTGGCCAGGAAGACCTGAATGCGCTGGCAGCAGCAAAGGTACAGCCGGCCTTTATCCTGGTGCCCAAGTTCGAATCAGCCGACATGCTGCAGGCCGTGGTTGGCGCCTGCGGCGAGCGCTGCCCGCCGCTGATCCCGCTGGTCGAAAGCACCCGTGGTCTGCTCGACCTGGGCTATGAGCTGGACACCAGCCTGCCCCTGGCTGCCGTGATGTTCGGTGGCTACGACTACAGCGTTGATGTCGGCTGCGAGTTTGCCTGGGAGCCACTCCTGTTTGCCCGCTCGCGCCTGGTCACCATTGCCCGCGCCCACGGCCTGGATGCGATCGATGTGCCCTATATCGACCTGCGCGATGAGACCGGTCTCAAGAAAGAAACCGAACGGGTGCGCGCGTTGGGCTTTGCCGCCAAGGCAGCCGTTCATCCCGCCCAGGTCGCGACCATCCAGGCCGCATTGACGCCATCAACGGAAAAACTCGCCCGCGCCAAAGCCGTGGTCGAGGCCGCCGAGGCCAGCGATGGCGACGCCGTGCAGCTCGACGGCCAGCTTATCGATGCCCCGGTGATTGACGCCGCCCGCCGCCTGCTGGCCCGGGCAAACCTACCCGCTACCGCCACGAGGAAGTGACTGATCATGGTGCAGAACGTCAAGGAAGTGGGCCCGAATCGCTACCGCGAACACTTCGGCCGTCATTACGAGGATTTCAAGGTCGGCGATATCTACGAGCATCGCCCGGGCCGGACCATTACCGAAACCGACAACACCTGGTTCACGCTGCTGACCATGAACACCCATCCGATGCACTTCGACAAGGAGTATGCGGAAAAAAGCGAGTTCGGGCGCTGCATCGTCTGCTCGCCGTTTACCGTCGCCCTGATGGTCGGCATGAGCGTGACCGATGTCAGCCAGAAGGCGATTGCGAACCTGGGCTGGACCGATATCAAGCTGACCCATCCGCTTTATGCCGGTGACACCCTTACCTGTGAATCGGAAGTGCTGGACAAGCGCGAGTCAAAGTCCCGCCCCGGCGCTGGCATCGTCACGGTCAAGACCACCGGCTTCAACCAGGACGGCAAGATGGTTTGCACCTTCAACCGCAGCATGCTGATCGCCCGCCGCGGCCACAGCATCGAAGACCAGGTCGGGTATTGAATGGGTTCTCTGGTCAAAAGAAAAAAGCATCTCGCAGAGACGCAGGGATGCCAAGCGCGCAAAGGTAGAACCCAAATGAGTTTTCCCTTCAACTCAACACGCCTGTTCTTGCGCGCTTTGCGTTTCCTTAGCGCCTTCGCGAGAGGCTTTTTTGAACACTACAATCTCACAGAAGTACTGACATGACAGAACAGGAACAGTGGAGCGCCGAGGACGAGCAGGCGCTGTTTGATGCGATTGATCGCTGGGTGGATGAGGCGGTCAAGCCGATTGCCCAGCACCACGATCAGGCCGACGAGTATCCCCATGAGCTGGTTGAGCAGATGAAGGAGCTGGGCCTGTTCGGCGCCACCATTGGCCAGCAGTACGGCGGCCTGGGGCTGTCGGCCAGCGCCTATGCCAAGATCGT
>RECK01000185.1 GCA_007694055.1 Wenzhouxiangella sp.
CACTTTTTCTATAGCCGTCGGCCTATGAAAACTCGGTTTCGCCCGCCGGCAAATCCCCGCACTGACCATGGACTCAGCCTGATTCAAGGTCTGCCAGCAAGCCCGCCATATCGTCGGCATGTTCTTCTTCCTGGGCAAGAATGTCTTCCAGGATGCGGCGCGAGGTGGGATCGCGGTCACCCAGGTACTGAATGATCTCGCGGTAGCTGTCGATGGCGATGCGCTCGGCAACCAGATCTTCCTGGATCATCTCCTTGAGGTTTTCGCCCTCGACGAATTCCGAGTGCGCTCGACTGGCCAGACCTTCCGGGGAAAAATCCGGCTTGCCGCCAAGCTGCACGATCCGCTCGGCCAGCCAGTCGGCATGGTCCTGCTCCTGCTCGGCATGCTCCAGGAACTCCTGCGCGGCGACATTGGCATTGATACCATCAGCCCGAAAGTAGTGACTCTTGTAGCGCAGCACGCAGACAATCTCATAAAACCCAATTTCTCGGGCAATGGACTGCGTGAGGCAACCCTGGACCGTAGACCGCCTCGTGATTGGACTGACCTGACAGGCCACAACTGGGACAGAATTCGCGTCGCTTGCAGCTGAACTCTGGTGTCTCCACGCTGCCGTCGCGTTCGCGCATGGTTTCCATGAGTTTCTGCTTGATCGGCCAGGCCGTCAGCGCCACGGGTCGCGGATAGTCCAGTATATTCATTGCTGATCTCCTTCCGGCACAGCGAACATCGAAAGTCGCAATGGATATTAGTACCTGCATATGACCGAGTCCGGCTTCTCAAATCACCGCCTGGTCATCATCGGCAGTGTCTGGCCAGAGCCGAAGTCTTCGGCTGCCGGCACACGCATGATGCAGTTGATTGCCCTGCTCAAGACAGTGTTCGGTGAGATTGTCTTTGCCAGCCCGGCAACGCGCTCAATCCATCGAACTGCTCTTGATGCACTGGGCGTACAGGAAGCTGACATTCGTCTCAACTGCAGCAGCTTCGATGACTGGTTGATTCGACTGCAGCCTGCCGCTGTCATCTTCGATCGCTTCATGAGTGAAGAGCAGTTCGGCTGGCGGGTAGCACAAAACTGTCCGTCAGCCCTGCGAATTCTTGATACTGAAGATCTACACAGTCTGCGCGCAGTTCGCGGTGATCTTCTGAAACAGGGCCAGAAGAAGTCGGTAATGCAACCCGGACGATCACTGGGCCCGGTCAGTGAGTCACCGGATCAGCTCTACAAGGCCATGGCAGCCAATGATCTGACCTTGCGTGAACTGGCATCGATCTATCGCTCGGATCTAAGCCTGATGATCTCGGAGTTTGAAATGAACTTGCTCACCGAGCAGTTTCATCTATCGCCTGCACTCCTGCACTATTTGCCGCTGTTTGCCAAAGTGAATGATTCACCCGGCCTTTCGTTTTCCGAGCGCCGGGACTTCGTCAGCATTGGCAACTTCCGCCATCCGCCCAATTGGGACGCCGTGCTGTGGCTGAAAGATCAGCTCTGGCCAGCAATTCGAGCCCAACTGCCCGAAGCGAAACTGCATTTGTATGGCGCGTATCCGCCGCCCCGGGCGACGGCATTGAACAACGTCGAGCAGGGCTTTTTGGTTCGCGGCCATGCTGAAGACGCCCATCAGGTTCTGAGTACTGCACGCGTCTGCCTCGCTCCGCTGCGCTTTGGAGCCGGCCTGAAAGGCAAGTTGCTGGATGCCATGGCCTGCCGAACCCCCAGCATAACGACCTCCATCGGTGCCGAAGGCATCATGAGCACACATGCCTGGCCGGGTGCGGTGTGCGACGATCCAGCAGACTTCATCAACGCGGCGGTGCGCCTTCATCAGGACCAGGCCGGATGGGAAAGTGCTCGAAGTCTTTGTGCCGGCCTGCTGCAGGCCCGATTTTCGCAAGACGCTTTCTCCGCCGCGTTCAGGCAGCGCATTGAGCAATTGATTACCCAGCTCAAGGAGCATCGGGCAGGCAATATCGTCGGCGCCATGCTCAACCACCACCAGCATCAGAGCACGCGTTACATGGCGCGCTGGATCGAGGCCAAGAACCGAACCCGGTAACTGCGCCACGCCGAGTATTGAGCTTGTTCTGACCCAGCAAAACATCAACACTCGTCAGCTTCAAGTCATCCACCCCATTGAGGCCGATCACAAGCTCAGAACTCGAATCGACTGCGGAAGATTCGGTCGGTGAGGCGCTCGAACGCACCGATATCGCAGCCGATGATGCCGTCGCCGTTGCCGTCCTGGGGCCGCTCGAGCATGCGCAGGTCGGTGGCGATGCATGGGGGAGTCAGTGCGTCGACGGCAGGACTGTCGGCGCGCGGTTGGAGCACGATGCGGCCATTGCTGCGCACCACGGCGGGCTCGAGCCGCGGATCCACGTCGACGACATCGCCTGGGCCTGGCGTGTAGCTACAGCCTTCGCGGTTGTCGGATACGATGTTGCCGCCGCCCGAGACGAGCTGGTTCCAGCAGTCGGTCTCGTTAAGGGGCTGCCGGACGCTGTTGCCGGCCAGGATGCTATTGGTCAGAGTGGCCATTGGCAGGTCATAGAAGTTGCCAAACAGGCCCGCCCCCAGCGCAATCGCGGTGTTGCGGGTGATCGTGACGTGCACCAGCTCCAGCGTAGCGTCCCAGACCGGATCGCTGGTAATGGCGCCGCCGGCCAGCGCGATGTTCTCGTAGAACAGGCTGTTCTCGATCAGCGCGCTGCCGGCGTTGAAGATCGCGCCGCCGCTGCCGCCGCCGCGCCTGGCGCTGTTTCCGGTAAAGATGGAGCGCCGCACCGTCAGCGTACCGGTGGAATACACCGCCCCGCCATGGGCCCCGTCGCCGTTTTGCAGCAGCGCGTCTTCGATCACGAGCTCGCCGTTGTTTTCAATCAGACCGCTGAACCCTGAGGCCGGCGGACCGTCGCCGCTGAGGGTTACCCCGATCAGCATCAGGCGAGCGCCGGGGGCGACCTCGAACAGGCGCTGCTCGCCGACGGCCGCGATGTCGCTGCGGCCGGCACCGACGCCGACCAGCGTCACGTCACCGGTGATCGGCAACGATCCCTGGTCGAGGCGCAGCAGCGCTTCGGGCAAGGCGATCGTCCGCGTGCCGCCCAGCGCCTGGGCTTCTTCGATCGCCGCGCGCAGCGTGCAGCGGCCGTCGGCGTCTGCACAGACGCCGTCGCCAGGGTTGGCCGACGCCGCGTCGGTCTGGACCGGCGCGACGATGAAGTCGCTGTCGACGACAATCAGGCGCTCGAGGTCGGCGCGCACCGCGCTATTGCGATTGATCTGGTTGGCGAAGACCTCGGCACGCGACGTCAACCGGGTGCCGACGCCAACGCTGGCAGCGACCACGGCGTTGACGGTGACCTGGCGGTCGACCGGTGGATTGCCGTTGCTGATGCCGCGTGGAATGGGTGCCAGGTCGGGAATGGCGCAGACCTGGCGGCGGCCGTCGGCCTGGCACGAGGCGCCGCTGATACCGAGCACGGTCAGGCGCGGATCGATCTCGATCTCCAGCGTGACGCCGGTGGCCGTCAGGCCGGCCCCGCCCTCACCCTGGAGGTTGGACAGGCCGATCAGGTAGCTGATCGGCTGGCCGACCGGAATAGCGGATGGCGCATCGCGCTCAAACACGACCAGGTCGGTCATCGGAACCACTTCGATGTCGATGGCCTCGCAGGTCTCGAGGTCATAGCTGTCGGTTACGCAGACCACGACCGTGCGTTGCCCCGCATGGGTGTAGACGTGCCGACCGTGAACCAGGCCTTCGCCGCCGAAGTTGAAGTCCAGCAGTGGACCGGTGATGGTGCCGTCGTTGAGGATTTCGCCCTGTGTTTCGATGGTGCCGTCGCCCCAGTCGACGATGAGCGTGTGCGAGTCGTCCGGGTCGGGATCGAACACGCCGACATTGAGCTCCCACGGATACCCGATGCCGGCGAGCAGCTCCTCGGGGTTTTCGGTCGGGGTCAGCTCCGGCGGGTCAGGCACCAGCAGCACCTCGATGGTCACCGGCTCCGGTGCCGACACATCGATGCCATCGCTGACCGCGAATTCGAACGAGTCGGTACCGCTGAAGTTCGGGTCCGGGGTATAGGTCGCGATCATTCCGTCGATCGTGACCTGGCCGTGCGCCGGCGGCGTGATCAGGACGGACGACAGGGTCTGCAACGGCTCCCACGGATAGGTGTCGCCAATGTCCGGGTCGCTGCCGTCGAGCAGGAAGTCGGCGACGTGGTCTTCGAGCATCTCGAAGCTCAGGCCCGGGGTGGCGACCGGCGGGCGCTGGTTCTGGAACACCGCCACCGTGGCCGTCGCGATGTTGCTGCGCACCAGGTCGCCGTCGATGCGCAGACCGTCGCTGGCGAACCAGTCGAAAGTGTCGAAGCCGATGAAGTTGTTGTTCGACCGGTAGGTCACGAACCCGGTGTCCGGCCCGGTCATCGTGACCGGATCGGCGGTGAAGATGTGCAGGATGTCGGTTTGCGAGTCGAGCACGTAAAAGTTGGTCGAATTGACGGACACGGTGTTGGCAATGCCAAACTGGCCGATCACGAAGCAGTTGACCGACTCACAATCCGAGCTTGCGTGGCCCGCAAAGAAGCCCTCCGGCGTGAATCGCTGTACGCGCTGGTTGCCGCGGTCGGCCACGTAAAGAATGTCGTTGGGGTCGATCGCGAAGCCCTGGGGCTGGTGGAACTGACCGAGACCATCGCCCGACAGTGCCTGGTCCAGTCCACACGTGGCGTCCGTGCAGGAATAGCCGATGCTTCGACCTTGAGCCACGTCGCAGACCGCGGCATCGCCGGGCGCAAGATCGCTGTCGCAGCGGCCAAGCCAGCCAATGAAATCCCCGGAGGTGAAGACGGGAGAGGCGCCGCTGCGGTCAATCGAAGAGGCGCCGAATTTGTAGATCCGATGCCTGCTCCGATCGACGACGTAAACCTTGCCCTCAGAGTCCACATCCATGTCCCAGGCCTGACCGAAGTCACCCTGGGCTTCGGTTGCCGGCCGACCGAGCCGCTCCAGGAACAAGGTGGAATTGTTGTCGCCGCGCTCGAGGAAGTCAAACGCGTAGACTTTGATGTTGTCGGTCACGTAGACGATGCCGTTCGGATCGATCGCGGCGGCGACCAAATCGCCCTGGGTGAACGGGTCAGGTGGCAGGTTGTCGACGCGGATTACTTCCAGCGAGCCAGTCAACGTCTGGTCGAGCACCAGTAGTCTCTTGAGCGCGCGATCAACCCAGTAGATGAAAGGTTCCGGATAGCCGGGCAGTCCACCGGGGTGGAATGACAGGGTTTTTGCCCCCGTGTTGCTGGCGAGGTCAAACTCAGCGAGCAGCTCGCCGTCCGGGCCGAACCGCGCGATGCGTAATTTGTTGGTGGAAATGCCGCTGCCGCTGGAGCTGCACTCCACGATACGGTCGATCACGAACGACACCCCGTCATCGTCGGTGGTGACGTACTCCGGGCTCCAGACATAGTCCTGCGGCGGCAGCGTCCCGCCGCCCTGGCAGATCGAGACCGGGTCGAACTGCGCTTGAACGCGCAGGTCATCGACGAAGCTTGGCAGCAAGGGGGCGACGAAGAATCCTTCGTCGGGCTGACGGTCGATGTAGAAGTACAGTTCATCCCCATCGACATCAGTGGCGGTCAACGGGACGATGACCTCCTCGAACGACAGTCCTTCAGCGTTGGTATCGTTGGCCACCGGCGGGTTGTTGGTTCCGGTCGGCTTGACGTTGATGGTCTGCTCGACCCACGGCGAGACGTTGCCGGAGGCATCGGTCGCGCGCCATCGAACCACCGTGACACCGAACGGGAATGTGGCCGGCCCGTCGTATTCGACCACCGGTTCCAGGTCGACGACATCGAATACCTGGGGTGATCCCGTGTCGACTGACACCGGCGCGGTATTGGCTTCGATCACGATCGACGGCGGCGGCGCGATCTGTGGCGGCTCGGTGTCCTCGACAATGATGGTTTGGGTCAGCGGTGTGGCTTCATTGACGCCCCCGCCCGGCGCCGGTCCGGCGTCTTGCGCGGTCCAGGTCACCTGATGGCTGCCCAGCGGCAGAAACGGCGGCAGCGGCCCGAAGACCTGCGGGGTGCGGTTGCAGGCATCGGTGGCCAGGATGGAGTCGCGCAACGCATCGCGGAACGCCCGCGTCGACACGCCGCCGGGCTCCTGGGCTTCGACCCGGAAGGTGGCCAGCGCCGGGTCGACGAAACTGAGCTGGGGCGCCGTGGTGTCGAGCACGCGGATCGTCTGGGTCTGAAGGTTGACCACGCCGGTCGGGTAGCTTTTGGTGAACGAGCCGACCACCTGGTCGCGGGCAGCCGCGTAAATCCCCTTGAGAACGGCCTGGGCGGCTTCTTTTTTCGAACCCGGCGGCTTGGCTGGAACGTAGATCGGCGGCAGCGTGTCGAGCAGGCCAAACGACGTTTCGGCACGCCAGAACAGCGTGTGCGTGCCTACAGGCAGGCGAATCTTGCGGTCCAGATCTCTCGGACATGGGGCGCCTTCGTTGCTGAGTGGTACGCTGCCGTCGAGCGCGCATCCAATGGTATTGAAGAGGTCGGTTTGCGGCGCGCGAATGCCGAACGGTCCGATCTCGGCGACGAATTCAGGAGCTGGCACATCCTTAAGAAATCCCTGCGGCGCCTCGCCCGGCAGGATCAAGCGCACGTCGACGCCGGTGTTGTAGTGGAATACGCCGGGCGTGCCGAGACCGCGCGAGCTGGCCGTTGCGGTAAAGGTCCAGTTGCCCAGGGAGTTGTACGGGACGCCGAGGAAATCCTCGCGCGTGCCGGCGATGATCGGCTGACTGAAGTCGTAGGCACATGAGGCGCCAGCGTCAGTGTCCACGTTCGGCATCACCTCCAGATCGGGCGGCGCATCGAGTACCGGCGGACAGAACTTCAGGCCAAGATTGGCAGCCCAGGCCGGCACCTGACCGAGCAGGTAGTCCCAGGGCGGGTTGGGCACCAGGCCAATGGCGAAGGCCACGGCGAACGGCGCGGTCAGCGCACCGATGCAGATCAGGTTGCTATCGTTCTGTCGCAGTTCGCCGGCGTCGAGTCGGGCCTCCACCCCATCAAGGCTGTCACTCAGCTCGGCAATGTTCAACGCACGCAGGTTGTCCAGGGCCTGGCGAATCTCGGCGTCGCTGATCGGCGTGCCGTTCGGCATTCGCACCTCGACCGTCAAGTCGGCGACCACCGGCCCGCAATGGAAAACTACGCCGGTCAACAGCAACAGCGAAAGCAGGTTTCGACAACAGGCTAGTCTCATCGGTTGGTCCATTGGCTCGGCAAGCGCGTGATTGGGGATGTAGGGATTACTGCGTCGTTTCATGCATAATCGAATCATTCGATCGCGTACGAGCGACCATGACCGACCGGCCCCCACCCGCCGACGATCCGCCGCTGACCGAGCTGTTGAAGCGGTCGGCCGACGGCGACCACCTCGCCCGCGACCGCGTCTGGACCGAGCTGCACGGCCAGTTGCGCGCCCGGGCCCGCAGCCAGTTGGCGCGCGAATCAGCCCCCCAGTGCGACCCCACCGAACTGGTTCACGAAGCTTTTCTGAAGTTGGACCGTCTTGAACTTGCCCCGCGCGATCGCCTGCACTTTCTGGCCCTGGCCGCGCGCGCCATGCGCCAGGTCCTGGTTGAACAGGCCCGTGCCCGC
>RECK01000064.1 GCA_007694055.1 Wenzhouxiangella sp.
ACTCGTTGGCCAGAAGACCAAAGTCACCGGCGAACAGCTCCAGGGTCAGACAGCCAACGTAGTCAAGGTGCCTCATCAATGTGGCGACATGGTCGCGGGCGATGTCGACCAGGGCCGGATCAACCGGAGCCGGTGCCCTGGCCAGGCGCAGGATCCCCTGGTCGTGAACGGTCCAGCTCAAGGGGTAGAAGCGAATCTCGCCTGCCGCGGAGCGCACGGCGGTAATGGCACACTCATGGTCATGCGGCACCCAGGCCTCGAGAATCAGTGCCTGCCCGCCCAGCTCCTGCCAGGCAGGTTCCAGGTCTTCGTGACTGCGCAATACGGCCTGGCCCTTGCCATCGTAGCCAAGACGGCGGGTCTTGAGGACGGCAGGCAGGCCAACTTGCTCGATGCCCGCAAGCAGTTCGGGACGCGAAGAAACCGGGGCAAAGTCCGGCACCGGAATATCCAGGCTGCGAAACAGCGACTTTTCGACCAGTCGGTCCTGACCGGCTTCAAAGGCTCGCGGATCCGGCAGAACGGTTACCGTGTCCGACAAGGCTTCGAGTACCGTAGCCGGCACGTTCTCGAAATCGCAGGTAATGCGATCGCAGGCCAGCAATTCCGACTGCTCTGGCGCCGAGGCCCAGTCAGCCGTGATCAGAGACGCACAGCGTCCGGCGCAGGCATCCGGTGCCGGATCCAGAACAACAAAATCCAGACCCAGCTCGACACCTGCCGAAATCATCATTCGGGCCAGCTGGCCCCCGCCAAGAATTCCAACTCGCATGAATCAGCCCGGGATATCGTTGGCCAGCACCGACTCGGTCTGACGTTCCCGCCAGGCGCGATATCGGGCCTGAATGGCGGCATCATGAGCACCCAGGGTGGCAGCTGCCAGCAAAGCAGCATTGATCGCGCCGGCCTTGCCGATAGCCAGCGTTCCAACCGGAATGCCGCCCGGCATCTGGACAATCGACAGCAAGGAATCCAGCCCGCTGAGCGTTCGCGACTGCACCGGCACGCCAAACACCGGCAACTCGGTCTTGGCAGCCACCATGCCCGGCAAGTGGGCGGCGCCGCCGGCCCCGGCAATAATGACCTTCAGGCCGCGCGCTGCCGCCTCGGCGGCATACTCGAACATGCGATCGGGTGTGCGGTGTGCGGACACCACGCGAGCCTCGAAGGCAATGTTCAGTTCGGCCAGGGTTTCGGTGACGTGATGCATGGTGTCCCAATCACTCTGGGAACCCATGATGACGCCGACCAGTGGACCGCTTGGCATGTTGCTGCTCCGGCTGGGAAAAAGGGGCCATTGTAGCTTGGCAGCCAAGTCGCTGCATCCACGGCTTGCCGGGCCCGGAGCCGCCGCACCTGCGCTGCCCACGTGCTTGGAGTAGAATTTGGCCCATGAGCATCCCAGATCACCTACTCGATATCCTGTGCTGCCCGGTCAGCCACGAACCCCTGCTGCCCTTGTCGCGTGACCGCCTCAAGCGCCTCAACCAGGCGATCACGTCGGGCCAGGTTCAGTACGTTGATAACGAAGTCGTCGGCAAGCCGCTGCAAGCGGCCCTGATGACCCGCGACCAGAAAGTCGTCTACGCCATTGAAGACGGCATTCCCGTGCTTCTGCCTGAACGCGGTATCGGCACCACGCAACTGCAAGACTGGTCTTGAAGCCACAGGCTGCCGCCATCATCAGCCAGGTTCAGGCTGCCCTGAGCGAGGATATGGGCGATGGCGACGTCAGCGCCAGCCTGGTTGATGCCGAAACCCGCGTCCATGCGCGACTGATCACGCGCCAGGCCGGTGTGCTGGCCGGACGCGACTGGGCCCAGGCTGCCTTCGAGTTGCTCGACGCCGACTGTCACCTGACCTGGTCTGCGGCAGACGGAGACCAGATCCAACCGGAACAAACCCTTTGTACCATCAAGGGCCGTGCCCGGGCCTTGCTGAGTGCCGAGCGCACGGCGCTAAATTTTCTCCAGCTGCTGTCGGGCGTGGCGACACGAACGCGGCAATACGTCGAGGCCGTCGCAGGCACGGGTGTGCGCTTGCTGGATACCCGCAAGACCATCCCCGGGCTGCGCCAGGCGCAAAAATATGCCGTCACCTGCGGCGGCGGCCACAACCATCGCCTGGGCCTGTTTGACATGGTGATGCTGAAGGAAAACCACATTGCCGCCGCTGGCGGCATTGGCGCGGCCGTCGCTCACGCCCGCCGCCTCCACCCGGATCTTTCGATCGAAGTCGAAGTCGAAAGCCTGGCCCAACTGAATCAGGCCATCGACGCCCGCGCCGATCGCATCATGCTGGACAACTTCAGCCTTGACCTCATGCGCGAGGCCGTGCGCATCAACGCCGGACGCTCGGTGCTGGAGGCCTCCGGTGGACTCGGCCTGGACCAGATCAGGCAGGTTGCCGAAACCGGTGTGGATGAAATTTCAGTCGGCGCCCTGACCAAGGCAATCGAACCGCTGGACCTGTCTTTGCTGTTTGGCTGAAGCCGTTAAAGAGAATCGGCATTCTCCCTGAGCCAGGCCGCGCGCTCGCGTATGGCAGTCAATTTGTCGCTGTCCATGCGGTCGAGGTTGCGATACATCATGCGCATGCGCTGGTTACTTTCAAGCCGTTCGCGGTTGCGATCGAGAAAATCCCAGTACAGGGCATTGAAGGGACAGGCTTTCTCACCTACCGTATCGGCCACCTGGTAGCGGCATTGCTTGCAGTAGTTGCTCATGCGCTGAATATACTTGCCGCTGGCCGCGTACGGCTTGGAGCCCAGCAAGCCGCCATCGGCGTGCATCACCATTCCCAGGGTATTGGGCAATTCCACCCAGTCGTAGGCGTCAGCGTATACAGCCAGATACCATTCGCAGATCTCGCGTGGCAGCACCCCAAAGATCAAGGCGAAGTTTCCGGTCACCATAAGCCTTTGAATATGGTGCGCGTAGGCGTTACGTCGGGTAGCGTCGATGGTTTGGGCAAGGCAACGCATTCCGGTCTCCCCGGTCCAGTACCAGGCAGGCAGCGGCTCGTTGCTGTCCAGTTCGTTCATGTCGGCATAGGCGGGCATTTTCATCCAGTAGATGCCGCGCACGTACTCACGCCAGCCAATGACCTGGCGAATGAAGCCTTCAACCGCGTTGATCGGCGCCTGACCTTCATCAAGCGCCCGCTCGGCTGCCTCGCAGACTTCGATCGGATCCAGCAGGCCCAGGTTCATGCTGAACGACAGACGACTGTGGAAAAGCCAGTCCTCATCATCGGCCATGGCATCCTGGAAGTCGCCGAAATGAGGCAGGCCCGAGCGGATGAAATGGGCCAGTGCCTGCCGCGCCTGGGTTGGTGTCACCGGCAAATCGAAATCGTCCAAACTGCCGAAAGCATCCATCTTGTCGGCCACCAGCTCAAGCACCTCGGCCGTGGTCTCATCGGGCTTGAATCGCATTGGCCGAGCCGGCGGCGGATCGCCCCGCCAGGGTTTGCGATTGTCGCGGTCGAAGTTCCAGGCCCCGCCACGCGGCTGGTCACCATCCATCAACAAGCCGGTGCGGCGGCGCATCTGCCGATAGAAATACTCCATGCGCAGCTGCTTGCGACCATCCGCCCAGGACTCGAAGTCTTCCAGCGGGCACAGAAAGCGCGAATCAGGCAGCACCGTGACCGGAATCCCGAATGTCTTCTCCCAGCCCCGCACCTCATCCAGAACCCGCCATTCGCCGGGCCAGCTGACCACGATTTCTTCGAACTCCCGATCGCGCAGCGCCTCGGCTACCAGGTCGGTAAAACTCTGGCAAGCACTGTCGGGATCGTAGCGGTGGTAGTCGAGCGTCCACGCTGCCTCACGCAGTGCGTCGGCGCGGTGGCGCATGGCAGCGAAAACAAGTGCAATTTTCTTGGCGTGATGCCAGACATGAGTTGCTTCACCAACCAGCTCGCCCATCAACAACCGATCGCTGGCGGGATCCAGGCAGTCCAGCAAGGCATGGTCCTGGTTGAGCTGGTCGCCAAAAATCAGTCCCAGACGGGCCATATGCATTCTCCGTGGGTACGAGCAGGTTTTGGAACCGGAAAGTTAGCACGTTGGCAGAAAAAGCCCCGTGCACGACATGGCCGCCGGGGACGTGGCCCCGGCCTACGCTGGTCCGGTTGGATGAAATTGGACGATAAGGAAACCCTTTCAAAGCCCCGCATTTCAGCCTACTCCCGTCTTTTGCAACGCGTGGTGTCGGGCCGCCATGGGAATTGAACCCGAACCCTGGCCCGAAACGCTGGCCAAATCTTGTGAAATCCGAATGGAACGCAAAATTGAATTCGGGATTTGACCGGCGTCAAACGCATGAAGGTCGGCCTCTTGTAAGCTGGTCACCATAGTTTCACAACCCCATAACCTAACGGAGAAAAAGCAATGAAACGTCATCTGATGGTCCTCGCCGCAGCCGGCCTTATGTGCGCCAATGCGGCTGCTCAGTCGCAGGGCGACTGGATCTTCCGGGCCGGCCTCGGCTATGTCACCCCGAACACATCCAGTAACAACCTGGTTTTCCAGGGCATTGAGCTGGACGGTTACCAGATTGACGTGGGCAACAACACCCGCCCGGTGTTCAACCTGACCTGGATGGCAACCGACAACCTCGGCGTCGAGGTGCTGGCAGCCTGGCCGTTCGAACACAACATCCGTGGTGACAAAGCCCTCACCGGCCTCGGCAAGCTGGGCGAAACCAAGCATCTGCCGCCTGTCGTCAGTCTTCAGTACCATTTCCTGCCCAATGAGCGCTTCCGTCCCTACGCAGGCCTGGGTGTGAACTACACCTACTTCTTCGACGAAAGCACCACCTCGGCACTGCATGAAGGCATCATCGGCACCTCCAATGCGGCCCTGGGCACCAGCTACAGCGGCGGCGACACCAGCATGAACATCAAGAACTCGCTGGGTGTGGCACTGCAAGTCGGCGCCGACATTCAGCTCAACGATACGTTGTTCCTGAACTTCGACCTGCGCTGGATTGACATCACTGCCGATGCGCGCCTGAGAACTCGCACCATCGACAGCAACGGCAGCGAAGTGACGCTCAACAGCCGGGTCAAGGCCGACCTCGACCCCTGGGTCTTCTCGACCACGCTCGGCTTCCGCTTCTGAACCAGCCGCTTTATGCAAGATCGCGCCGGGCACTGCCCGGCGCGTTTGTTTTCGCGGTTGTATCCGAACCCCGCAAAACCCGACTGTCGCCAAACACCGGGCATCCCGCTCCCGGCAGAGCCACTGGGTACCTGACCTCCACACTTCCACCACTGGCTCCGAAAGCCGCCCTGTCGAACGCTTGGGAGAAAGCCCCCTTTCGGTATACACTCCGGCACTGATTCGCCTCCTTTATCCATGCCATGGGTCCGGCCACCCGCTATCTCGATATCGATCAACCCTTCCTGCTTTACCGTGGCGACAAACTGCCCGGCTTGCGCTTGGCCTGGGAGAGCTGGGGCGAGCTGGACGAGGACAAGTCCAACGCCGTATTGATCATGACCGGACTGTCGCCGGGGGCGCACGCCGCTTCCAGCCCACGCGATCCGGCACCCGGATGGTGGGAGGAGATGGTCGGCCCCGGCAAGCCCATCGATACACGCAGGCATTTCGTCCTCTGCGTCAACTCGCTGGGATCCTGCAAAGGTTCAACCGGCCCGGCCAGCATCAACCCGGAAACCGGTCGACCCTGGCGACTGACATTCCCGGAACTGGCAATCGAGGATATCGCCAGGGCTACCCGACTGGTCGTGGAACACTTGGGTATCGAAAAACTGCATGCCGTGATCGGCCCTTCCATGGGTGGGTTGACCACCATGGCCTGGCTGAAGCTGTTCCCCAAGACCACAAAACACGTTGCCCTGATTTCCACGGCCTGCTCGGCCAGTCCGTTTGCGATCGCGATTCGCTCCCTGCAGCGCGAGGCCATCGTTACCGATCGCAACTTCCGGGGCGGCGCCTACAGTGAAGACGACTGGCCGGAAGTGGGCATGCGCCTGGCCCGAAAACTGGGCATGATCACCTATCGGTCGGCCAGCGAGTGGCGCCAGCGGTTCGGACGCAAGCGCCAGGACTACTTCCCGGCCACCCTGTTCGGCATGCGTTTTGAAGTCGAGTCCTACCTGGAAACCCATGCGCGCAAGTTTGTCGGTCAGTTCGATCCGTGCTGCTACCTTTACCTGTCGCGCGCCATGGACATGTTCGACGCCTGCGACAGCGATGAAAGCCTGAAATCCCTGTTCACGCGCAGTTTCGACGGTCACGCGCTGGTCATCGGTGTCGAGACCGATATCCTGTTTCCGCTTTATCAACAGCAAGACCTGGCCGCCGCCCTGGAAGCCGCCGGTTCCGAGGTCAGCTACCATGCACTGCCCTCGGTCCAGGGGCACGATGCCTTTCTGGTAGACTTTGAGAGGTTCGATCAACCCATACGGGAGTGGCTGGGATGAGTCTCGATTTTCAAGGCAAGTCAATCATGGTCGAAAAAATCGACCAGGCTGTCGGTGGCGCATGTCCCAAGGCAATCACCGATTGCTTGCGGGACGCTTTATGCGAAATGATTCCTGACCCGCGTATCCAGTTGCCCGCCTGCGTGTTCGAGCACCACCCGGATCACTACTGTCGTCGCTTGCTGCACCAGGATCACCGCCACGGCTACTCCATCCTCGCCATGACCTGGGGCCCCGGACAGGGTACCCCTGTGCATGACCACGCCGGCATGTGGTGCGTCGAGGCGGTCTGGCAAGGCCAGATCGAGGTCGTCCAGTATGAACTGATGGAGCAGGCCGGCGAGCGTTTCCGACTTGAACCCCGCACCACCATGCGCACCGGGGTTGGCAGCGCGGGCAGCCTGATTCCGCCGCACGAGTATCACACCATCGCCAACCCGGATCAGCGTCAGGCCGCGGTAACACTTCATATCTACGCCGGCGAAATGGATCACTGCAGCGTATTCGCCCCCGAAGGCAGTGACTGGTACTACCGTCAGGACCGCAGACTGAGCCTGGATGCCGCCTGACCCTTTACAAGCCGGTCATCAACCACGACAATAGGCGTCCCCCCTGCCGGGGTGGCGGAACTGGTAGACGCGCCGGACTCAAAATCCGGTTCTGGAAACAGAGTGGGGGTTCGATTCCCCCCCCCGGCACCATGATGATCAAGGGTGTGCCGACACCTTGGTTGTCCGAACACACCCACACGGAATGTGCCTTGCAGGCCTAGCTCGGGCAAGGCGGTCAGGATTTTCCCCGACATGCAGCCTGAACTCAGGCACAGATCAGGGCCGGCCAAACGAACGCAGGCCGGCCTTGAACCACGCAGCGGCCTTTTTCGGAACCATTTCCTTTTCTGATTACGCATATCCATTAGCCATGGACCAGCGGTAAGATGCTGGAAAGCGAACAGGAGGAAGGGCGATGAGAATGATTCTGATTGTCGCTACAATGCTCGTCGGCAACGCTCATGGGCAGAGCATGTACCGTTGCGAGGTGGATGGTGTGATCGTGTTTAGTCACTTGCCGTGTGCGCAGGAACAGATCGATGAGCACGAAAATCGCCCAAACCAGCGCCAACGAACAGAACCTGGACAGACCCTAGAGCCGGTTAGTGAGACCCATTCCGGGCAGATTTCACAATTGGATATCCACGCATACTGCGAGGATATGCGGCAAGC
>RECK01000045.1 GCA_007694055.1 Wenzhouxiangella sp.
TGCTGATCAACGCCGCCGGGGTGTCCACCAGCACCGTGGTGGTGCATGAAAAGGGGCGCTTTCAGTGGCAGCCCGTCGCCGCCGACCAGGCCCGCGCCGGGCTGCAGACATTGCTCAGACACTGGCAGTCCGGGCTGCGCCGTCCGCTTCCGGTTGCCACCGCCACCGCCATGGCCTATCTGGCTGCAAGCCGCAGGGGCGATCATGACAAGGCCGTGCAAGCGGCGCGCGCAACATTCGAGGACGGATACTTCAGCAGCGGCGAGGTATCGCGTGAGGCGGCCGTGGCGCGCTGGTATCCCGATTTCGACAGCCTGATTACCTCCGGTGCGCCGGGCGATGATTTCGTGCACTGGGCCCGGGCACTGTATGGCCCGGCGATTGAACACCATGAAGAAGGGCAGGGGGCAGCAGCGTGAGTGGCGAGCGAAAAACCAACCTGATCCAGAGCCTGCCGCTGCACGGCCGTCACCTGATCGAGGCCAGTGCCGGCACCGGCAAGACCTACACCCTGGCCGGGCTGTACCTGCGCCTGGTGCTGGGTGTGGGTGGTCCGGCGCGCATGCCGCCGGACATCCTGGTGCTGACCTTCACCCGCGCCGCCACCCGCGAGCTGCGCGATCGCATTCGCGCCCGCCTGGTCGAGGCGGCCCGGGCTTTCCGCTCTGGCAGCAGCGAGGATAGCAACCTGCAGTGGCTGATCGACCAGTTCACCGCCGAGCAGCATCGGTCCTGCGCGCGCCTGCTGGACGTGGCTGCCGGCTGGATGGACGAGGCCGCCATTCATACCATCCACGCCTGGTGCCAGACCATGCTGCGCCAGCATGCATTCGACTCGGGCAGCCTGTTCGAGCAGGAGGTGGATGCGCCCGATCCTATGCTCTTGAATCATGCCCTGGCCGACTACTGGCGGCAGTGGTGGTATGCCGACCACCCCTATCGGCCCCACCTGGGTCGAATTGCGGCCAGCTTTGATGCCTTCGCCAGAACCGTCACCGATGTGCGCCGTTCCGGTGCCGACATCGTGTCGGCGGGTCAGCCGGTCAGTCCAATGTCGCCGGGTGACTATCTCGATGCGTTGCGCGACCTGGAACGCGGACCGGGCCGAGAGGTGAGCGAAGTGCTGTCCGAGTGGCCGAACGAAGGCGAGTCCGTGGCCGCCCTGCTGCAGCAGGCCAAGGACCAGGGCCACTTCTACGCCGACTCCAGGTCCGGAATTCCCGAGGCCAAGGCGGCTTTGTCCCGGGTCGTGGATCAGCTCGATGCCTGGCAGCCTGGCCAGCCCTTTCCGGTTGACCTGGAATACCTGCTGCCGGTCCATCTGATAACCGTGTGCAAGAAAAACAAGGCGCCGGACCATCCCTGGCTTGAGCGCCTGCAGCAGGCCTTCGACGAGATGGGTGGCTACCCGGACTGCAGTGCCGCCATCTGGACCCATGCCGTCCACGGCGTCAATCAGCGGCTGGCGGCAGAAAAACAGCGCGCCAACGCGCTGGATTTCGATGACCTGCTCGATCAGCTCGACCAGGCCCTGGACGGGCCCGCCGGTGAGGGTTTGCGCCAGACCCTGCTGGCCCAGTACCCGATCGCCCTGGTCGATGAGTTCCAGGATACCGACCCGGTCCAGTACGCCATCTTCGACCGAGTCTGGGGCCATTGCTCATCCGACGATGAGGGCTCCGGCCTGTTCCTGATCGGTGATCCCAAGCAGTCGATCTACAGCTTCCGCGGCGCCGACATTCATGCCTACATGGCCGCGCGCGAGCGTACCGAAAGCCGTCACAGCCTGGGCCGCAACTTCCGCTCAACCAAGGGCATGGTCCAGGCCGTCAACCAGCTGTTTGACTGCGGCGATGGCCATCCGCGCGGGGCTTTTGCCTTCAGTGAGCCGGGTGCCGAGCGCACGCTGCCGTTCGAACCTGTCGATGCCGAGGGACGCCAGGAAGCCCTGTTCATCAACGATGCCGAGGTCGTGCCAATGACGTTGATGTTCCACCCCGAGGGCGAGGGCAAGGGCAACCTGGGGGTGACCGAGTACCGCGACATCATGGCCGAACAGGCCGCCGAGACCATTGCCGACCTGCTTGAGCGCGCAGCTGCCGGGCAAGCGGAATTTCGTCATGTCGACGGCCAGCGCCGGGCCCTGCGGCCGGCCGATATCGCCGTGCTGGTGCGCAAGAAAACCCAGGCCGACCTGGTCCTGCGCGCCCTGCGCCGGCGCCAGATCGCGGCGGTTTACCTGTCTGACCGCAACTCGATCTTCGATACCGCCCAGGCCCGCGAGCTGTGCCTGGTGCTTCTGGCGATTGCCGAGGCCGGCGACGAACGTCGCCTGAAAAGCGCCCTGGCCACGCGCCTGTTCGGCTGGAGCGCGTTCGAGCTGGACGCCCTGAACCAGGACGAGCAGCGTATCGAAGAGGTATTCGAGCGTTTCGAGGCCTTGCTTGGCCTGTGGCGCAGAAAGGGCGTGCTGGCCATGCTGCACCGGCTGCTCGAAGCATTCGACGTACCGGCCCGGCTGCTGGCCGACCCGCGCCAGGGTGAGCGCGCCCTGACCAACCTGCTGCACCTGGCCGAGCTGTTGCAAGCCGAAAGCCAGGCGCTGGAAGGCGAGCATGCGCTGATCCAGTGGCTGCTGGACCAGGTCCAGCTCGAAGACCGTGGCCAGAACGACGCGCAGCAGCTGCGCCTGGAAAGCGATGCCGAACTGGTGCGCGTGGTCACCTGTCATGCCGCCAAGGGGCTGGAGTACCCGCTGGTCTTTGCGCCCTTTGTCTGCGACTACAGCGTGGTCAAGAAGGATCGCCCGCTGGCCTATCACAATGGCAGTCGGCGAGTGATCGACCTGGACCCGGATGAAGCCGCGCTGGGTCAGGCGACGCTGGAATCACTGCAGGAAGAGCTGCGCCTGTTCTACGTGACCGTCACCCGGGCCCGCCACGCCTGCTGGCTGGGTGTGGCACCGGTATTGAGCGGCGTCGGCAAGGGTGGCCCGGCGCTGGCCGCCTATCCCTTCGGCCACCTGCTGCTGGGGCTGGCCGCTGATACCGACTCACCGCCGGCCATGCGCGAGCTGCTGGGCGAGCTGCTTGAACAAGGCCAGGGCAAGCTGACGCTGGTCGAGATCGACGGCGCACCGGGCCTTACCCGGGTGGGCAGCGGGCAATCCGGGCAGCTCGGCCAGGCGCGAAGCTACCGCGGTCTGCCCCGTGAACCCTGGTGGATTGCCAGCTACTCGGCGCTCAAGCAGGTCGGTGGCGAACAGGCTGCCCTGGAGCCGCAGGACGCGGCGGAGGACCAGGCCCTGGAAGAGGCCGATGCTGTAGCAGAGGCTGCCGACCAGCGGATACTGCCGTCTTCGCCGAAGCGCTCGCTGGATATCCATGGCTTCCCGCGTGGTCCCCGGCCCGGTACCTTTCTGCACGGGCTGCTGGAATGGGCTGGTCGCCAGGGCCTGGCCGAAACCGCCGCCGACCCCGGTCGTTTCCTGGACCAGATCGAACGCCGCTGCCGGCTGCGTGGCTGGAACAAGTGGACCGGGGTGGTTCAGCAATGGATGCGGGACCAGCTGCACCAGCCCATGCGTCTGAATGATCAGCAGCTTTGCCTGGCCGACCTGGCGCGCGGCCACTTTACGCCGGAGCTGGAGTTCTGGTTCCAGGCCAGCCGGGTCGATACCGTGGCCCTGGATCGCCTGGTTCGCAAGCACAGCTTCGACGCTGCCCAGCGCAAGGCGCTGGCCCGCAACGAGCTCAACGGCATGATGCGCGGTTTCATCGACCTGGTCTTCGAGCACCAGGGCCGCTACTACGTGCTGGACTACAAGTCCAACCACCTGGGCGACGGGCCAGAGGCCTACAGCGATGCGGCCATGAGCGCCTCGGTGCTGGACAAGCGCTACGACCTGCAGTTTGCCGTCTATACCCTGGCCCTGCATCGGCTCCTGGCAAGCCGCCTGCCCGACTACGACTACGAGCGTCATGTCGGCGGCGCGGTCTACCTGTACCTGCGCGGCTGCGGATCGGCCAGCGGCGGCGTTTTCCACTACCGACCGGATCGAGAGCTGATCCAGTCCCTGGACAAGCTGTTTGCCGGCGAGGAGGTGGGTCATGCCGCCTGAAGCCGTTGTTGATCGTTTCGAGCTGTGGTGTCGACTGGGCTGGATGCGGCCGCTGGAGGCCCGCTTCGTGGCTTTCCTGGTCGAACTGGACGGGCAGGGCGACTGGCGCGTACCGCTGGCTGCCGGCCTGGTCAGCCACGCCCTGGCCCAGGGCCATGTCTGCCTGGATATCGAGGCCCTGGTACAGGATCCGAAGCGCTGGCTTGTCCTGCCGCCGGAAGACGACAGCCGGTACCTGGACGAGACCTTTGACGAGGACGAACTCAACCGGGCGCGCCGATCGCTGGATCAGGACCTGCGCGCCATGGATACACAGGCCTGGCTGACCGCGCTGCGGCAATCGCGCCTGGTCTCGGACGGGGAGGGCAGCACGCCCCTGGTGCTGGAAGGCAGGCGCCTGTACCTCAGGCGCAACTGGGCTGCCGGTCGCGAGGTCTACGAGGAACTCTCTGTGCGCGGGCAGCCGCTGGATCCAGCGCTGCCGGCATCGGCACTGAAGGCGCTGTTCGATGAGCTGTTTCCGGAAAGCAATGAGACCGACGGTCCCGACTGGCAGAAGATTGCCTGTGCAGTCGCCCTGCGTCATGGCTTTTCCATCATCACCGGCGGCCCGGGCACCGGCAAGACCTGGACCATGGTCAAGCTGCTGGGATTGTTGCAGGCGGTCAACCGGGCCGGCGGCGCCGAGCGCCCCCTGCGCGTCCTGCTGGCCGCACCCACCGGCAAGGCGGCCGCGCGCATGACCGAGTCGGTACGCAACAACTGGCAGGCTTTGCCAGAGCGCTTTCAGCATGCCGCCTGGCGGCCGGAAGAGGCGCGCACCCTGCATCGCCTGCTCGGCAGCCGGCCGGATTCGCGCCACTTCCGTCACCAGCGCCACAATCCGGTCCAGGCCGACGTGGTTATCGTCGACGAGGCCAGCATGATCGATTTGCAGATGATGCAGGCCCTGGTTCGCGGGATCAGTCCACGCACGCGCCTGGTCCTGCTCGGCGACAAGGACCAGCTCGCCTCGGTCGAGCCGGGGGCGGTTTTCGGTGACCTGTGCCGGGGCGCCGACCAGGTGGCATTCGACATCGGACTTGTCGAGTGGCTGGAGGCGGTCAGCGGCGAGCGCATCCAGAGCCAGGGCGGGGCGGCTGGCGGCAGCCTGGGCAACCAGACTGTGATGCTGCGCCAGGCCCGTCGCTTCAACGCCGATATCGCCGCACTGGCCGAAGCCGTCAATGCCGGCCAGGCCGACCTTGCCATCGAGCTACTGGGCAGCCGGGCCCCGGTACTGGCCCGGTTGCAGCCCGCGGCAACGGATGATGCCGAACTGCGCCAGTTGCTTATCGACGATGGACACGCGTGCTATCTGCAAACCATCAGCCAGGCGTTTCCGACCGATGCCGCCAGCGCGCCCGATCAGCTCGAAGCCTGGGCGCGTGAGGCCTTGAACGCATTTTCCCGCTTCCAGGTCCTGACCGGCACCCGCAGCGGGGCCTGGGGCCTGGATGAAATCAATCGCCGCATCCGCCACTGGCTGGCCGAGGCCGGGCTGGTCGATGCAAGCGGCACCTGGTTTCACGGTCGCCCGGTCATGATCACCCGCAACGACTACCGCACCGGCCTGATGAACGGCGATGTGGGCCTGTGCCTGCGCTGGCCCCAGGCCGACGGCAGCAGCATGCTGCGGGTGGTGTTCCAGAAAGCCGACGGCCATCTGCACCACTACGCCACTACCCGCATCGTTGACTGCCAGACCGCCTGGGCCATGACCGTGCACAAATCCCAGGGCAGCGAGTTCGACCACACGGTGCTGGTTCTGCCCGACCGCCACAACCGCGTCCTGGCCCGGGAACTGGTCTATACCGGTCTGACCCGCGCCCGCGAGCGCTTCAGCCTGGTTGCGCCCGAAACCAGCGTGCTCGAACTGGCCATTCGCGAGCGCACCGAGCGCACCTCGACTCTGCCAACCAGGGACTAGTAAAAGGAGCCACCATGCTGGGCGCGATTGCCGGAGACATCATCGGATCGGTTCATGAACACAGGCCGATCAAGCACACTGACTTTCCGCTGTTTACCGCGCGCAGCACCTGGACCGACGACAGCCTGCTGACCGTGGCCGTGGCCGATGCGCTGTTGCACGGAAAATCGTTCGCGGAGTCGCTTTACGACTGGGGCAGTCGCTACCCGCATGCCGGTTTTGGCCGATCGTTCATCCAGTGGCTAAAAGGCGGTGGCGGCGAGCCTTACGGCAGCTGGGGCAATGGCTCGGCGATGCGTGTCTCGCCGGTGGCCTGGGCATTCGATGATGAGGCCAGCGTGCTGGCCGCGGCCACCGAGTCGGCGGCTGCAACCCACGACCACCCGGAAGGCATCAAGGGCGCCCGGGCCGTTGCCCTGGCCATCTTCATGGCCCGGCAGGGGGCAGACAAGCCGGCAATCCGTGAGCGTATCCAGTCCACCTTCGAGTACGACCTTAAGCGAACGCTGGAGGAAATCCGCCCGGGCTATCGATTCGATGTCTCCTGCGCCGGCAGCGTGCCCGAGGCCCTGATCGCGTTCCTGGAATCCAGCGACTACGAGAGCGCCGTGCGCAACGCCATTTCGCTGGGTGGTGATGCCGACACCCAGGCCTGCATTGCCGGCAGCGTGGCCGAGGCCTTTTACGGCGGCGTTCCCGAAACCATAGCGAGCCAGGCCCATGCCCGCCTGCCCGTCGAAATGGGTCGAATCCTCGAAGCCTTCGCCCGGCGCTATGGCGAGGGGTTATGATGAGATTTGATGATGAGTGTTTTGCCGACGGAGGTGCGTCATGGCCAGTCCTCTAATATCCCGAATCAGTGGCGATGAATACCTGGCCTGGGAGGCCGAACAGGCTGACAAGCACGAGTTCATGGCCGGCGAGATTTTTGCCATGGTCGGGGCCAGCGATCGCCATGTCACCATTTGTCTGAATCTGGCGGCTGCGCTGCGCTCGGGCCTGCGTGGCGGGCCCTGCCGAACCTATATCGCCGACATGAAGCTGCGGGTTGAAGCGGTTGATGCCTGGTTCTACCCCGACGTCATGGTCACCTGCGACCCGGCTGATCGCGAACGCGACCTGGACAAGGCGGCTCCGCTGCTGATAGTCGAGGTGCTTTCTCCAGGCACAGAGGCATTTGACCGCGGGGCCAAGTTTGCCGCCTACCGCCGCCTGGAATCGCTGAAGGAATACCTGCTGGTCGACCCGGACAGCGGCCGCCTGGAACTCTACCGCCGCGCCAGCGATGGCCATTGGGTGCTCCACACGTTCGACGATGATCAGCCGGTCGAACTGGCCAGCGTCGAACTCAAGCTCAGCCACGCTACCATCTTCGAAGACGCCGAACCCACGCCGAGTGGGACGACCCGCTGAACCCCTTCATCCTCCTTCAACCCGGCCCCAGTCAGACCCACCCGTCACTGCTCAAGTGGGAGGAGGTTGGACGATAAGGAAAACCTTTCCGGAGCCCCGCCTTCCAGCCTCCTCCCATCTCTCGCAACGGGTGGTATCTGGCCGATCAGGGCCTGGCCGGGTTGCGGAGTACG
>RECK01000407.1 GCA_007694055.1 Wenzhouxiangella sp.
TCCACACTTGACGCACCTGTTGAGGTCATCGAAGCCCCAATTCGAACCCCCGACAATAAACAACCGGGTTCGAATTGTGCGCGTCAGCGCACAATCGCTGAAGCGCAGCTTCAGCCCGAAGGGCAAGGCGCGCAGCGCCGCAGCAATCCCTCCATCGGCACCATTCTAACCTATTGTTTTATATGTTTTTTCAGGCGCCACGAGGCTGTCCGGATTCGGCCTGAAAAGCCCTGTGCCCAAATTGAGCCCAAACCGAGCCCGAACCGGGCCCAAACCGGGCGCACAGTTCCGCAGTATGACCTCAATAACCTACCGTTTTTCGTTTTGACGAAGCAAGCAAAACTAAAGAGACCAGCGCTTTGGGCGAAAGTCTTGCCTATCCGGTAACAAAATCGTTCAAGTTGACGGATCTCACATCCACAATCACTTAGGCGCGGTGTCCAACACGATATGAGCCTGAAGGGCGAGTTCACTGCCCGGATGCTGGACGCCGTCAACCGGATGATGATGGACATGGTCGCCGCCATCGCGCGGAAGGACTACGAACAGCGTCGGGAGCGCCAGGCTCAGGGGATTGAGAAGGCTAAAAGGCGGGGGGCATACAAAGGTCGCCCGGTGGATCAGGTCAAGCACGACAAAATTAATCAGCTTCTTGGGAAGGGCTTTAGTGTCAGAAAGACGGCCAAGCTGGCCGGGGCGGCGCCATCAACGGTGCAGCGAGTCAAGGCAGAGAAACGTGGCTCATCTAGCTGATGGCGCCAGCACAGGGTGATCCTAGGCCGGCAAACAAGAGGTATTCGAAAATCGAGAGATAAACCACAAATCCCACAGCTTGTTTGTTAAAACCTACCTCGCCTTCGATACTCAAGCATTTGAACTCTTTACAAACTGGGCATTTTGTAAAGAGTTTGGGGTTCGAGATGGATAAATTGGTATCCAGCCGCGCACGGCAAAAAAGTCTACGGGGGCTGCGTCCCTACGCCCCCAGTCCGGCTGTCGCCGAACGCAAAGGGTAAAAGCACAAAGCTCACAGCGCTACGGACCTGGCTACACGGAAGCCGACGCTGGCGTTGCGGTGGTCGCGGGGCCTGAAGTGGCGGGTGGCCGAACGCACATCCAGACCATTGATGCTCCAGGAGCCGCCGCGGGCAACAGCACGGTCACAGTTGCCTGTCATCCAGGCGCTGCCATTAGTTGGAGCGCCGCTATAGCTGGGGTTCCAGCAATCCTGAGCCCATTCCCAGACGTTGCCGTGGGTGTCGTACAGGCCAAAGGCGTTGGGGGCGAAACTGGCCACCGGCAGTGTTTGCTGGCGATCAATGCCCGTCGGGCAGCCCGTTGCCGGCTCAGGACCACGGAAATTTGCCTGGTCCGTTGTAATGCAATCGCCGGTGTTGAAGCGACCTAGGGTTCCAGCACGGGCGGCATATTCCCACTCGGATTCCGAGGGCAAGCGGTAGTGGTGGCCGGTCTTGTTGCTCAGCCAGGCGACGTATTGCTGGGCGTCGTTCCAACTCACGCGGATCACCGGGCGGTCGCCGCGACCCCAGCCTCGGTCGCCGGGGTTGTGAGAACACCCACCGTCGGCCACGCAGGCATCCCATTGATCAAACGTCACCGCCGTCTGGCCCATGGCAAAAGACTGGACCTGTATCCTGCGCAGGGGGCCCTCGCTATCCCGACGTTGCGGCTCGCTTTCCGGGCTGCCCTGGATGAACGCACCAGCCGGGATCATCACCATGGTGGGGCAGTCGGGGCAGTCCTGAAAAGTCAGCGAGTCGGATTCCCCACCGCATGCGGTGAGAATTAGTGCAACTGCAATCAGAAAAAGCGGTTTGGTTCGTGTCATATCGCCCCCGGTGTGGAATGCCCTTAGGGCAGTTTAGCCCCGTAACGGACCAAACCTCAAGACGAAAGCAGTGAGGACAAAAAAGCATCCAGCCTTAAACCCGACTGCCCCGTCTGGGTCGATCCAGTTTTACCCGGGCAAAATGACCGGTGTCGCAAATCTCAAAAGTCCTGAGACACGTCCCCAGACGGCCCAAACCAAGCCTCTGCATGTCGCAAGTTATGTCGCTTTCAATCTTTCGTGCTGCGACAGGATTCGCTACAGCAGTGCGCAGCAATTGAGCCCAGTGTGTATTAGCTTTGGGTGGATATTAAAATATCCACCAGCCAGTTGGCCGAGTGCTTTCAAGACAAGATCCGGTCGGTTCCGCATCGGTGAACAAGCTTCGCTATAGTGGAACGGCAATCAGTAGAGGGCTTTGAGATGACCACATATACCCGCCCGAAAAGGGTTTCACTCGAGAATCACCCAACCTACTTCGAGGGCTGGGTCCAAAACATCATCGCCGACGCCCCTCGATCCTCGGCCTCGGCGATCTGCATAAGTTTCTGTTTGACCCGCCGGGCCGTATCGACTAGTCAGCGAGCCGCTCTGGCCGCCGGCACCCTGATCGGGGTGGGGTCAGCCGTCGAATCCGCAAAGCGGCCAGGGTCTCGGCGAGAGGGTTCGATCAAGTCCTGCAACGGGCATAGAAATGAAAAGTCTTGTTCGAATCCGACGCTCTGGAGCGTTAATCTGGCGATATTGGCCAGATTGAGCTGTAGCCGATGGCTCTGCCCGGCGGGCAAAGTGCTCTGCGCCGGATACAGCAGGCAAACGCTGGCGCAACGGTACGCGTTAGCGTAGCTGGCCATTTGGTAAAGATCCGCTGGACTTAGGCCCGCCATCGGGTCGTTGCCCTCCAGACGCTTCCATTTGGTATCGACGATGATGATCGGCCGCCCGTCCGGATCCAGCAAGGCGATGTCCGGCCGCATAAGTAGCCGGCCCCGACCGGTTTCATCGTGTCCGAGATAGCGTCTAGGGCCTTGCTCAACAAGGCGTAGGCCTTGTCGACGGGCGATGGGTCTTAGCAGGCTGGCGGTGTAGCGCTCAAAGAGCCGGTTCATGTCGAACAACAGGCTGAAGGCGCGGTGCTGACCAGAACGGGGGTCAAGGAACTGGCCGTCGAGGAAGAGATGGGCGAGGTCGACGATACCGGCATAGCGGCGCTGCATCCGGTTCAGGTCGCTGGATCTTGGGCCGCGCTCATGCGGGGCGAGTGGCTGGACGCCAGCGAACCGGGTTCGTAGGGATCGCAGCCTTTGCTTGAGAATTGGGCTGGTCGCCAGTGAGCAAACCAACTGGATGGTGGAGTGCAGGAGCCGGTTGACGGGAATGTCAGCGATCAGTTCGCTGAACCGGCAGGCGATTCTCTGCGGTTTAAACAGGTTCTCCCGCTGCTGGAGGAGTACGTCGATGCGACCGCGGACCTGGCCCAACGTCTCTTCGATATCACGGTAATCGCGCATCATGCCTTGCTGGAGCTGACGTTCGAGCAGCTGAGCGAAGTGCCGGATGAATAGATCGAGCAGGGTAGTGCGATTGGTGGCCAGGTTGGCAGCGATTGTCTCCATACCATCCAGATCGCCGACGCAGGCGAGCATGTTCACCATCGTGCTGCGTTGCTGGGCCTCCGCCTGGTGCGGGTGGAGCTTCGGCAGTATCTCAATCTGCAGGCCCTCTACCCGGACCACACCGCAGAACTGGGCAAACTTCACCCGGCGATGACCCCACTGCAGGCACCCGCCTGGGAGATGCTGTTCGGATGCCGCCAGCGCGTCAGCCTCGGCCGCAGTCAGATGACCGGTGGGGCCAACCTCCAGCCAGCCGTGTTCAAAGGCGGTTAGTTGCCGCACGGTCAGGTTTCCGGCTGCTCGTAGATCTTGCGAAGCGCGTCGGCCGTGATCTCTTCCGGTGGTCGGACCCGGTAGTCGATCTTATCTGGCAAGTTGGGGTCCCCGTCCGGGAAGAGGTGGGCAGGATCCAGCTTGGTGACAGTGATGAGTTGGTGGTCCGGGGTCGCGCCATCGTCGCTGAGCACACGCCGAATCTGGCTCCAGTCGTCATAGAAATACTCGGCCAGCATCGGGATGATGTCGTAGACCATGACCTGGCGCAGCGCATCGAGATCCTTGACCTCGATAAAGTAGGCATGGCCGAAGGTCTGGTCGCGGTGGAGCAGATATCGCAGGCGCTGGTTGATGGATTCCAGTAGCGACCGCAGGTCCAGCAAGCCGCCTTCGCCGTCGGAGATCACACCATCGCCGCGGCTGCCGGGCACTCGCTTCGGCTCGGGCATCAGTTCATGAAAATGAAACCGGCGGCGAAGGGCAGCATCCATCAGCGCGATGGAGCGGTCGGCGGTGTTCATGGTGGCGTAGATATCCAGATTCTTCGGCACCCCGAAGCGATCACCGGAGTAGGGCAGAGTCAGTTCAATCCCGTCAACCAGCTGCCCGTCTTCGTCCCACCAGGCACGCTTGTCCACTTCAATCAACGTGATCAGCTCGCCGAAGATGCGGGCAATGTTGCCGCGGTTGATCTCGTCGATAAACAGCGCATAGCGCTGCCGGGGGTCTTGCCGGGCCCGCTTGCAGAACGATTTGAAAAGACCGTCTCGAACTTCATAGCTAATTTGGCCATTCTCGCTAGCCTGCGGCCGGATTCCCTCGATGAAGTCCTCATAGCTGTAGGATTGGTGAAAGGTGACCGTCAGGTGGCGTTTGATCTTGGCATCAGCACTGGCTGGACCTTGTTTGAGGCGAGCCAACTGTTCACGCAGGGCTTCTCCGGCCTCTTCCCAATCTCCTGCAAATGTCCAGAGGCCGCCGGCCTTTTTGTCAAAGATCAGCGGCGGTTGCCGCTTGTCGGGAGCATATTTGACTGTCTCTGACTCGATTACCGTGTGAATCTGCAAAGAGCTCCAGCAGGTCGCGCGCAGATTAGGGCTATTCGGTCGTCCCTGCACCCGCGCTTTGGCTCTGAAGTAGGGATGGATCAGCAAATCGTTGACCGTGGCTTCGCCCCCCAAGTCAGCTAGCGCCAAGGCCACGGCCTCCCACCAGGAAGTCTCGGCAAGCTGTGCTTCCAACCACTCTCCAGTCGGCGCCCGGCGGGCCTCGCTCTCATAGCGCGGCATCAGGTGAGTGCGCAAGTGGTAGGTTTTGCCTGTGCCCGGCGGCCCGTAGAAGATCTGGTTGACCGGTCTTTTGATCTGAATGGCCTCTTCGCGGGAGGTTGTTGTTTTGCCCGGATTGATCTTGACCGGCGGCAGCTGACTCCACAAGGTGCCGACCAGCTTGGCCGACCGCGGCTTGACCTCGATACCCGAACTTTGCGGTGACCAGCGTTGGTTATCGGTCGTTTCAGACTGCAAGTCGGCCATCCCGATAAAAGGATCCACTGTTGGATCGCGCAAGTCAGTCAGCGTGACGTCTACGAAACGGGTCTTGTCACCCCGGGCGGCCCTGTCCGGATCGTAGTGTGCGTCCTCATAGGTTTCAGAAGCGATGTTGCCCCTGGCGATCAGGCCCCGTGGCTCCTGGCCTAAGCGGACCAGATAGAAGGTATCGCCTTCATTCAGCTGAGCAGAGGCCGAGCTCCAGCGCAAGGTTACGCTCTCGCCATTGGCGACTCGTAGCCGATCGTTCTGAAAGTTTTCCCATTCCCAATTCTTTGGGTTCCATGCGATCAACCAGGTGCGATGCGAAGGTTTCCATTGATCGATCCACGGACTGTCGTAGAGATCGATATTATCGCCATGCTCTTCTTCCAGTCGCTTTCGGATTGCAAGCAGGCGTTGGTCCATCTCCAGGTCCGAAAGTCTGCCGGACTGGGGGCGGCTCAGGCGGTCATAGTGCTCGACGATGGCGCGTTTGTCGATGCTGGTGCAGATCCTCTCGAAGGTATCCGGAAACAGCATCCAGCGGATGATGTGTCGAAACTGGCGGAAGCCGTCGCGAGGCACCGAGGCCAGCCACTTTGAAAAAACCCAGGGCTCAGAAAGGAGCTCGCTGCGACGTTCCAGACTTTCGACCTTGAAGGCTTCCGCGATCTGGATCAGAAAGGCCATTTCTCTCCAGCGGTGGGTGTTGTAGGCCGTTCCGGCATGGGCGGTTCCGGCTAGCACCTCGTCGCTCAGCATCGGGTGATCGGCCGTCAAGGTTTCTCCGCTCAGCGCCCAGAGATCCATGACCTGGGTACGCTTGGTGGCCGGATTGATGTTGTGCGGGAAGAGCAGCAATACCCAGTGCAGTTCGGCCATTAGCTGAGTAGCCGGCGGCGACGCACTGACCAGCTGTTGCTTGAGCTTGTCGAAATAGCTGGCTCCGCCCTCAAGGGCATTCTGGATGAAGGCGCGGTTCAGCTCAGCGAGATTGGCAGGGGTCCACAGCGCCTGGTTGCTGAACACGCTACCGTCCTCGAGCAGGCACTCGTCTCTCCAGGCATCCGATGCGGCGAGGACGGCGGTCACATCGCGGTTGTAGTGATATCGGCTCATTTTTCTCCATTCGAACTCTGGGACGGGATTCTCGGCTGAGCCAACACCATGGCTGCCTTCATTAGCCTGTCTGAATTGCCGGTGATTCTGGCACCTGCGGCGCAAGCTGCTCCAATTGCCCGAACAGCCCTTCCACGACATTTTCCTTGCCGGCGAACAGGGCCTCCGGGCCTTCACTGTGCAATGCGCTGAATGGGGCTTCGTATAGCGCCTTCGCTTCGATTACGCCGTTCTCGCTGAGCTGGTCGATGATCAGCTCCACGAAGCGAATTTGTTTGGCGGAAAGGCTTTCGTCACTCAAGAACTTTGAAAATGCCGCCTGCACTGCCTCGCGTTCCATGCCGACCAGGGCTCGGACGAAATGGACCAGCGACGGCGCCTGGCTGCGTGCGAGCAGGTCCGAGAGCAGGATCTCGCCATCTTCCTCGCCGATCTGGATCAGCATGGCCTGCAGTTCTTCCAGATTCTTGGGTGTCAGCGGTCGGTTGGTGCGCAGCCGCTGGATGACGACATTGTCGAGGTGGCCTCGCAGGTACTCGCGGACCTTCTTCTCGTACTGGGCGCCGGTCATGCGCGGCATGGGGATGACCTCACCGTCGCGGATGCCGAGGATGTCGTCTTTCAGGTTGGAATAGACCACGGTGCGCTTCTGGCGGTCGATGAAGGGCACCAGGCCACGCACGCGCCGGCGCATTTCCTCCAGCAGGTCCAGGGTCATGCCTTCCCAGAACTCAGGTGTCTGAATGGCCTGCAGGTAGGCGGCTTGCTGTGCCACCGCCGGGATGGCGGTCTTGTCTTCCAGCAGCTCGGCCACCGTTGCCACCCGCTGCCGCTGCTTCTCAAACAGATTCTGGTTGCCCTCCAGCAGGGCCAGCTGCATCTTCAGGGCGGTCAGGTCGAACAGGCGGGACTCGACGTCGTCGGTCTCGATCTGGCTGGGCAGCGCGGCCAGATGCTGGGTCAGCTCCTGCCGGTCCTGATCGCCCAAGCGCTCCCAGGCCTCGCGCTTCTGAAACCGCTCGACCGCCTCCAGGTGCATGCGCACGATGAAGTTGTCCCGGTTCATGGCCGCAACCTCGGCGTGCAGCTGGTCGGCCAGGCCGATTTCCAGCTCCAGCCCGTCGTCTCGCTCCGGGTCATTCTGCAGCTGGCCCAGCAGATCGACCCGTGCGCGGAACAGCCGGGTACCCAGCGGTACGACGCCACTGCCCTCGATGCCTTCCGGGTTTTCCTTGAAGAAATCGAAGTTGTAGCAGAAGTCGAAGACCCGGAAGTTC
>RECK01000272.1 GCA_007694055.1 Wenzhouxiangella sp.
CCAGTCAGGCCCACTCGTCACTGGTCAGGTAGGAGGAGGTTGGAAGATAAGGAAACCACTTCCGAAGCCCCGCCTTTCAGCCTCATCCCCCCTTTCGCAACGGGTGGTATCCGGCCGATCAGGCCCTGTCACTCCCCTTGGCCCGGCTAACGTTTTGGCCCGAGCAAGAGCCAGGCGATGAATCCGACCAGGGGCAAGAAAAGCAGGATCAGTATCCACAAGATCTTGGCCACTGGTCCGGCAGTGCTCTGTGCGGTCTTGATGATGGCCCAGATGATAATGATCAACCAGATCAGGCTCAGCAGGCCTCCAACTTCAATACCCATGGAATTGACTCCGATGTTTTATGAGGACACTATGTTAGCGTACGGCGACGCGCGGAATTGATTCGGGATCGCGTTACACTGCGTGTCAAGGCGATGCTTCTCGCTGACTCGCCGGGCACTCTAAGGAGGCGTGGAAAGATGGTCTCGGAGCCAGAAGGAAACAGGGGGTTGGTGCAGGGTTCTTCCCGGGTGGAGCCCTGGAAAATTCTGATCATCGATGATGAGCCCGAGGTCCATGAAGTCACCACTCTGGTGTTGGGGGATTTCGAGTTCGAGGGACGTCCGCTGCGTTTCCTGCATGCCCATTCAGCCACCGAGGCGCGTGAGCTGCTGGCCCGGCATGCCGATCTGGCCGTGGTACTGCTGGATGTCGTGATGGAGTCCGAGCAGGCTGGCCTGGAGCTCGTCCACCATATTCGCCGCGAGCTGGATAACCATTTTGTTCGGATCGTCCTGCGCACTGGTCAGCCCGGACAGGCGCCGGAGCGGGAGGTCGTCGCCAACTACGATATCAATGATTACAAGGAAAAGACCGAGCTGACTTCCGAGCGGCTTTACACCACCCTCTACTCGACCTTGCGCGCCTACCGCGATGTGATGATCATCGAGGCCAACAAGCGTGGCCTGGAGCGGGTCATTGAATGCTCGGCCCAGGTTCATTCACACCAGACCAGCCCGGCCTTTGCCTCGGCCGTGCTGGAGCAGATCGTCGGCCTCCTCGGCGTTGATCGGGGCGCCTTGTACTGCAAGGTGCCCGATGCCGAGGCGGCACCGGAGCAGTTTCGGGTTCAGGCCGCGGCAGGACCCTACCGCAGCCTGATCGAGCAGCCCGTCGCTTCGGCCTTGCCGGCCAATATCGTCGCTTCGCTGCGACGGGCGCTGGAAGGTCGCCAGAGCATATTTTCCGACGATCACTACGTCCTGCATTTCACCGATTCCCGCCAGTCGGAGAGCCTGTTGTACGTGGGCGAGGCCTACCGGCTGACCGAGCTCGACTACAAGCTGCTGGAAGTCTTCTGTACCAACGTCTCGATTGCTTTTGAAAACCTGTTGCTGCACCAGGAACTGGCCGAAAGCCAGACCGAGATGCTGTGCCTGCTGGCCGGGGTGGCCGAGACCCGTTCCCTGGAAACGGCCAGCCACGTGCGCCGTGTGGCCGAGCTTTCAGCGATGCTGGGAACCGCCTGTGGCCTCTCCGAGGAAGAAGTCAAGATCCTGCGCCTGGCCGCTCCGCTGCACGATATAGGAAAGATCGGCATTCCCGATGCCGTGCTCAACAAGCCGGGGCCGCATACGAGCGAGGAAACCCGCATCATGCGTGGTCATGTCGATATCGGCGTGGAGATGCTTTCGTCTTCGAAGCGACCGCTGTTTTCCATGGCCGCGGAAATTGCCCGCGACCACCACGAGAACTTCGATGGCAGTGGTTACCCGCGCGGGGTCGCGGGAGAGGAGATCTCCCTGGTCGGGCGCATCGTTGCCCTGGCCGATGTCTGTGATGCGCTGGGCAGCCGGCGCTGCTACAAGGAGCCGTGGCCGGAACAGCGGGTGCGGGAGTTTCTTCTGGACCAGAGCGGCGTCAAGTTCGACCCAGCCCTGGTTGATTTGCTGATGGAGCGCTGGGACGAGGTCACGGCGCTTCGTGAAAGAATGCCGGATTGATTGGCGGTGACAGACGGTGCCCCGTTTTATGATCCGGGGTTATCCTGCTGATCTGGCTGCCTTTTTTTCGGGATCCGGATGTCGAACAGCGCGCCCTTGCCCGGTGCCGTTTCGACCTGGATGGAGCCGCCCAGGACGCCGCTGACCAGGTTGTGAGAGATGTGCAAACCCAGCCCGCTTCCGCCCTGGCCGCGTCGGGTGGTGAAGAAGGGATCGAAAATGCGCTCGGCCGTGGCCTGGTCCATGCCGCGGCCATCGTCCTGGTAGCGCAGTCTTACCCAGCCGTCGGCCTGGCTGGCCTCGATCCGGATGGTGCCGGACTGGCCCTTCTCGAATGCATGAATCAGCGAGTTCATGACCAGGTTGACCAGCACCTGGTATAGCGCACCCGGGTAGGTGGTCATGATGATGGACTGTTCAATCTCGACTTCCAGCTTGTGCGGCTGCCGCTTGAGCTGGGGCTGCAGGGACAACATGATTTCGTCCATGTAGGCGGCCAGGTCGAAGGTGCGCAGTTGTTCGCTGGACTGATCCACCGCCACCTGCTTGAAGCTGCGCACCAGCTCGCTGGCCCGGCGCAGGTTGCGCAGTATCATCTGGCTGCTGCTGCGCGCGGTTGTTGCGAATCGCAGCCATTTTTCCGGGTCGGCTGCCTGGTCTTCGTCCAGCAGTGTTTCGAAGCGCCGGGCTTCGCTGTCAAGATGCGAGGCTGCGGTCAGGCCGACTCCGAGCGGGGTGTTGATTTCATGGGCAATGCCGGCCACCAGGCCGCCCAGGGCGGCCAGCTTTTCAGTCTGGACCAACTGGTGCTGGGCCAGCTTCAGGTCTTCCAGGGCCTGGGTAAGCGTTTGATTGGAAGCTTCCAGTTCACTGGTGCGCTGCTCGACCCGGCTTTCCAGCTCTTCATTGAGCCGTCGCAGCGCCTCTTCGGTACGCTTGAGTGCGGTGATGTCACGAGTAGTGCCGGACAGCCGAATGGCCTTGCCCTGCTCGTTGCGCCGCGTCACCCGCCCCCGTGACAGCATCCAGCGCCAGTCGGTCTGCGGGCTGCGCGCTCTGAATTCCGCCTCGAAGTGTTCGGTCTTGCCGCTGGCATGGGCGACGAAGGTTTGCTGGAGTTCGTCGACATCCTCGCGATGCACACCACCCCAGAACTCATCCAGGCTCATCACCGCCACATCATCATTCTCGCTGCTGCGGTCCATGCGGTTTTCGCGTACCAGCGAACCGGCTTCGAGGTCGGCTTCCCACAGTTCGTCGCGGCTGCCCCACAAGGCCATGCGCAGGCGCTCGCGGCTGGCGGCGATTTCCTGCTGGGCCTGGAAGCGTCGCTGCAGGCCCAGGCGGGTGCGCCAGATCACCGCGCCCAGCAGCAGGGCCAGCAGGCCGGCGTAAATCGCCAGGGCAGGAGCAGTGCGCCAGGGTGGTGACAGCACGGTGACAGGCAAGGTGCGACTGGGCCCCCAGGGTTGGGACTCAACGCCGGCTGCGACCTCGAACCGGTATTCGCCCGGGGGCAGAATCGAGTAGGTGGCAAAAGCCCGATCGGGGCCGGTTTCAATCCAGTCCCTGTCGATGCCTTCGAGGCGGTAGCGATAGCGCAGCTGGGGACCGTGGCGCAGTTGTCCGGGTGCGGCGAACTCGATTGACAGCAGCGACTGGTCGTGCGGCAACACCAGATCGGGAGCCTGGTCGAGCGCCCGTGACAAGATCGAGTCGGGCTGCGGCTGGATTCGGCGATTGAACAGGAGCAGGTTGGTCAGCGTCACTTCCGGTTGCGCGCTGCGCCGCTTGACCCGATCCAGGTCAACTCTGACCAGGCCGCGCAGGCCGCCAAACCACAAGTGAGACGGCGACTGATGGTCGATGCTGCCGATAAAGAACCCGGCCCCGCTATGGCCGTCGATAAAGGGAAAGTTCTCGATGCTCAGGTCGGCGGGGTCAATCCGGGCCAGTCCGGCCGTGGTGCTGACCCAGATTCGGCCCTGGCGATCTTCGCCCACCTCGCCGATGGCGTCGGCGTTGAGACCTTCGGGTCGGCCAATCGCGGTAAAGCGCGGGCCCTCGGTAGTCATCTCCATGCGGTGAACACCGCCGCCCTGGGTGCCGAACCAGATGGTGCCGTCGCCGGCCCGATGCAGGCCGGTGATGGAGTTGTGGCGCAGGCCCGCCGTACTGGCTGGAAAGTGCTGGAAGCGGCCGCTTTCAGGGTCGAGCCGGTTGAGTCCCGCGCGGCGCAGCGCCACCCAGAGCTGGCCATCGTGATCCTCCAGCACGCCGTTGACCTCGCTGCCGGCGATGCTGTCCGGGTCGTCCGGGTCGGGATAGTAGTGCCGAAAGCCCGTGCAGTCCTGGCACAGATGGAAAAGCCCCTGGCCGATGGTCGACACCCACAGGCCACCGCGCGAGTCGCGCTGCAGGTTTTCGACCAGGGCATGGTGGGGAATGTCGTTGTCGGCCTCGGCGAACAGGCGCTCGAATCGTTCGCTGGCCGTGACCATGCGGACCAGGCCGCCACCCAGGGTGCCGACCAGCAGTCCGGCGTCATCGTGGAGGAGGCTGCCAACCATGCGATGGGGCAGGCCGCCCGGCTCGTCCGGCTTCGGCCGGATGCGTCGCAGCAGGCCGCGCTCCAGGTCGAACAGCGCCAGCCCACCCACATCCAGCAGCGAAACCCACAGCGTACCGTCGGGGTTTTCCAATACGCTGGCGGCCGCGTTTCCGGGCAGGCTTTCCGGCTGGTCCGGTCGGTTGCGAACCAGCAGGAATGCCGCGGTGTCCGGGTCGTGAACGCTCAAGGCCCCGGTCCAGCTGCCCGCCCAGATCAGGCCTTCGCGATCTTCAAGCAGGCTGATGATGCGTGAGCCGCTCAATCCCAGCGGATCGCCGGGATCATGGCCCCAGGACTGGCTGTGACCGGAGGCGATATCGATGCGGTTCAGTCCGGTAATGGTGCCAACCCAGAGCTGACCGCTGCGGTCAAGCATGAGGCTGCGGACCTGGTTGTCGTCCAGCCGGTGCGGACCTGCGCGGTGCCAGTGCCGCAGCAGTGCGCCGGATCGGTCGAACTCGTACAGGCCGTGATCCTGGCTGGCGACGTACAGGCGGTCATCGCTGACCGCGGCCAGGTAAAGCACCACCGCAGCATCCAGTGGCTCGCCCAGGGCTTGCAGTTGCCCTGAGTCTTCGTGCCAGCGGTAAAGCTGCGAGTTATCCGATAGCAGCAGATCACCCGCCGCCAGGCTGGCCAGCAGGCGCAGGGGATGATCCGGGCGCGGTGCTGTAAACGGTGGTGAGCGGAAGCGCTCGCGATCATCTCCCAGCCATTGCAGAACGCCGTCCTCACTCTGTACCCAGACCCGGTCCAGGGCATCGACCTTGACCCGAGCCAGGACGTCGGAAGCCAGCGCGCCGGGTCGATCCTGCGCATGGCGGTAGCTTCGGAAACGCTCCAGTGCCGGGTCGAGCCGGTTGAGGCCGGAGGACTGGGTCGCTACCCAGAGAGCGCCTGACCGATCCAGGGCCAGGTCGACGATGTGGTTGTCGCTGATCGAATGCTCGGATTCGGGATGGTGCCGAAATACTTCGAAGCTGCGGCCATCGAAACGATTGAGGCCGTCCTGGGTGCCGATCCAGATGAAACCTCGCGGGTCTTGCACCATGGTCCGCGCGGTTGCCTGGGAAAGACCGTCACTGATGCCGATCCAGCGGAAGCGCACTTCGTCCACGCCTGGCGGGCCGGCTGCGGCAATGTCGGCGGCCAGCATCAACGCCACAAGCGCCAGCGCGACCGGACCCGGCCACAGGCGTCGACAGCGCTTAGGATTGGCATTCACCCTGCCAAGATAGCGGCAAGTGCGGCCGAAGTCGATCCCGCTGACTGCCGCGTTGGGCTCAAGTTCGGTGGATCGCGCTGCATCGCCCAAAATCACGACTGTCTTCTTGTCAGATCTGGCGCTTTATGGCAAATTGGAGGGTCTGCTTGAACTGCCTGTGGGCGCATTTAGCTCGCAATCCGAAAAAATCCCGGGACCTTTAGCCAATGCGCCACTTTCTCAGCACGGTGGACTGGAGTCGCGAAGAACTCCAGGCACTGCTTGACCAGGCCGCCGAGCTGCGCCAGCAGCGCGTCAGCGATCGCCTGCATGGTCGCACCATCGCCCTGCTTTTCCTTAACCCCTCGCTGCGCACACGATCGTCGTTCGAAATCGGCGCCTTCCAGCTCGGTGCCCACGCCGTGGTGCTCGAGCCCGGCAAGGCCGCCTGGGGTATCGAGTTCGAGCCCGGGGTGGTCATGGACGGCGACGCAGAAGAGCATATCGCCGAGGTCGCTGGTGTGCTGTCTCGCTACTGCGACGCCATCGGCTTGCGCGCGTTTCCTCTGTTCAAGGATTGGTCCAATGATCGCCAGGACAAGGTGATCAAGTCCCTGGCCCACCATGCCAGCGTGCCGGTCATCAACATGGAAACCATTGTTCATCCCTGCCAGGAGCTGGCCCTGATGCGCACCATCCAGGACCATCTTGGCCAGCCGGATGGCAAGAAGTTTGTTCTGACCTGGACCTGGCACCCGCGCCCGCTCAATACCGCGGTTGCCAACTCTGCCCTGCTGATCGCCAGCAAATTCGGCATGGATGTGACCCTGCTGGTGCCGCACGACGATTACCTGCTCGACGAGCAGTTCATGGATGCGGCCTATGCCCATGCCGATCTATCCGGCGGCAGTCTGCACATCAGTACCGACATCGAGTCGTCCTACCAGGGCGCGGATTTTGTCTACGCCAAGAGTTGGGGGGCCCTGCCGCTGTATGGTCGCGTGGAACAGGAAGCGCGTTTGCGCGCACCTTACCGTCACTTCATCGTCGACGGCCAGAAAATGGGCCTGACCAACAACGCACTGTTCAGCCACTGCCTGCCCCTTCGCCGCAACATCAAGGCCACCGACGAGGTCATGGACGCCGACTACTGCGTCGCCCTGGACGAAGCGGAAAACCGATTGCACGTGCAAAAGGCCCTGATGGCCGAGTTGATGGGTAAATGAAGGCCATCCGGCCTCTACCGGGTTAAAAACAAGGATCACTCATGTCCAACAAGCAAACCATCGTCCTTGCCTTTTCCGGCGGACTTGATACCAGCTACTGTGTACTGGCGCTGAAGCAGCAGGGTTTCGATGTTCACACCGCATTCGTTGATACCGGCGGTATCAGCGCAGACCAGAAGCAGTGGATTGCCGACCGTGCCCGTGCCCTGGGTGCGGCCGAGCATCACCAGCTGGATGCGGCCCAGCCGCTGTGGGACCAGTTCGTGGTGCCGCTGCTGTGGTCGGGGGCGCGCATGCTCGAGCAGTACCCGATGCTGTGCTCGGATCGCTACGTGATCGTCCAGCAGTGCCTTGCACTGGCCGACAAGCTTGACACGAAGCACTTTGCCCATGGCTGTACCGGCATGGGCAATGATCAGCTGCGTTTCGATCAATCGGTGCGTTCACTGGGCGACTACCAGATCCATGCCCCGATCCGCGAGCTGCAGCGCGAGACCAGCAACGTGCGTGCCCACGAGCTGAAGCTGATGGCCGAGGCCGGTGTCGAGGTGCCGTCTTCCAACAGCCGCTACTCGATCAACGAGAACCTGCTCGGCGTGACCCTGTCGGGCC
>RECK01000247.1 GCA_007694055.1 Wenzhouxiangella sp.
CAGGCGATCAGCAGCGGCAGGAAAACCAGGCCAGCCATTACTGCCTCAGTCATCGGCGTCCTCGTCATCCTGCAGGGTGGCCTTGCCCGTCAGCTGGTAAAGGCGAACCATCAAGGCGAGTGCGAAGGCGGTGGCCGAAACGGCGATCACGATTCCGGTCAGGACCAGGGCCTGAGGCAGTGCATCGGGGCTGCCGTCCAACGATCCGCTGGCGGCCACCATCAGGATGAAAATGGCGTTGCCCATGATGTTGATGGCAAACAGCTTGCGCAGCAGGTGACCGGCGATGATCAGGCCATACACGCCGATGCCGAACAGCAGGGCGGCCACGATCACGAACAACCAGGCCGTATTCATGAATCGCCCCGGCGCAGCCCGCTGGCACCGGCAAACAGCAGTACCAGGGTAAGCGCGATGGAAATCATCATCGCCGTTTCGATCAGGTAGACGGTCCACAATCCGGGCAATGCAAGCAGCGGTGCTCCCATCACCAGTGCGGCCAGGCCGACCAGGCTGAACACCAGCAGGCCGAGGACCAGTGGCAGGCCGACAGCCAGGCCCATGCGGGTAGCCGGTTGCAGGCGCCCGGACAGGATCAGAAGCACGCCGCAAGCCGCCAGAACGGCACCGGCCTGGAAAGCTCCGCCCGGTTCTCGGCTGCCGGCCAGCAGCAGGTGGACAGCGACCAGAATGGTCAGCGGAATGATGATGGCCAGCAAGGCGCCGACCAGGGGCAGGTCGCCGCGTGGCGGTGTCGGTGATTTCTCCTCGTCGGCAAAGACGGTACGGGCGGCCAGGAAAGCGGCCAGCAGAACGGCAACCTCGAGCAGCGTGTCGAGGTTTCTGAACTTCAGCAGGACCCCTGTGATGGGGTTGCCCAGGCCGGTATCGGCCAGTTCGCTCATGACGGCCAGACCGGCCATGCCGGGCTCGCGCTCTGCGCTTACTGCACCCAGTCCGATCACGGCGACCAGACCGGCAGCCAGTGCCGCGATGGGCAAGGCCAGGCGCGATCGTCGGCGATTTGGTTGGGCCGGTTCCTCAGGATGAAGCTGGACCAGGCGTCGATAGGCAACCAGCATGAGTGCCCCTGTCACGCCGGCACCGATGGCGGCCTCGGCCAGGGCCAGGTCCGGCGCACCCATGCGGGCCCAGGCCAGGGCCATGGTCAGACCGAAGACCACGAACAGGACAATGCCGCGAAACAGCGAACGTCCACTGATGGTCTGCCAGGCCAGAATGACCAGGCCGAGGCCGATCAATGCATCGATGGCCAGATTCATGACTCTTCAGAGTTAGTCGTCGCTTGCCCGTGGCCGTGACGGGCATGGCGGGCGATCAGGTGGGCCGAGACCGTGGCAGCCAGCAGGCCCAGCAGCCAGATGGTGCCCAGCAATGCACCAACCTGCCAGTCGGCAGCCAACAGGCCCAGGCCGACGCACACCAGCAAAAGACCCAGATTGTCGGCCTTGGTCAGGGCATGCAGGCGAGAGTAAACATCCGGAAAGCGCAGCAGCCCGACTGTGCCGGCCAGGTAGAACACGGCACCAAGGGTGAGCACGCCGGCAGCGATCCATTCGACGATGTTCAAGCGTCCTCGTCTCCTTCCGCGTCTTCTCGTGGCATGCCGAAAAAGGCCAGCGAAATGATGGCGGCGAGCATGACAAAGAGCAGCGCCACGTTGCGTAGGGCCGGCTCGTTCATCCATTCAGCCAGGATCAGCAAGATGGCCACGGTGGTGGACCCGAACAATAGTGCCGCCAGCATGCGGTCGGCCGCACTGGGTCCGCGCGCGACGCGCACCAGCCCGGCTGCCAGGTTCAGCAGCAGAAATATGACCAGTCCCGGGAGTACGAAGCTGATCATGGGTCGAGCGAAAACAGCCAGGTAACCCAGGACTCGAGCCGGGTGACCGAGTCCATTGCTTCGGGCATTAGTCCGTGGACCTCAAGTATGGTGCCCGTGTCGTCGAGGTCGGCACTCAAGGTGCCCGGCAGCAGGCTGACCGTGCTGACCATCAGCGTTCGCGGTTGACCGGGGGGCAGCGACATCCGGTGGCGGGCGAAGAAGGGCTCGACGGGAAGGGAGGGATGCAAGGCGCGCCAGGCAACGTCGATGCCGCCCTTGAGTGATTCCCACAGGAAGAAACCGGCAAAGGCCAGCAACCGATGGGGTTTCCATGGATGAGGCTGGCCGCTGACCAGCCAGGTGCCGATGCCGGCTCCAATCGCCGCCGCGAACAGTCCGGCCCATAGCTGGTAAAACCCGTTGAGCAGCACCCAGATCAACAGCAGTATGCTGAATATCTGCAGCGCCCATCCGAGGCGCTGATGCCGGCTCGCTGCATTCATGTCGCTATTTCTTGCCATCGGGCAGTTATCCTAACCCGTACAGGTAGACGATGGCCTGCTGTTGATGCCTTGCCCCGGGTTCTGCTGTCAAGTCCTGGAGGCGGCTTGTGTAAGATGGCCTGGCACTAGCCTTCACCCCATTCAATCCGCCGACACCGTTCAGACTACCCATGAGAAGCCTTTACTCCCTGCTGCTTGTCCTCGCCTTCACGCCTGCCGCACATGCAACACCGGTGGATACCGGTTACCAGTCACCGCCGCAGTCGGTGATTGACCTGGTTGACATGGCGCCGCCGGTTGAAGTCATCCCATCCCCTGATGGGGAGCAACTGCTGCTGTTGGAACGCCCGCCACTTCCCATGCTTGAAGAACTGGCCGCACCGGAGCTGCGCCTGGCAGGCATCCGCTTCAATCCGGCCAACCTGGCCCCTTCCATCCCTCGCTACTACGCCAGTCTCGGCCTGCAGAGCCTGGCGGGTGAGGAAATTAGCATCCGGGGTTTGCCGCAAACGCTGCGCATTCTCGACCTGGCCTGGTCTCCCGATGGCCAGCGCATTGCCCTGCTACAGCTCGAGGAAGACCGGGTGGAGCTCTGGCGCATCGACCTGGACGAGCAGCGCGCCCAGGCCTGGGGTGAGCGCCCCGTTCATGCAGCCTGGGGACGATTTGGCCAGGGTGACATGAGCTGGCTGCCTGACAGCAGCGGCGTGGTCTTTCGCAGTGTTCTTGCGGATCGTCCAGCACCGCCGGAGCGTGATCCGCTGCCTTCGGCACCTGTCGTCACCGAGACGCGCGGGCGTGCTGCTCCGACGCGAACCTTTCAGGATCTGCTCGGCGACGGCCATGATGAACTGCTGTTTGATCATTATTTCACCACTGAGCTGGTTCAAGTGAACCTTGACGGCACCATGGCCGTGCTGGCGCCGGCATCGGTGGCGGTGAGATTCAGTATTTCTCCGGACAACCGGTTCATCCTGCTGACTCGCCTGACTCGTCCCTACTCCTACGCCGTCCCGGTGAGCCGTTTCGGCCATGAAATACTTGTCCTCGACAGGCAGGGTGAGGCCGTTTTCAATGTCGCCGACAACCCGCTGGCCGATGACCTGCCGATTGCCTTTGATGCCGTTATCCCCGGTCCTCGGGGCGTGAGCTGGCGCAGCGATGCAGACGCCACCCTGACCTGGGCGCAGGCGGCTGACGAAGGTGATCCGGCCAACGAGGCCGAGGTGCGCGATCAACTGTTCCAGCTGGCAGCACCATTCGACTCAGAGCCCGAGCTGCTGCTTGACTCACCCTTGCGGATTGTCTGGGCCATGGCTGGCGATGGCGAGACCGCGCTGGTATGGCAGCGCTGGTGGGCCAGCCGTATCGAACGCATGACGCGGCTGGCACCCGATCACCCCGGCGAGTCGGTCGACCTGCTGTGGGAACGAAACTGGGAAGATCGTTACGCTGATCCGGGGCGACCGATGATGCGGGTTGACGGACGGGGCCAGACTCGGCTGCAGCTGGACGGGTCAGCCATTTTCCTGACCGGCCAGGGCAGCTCGCCGGAAGGTGACCGTCCCTTTGTCGATCGCCTGGACCTGGACTCAGGCGAGACCGAGCGCCTGTGGCGTTCGCAGTCGCCCTGGTTCGAGCAGCCCATCGCCTTCCTGGATGCCGCAGCAGGTCAGTTGCTGACCCGACGGGAGAGTGAGGATCAGCCCCCCGACTTCTTTGTCCGCGATCTTGCAGCAGATGAGCTTCGTCGCCTGACCAACACCGAACACCCCTTGCCCGAGCTGCGGGAAATCTCGCGCGAACTGATTACCTTTGATCGCGAAGACGGGGTCACCCTGTCGGCCACCCTGCTGCTGCCAGCAGGCTATGATGCCGAACGCGACGGTCCGCTGCCGACGGTCATGTGGGCCTATCCGCGTGAGTTTCTGAGCGCTGACGCGGCCGGCCAGCTTGCCGACTCCCCTTATCGTTTCAATCGTCTGAGCTACTGGAACGCCGAGTTCCTGGTTACCCGTGGCTATGCGGTGTTCAACAACGTCACCATGCCGGTCATCGGGGCCGAAGGTGTGGAGCCCAACGATCGCTTCATCGAGGAAATCACCCTCAACGCGCAAGCGGCAGTCAATGAGGGGGTCAGGCGCGGGGTGACCGATCCTGAGCGCGTGGCCGTGGGCGGGCATTCCTACGGAGCCTTCATGACCGCCAGCCTGCTGGCCCATACCGACTTGTTTCGGACCGGCATCGCGCGCAGTGGTGCCTACAACCGCAGCCTCACGCCGTTCGGTTTTCAGCGCGAACAGCGGACCTTGTGGGATGACACCGATCTCTATATCCGGGTGTCGCCTTTCTTCCACGCCCATCGCATCAGTGCGCCGGTGCTGATCATCCACGGCGCAGAGGACAACAATTCCGGCACGTTTCCGATGCAAAGCGAACGTCTTTACCAGGCCATACGCGGGCTCGGAGGCACGGCCAGGCTGGTGATGCTGCCGCTGGAGTCTCACGGCTACCGGGCCCGCGAGTCGGTGCTCCACATGCTCTTCGAGACCATTGAGTGGCTGGATGAGCATCTCGGCGAATCAGGTTGAACAGACCTTGAGATAACGGGACAAGGGCCTTGGCCGCTTACCTGACCATACTGCTGCTGATCGCGGTCGGCTACCTGATGGCGCGGGCGCGGCTGTTTCCGGCTACCGCGCCTGAGGTGCTCAATCGGGTCGTGCTGTACCTGTGCCTGCCGGCACTGATTCTTATCCATGTACCCACGCTGGAGCCCTCCTGGGCGCTGCTGCCCCTGGTAGTGATCCCCTGGCTGCTGCTGGCCAGTACGGTGCTGGTCATCCTGCCGCTGGCGCGCCTGCTGGCGCTGTCACGCGAAGTCACGGCATCGCTGCTGGTGCTGATTCCGTTGGGCAATACCTCGTTCCTGGGCTTCCCTTTGATCGAGGCGCTGATGGGGCCTGAATACATACGCCTGGCGGTGGTATACGATCAATTTGGTTCTTTTCTCATCGTCTGCACCCATGTATTGTTCGTGATCGGCTGGTACGGCGAGGGCGACAATCCATCTGCCCGCGCCATGGCCCGTCGTATCCTGAGTTTTCCGCCTTTTCTTGCCCTGATCGTGGCGCTGCTGCTGGGCAATGCATGGCTGCCTGGTTGGGGTGAGACGCTGGTGCATCGATTTGCCGATATGCTGCTGCCGCTGGTGACCCTGGCCATTGGCATGAGCCTCAAGCTGCGCCTGGTGCCCGATTACCGGCTGGGCCTGGTGATCGGCCTGGTCGGCAAGCTGCTGGTGTTGCCGGCCCTGGCCCTGGGCATGGCCGTTCTGTTCCGCGCCGATGCTGCCATCGCCACCGTGGCCGTGCTGGAATCGGCCATGCCGCCCATGATTACGGCTGCGGCCTTGCTGGCCAGCGCCCGCCTGGCCCCGGCCCTGGGATCGGCACTGGTGGCCTGGGGTGTGTTGATTTCGGCGGCCACGGTTCCGGCCTGGTTCTGGTTGTGTACGCAAATATTCGGTTCGATCTGAAGGGTATGTCCCCATGAGTCAGCTCAGTAGCCCGGTCAACGATGCCACCGACCTGCTGGTGCGCGCATTCGATGACTACAACGCCAGCTTTTCCGATATCACCCGTCGCGGCAGGCGTCGATTCGAATCGGGCGATCGGGCTGGCATGCGTGCTGATGTGAACGCCCGTATCGAGTTGTACGATCGACGCATCGATGAGTTGATCGGGCGTCTCGACGAACGCCTGGGCGGGCGCCTGTTCTCGCGTTCGGTATGGAAGGAAATCCGCGAACGCTTCGATGAAGTCGTCTCGGGCAAGCTCGATGCCGAGCTTTACAAGACCTGGTTCAATACCATCAGCCGTCGACTGTTCAAGACTAGGGGAGTGGATGCGAAAATCGAGTTCGTGGCCCTGGATATCGAACCGACCGATCGCATCACGCATCCGGTTTCGCGCCATGTCTACGCGGTTGGCAGCAGCCTGGCCGAGACTTTTGAGCGGCTGCTTGCGGATTTCGAATTCTCGCTTGCCTACGCCGACCAGGCCGGCGATGCGCAGCGCCTCGCCGAGCGCCTGAAAGCTGAAATGGCGACTATTGATGAATCGGCAGTCAACAACATCGAATTGTTGACCACCGTCTTTTATCGCGAGGGCAGGGCGTACCTGGTCGGTCGCGCCTTTGCCCGTGATCGCTACCTGCCCTGTGTCATCGCACTGGTAGTCGAAGAAGGCAAGCTGCGCGTTGATGCCCTGCTTTGTCGACGCCTGCAGGTCAGCATCCTGTTCGGTTTTACCTTCAGCTACTTTCTTGCCGACCTGCCTACGGTAGGCGATACGGTCGTTTTCCTGCGCACCCTGCTGCCGGGCAAGCCGGTCGACGAAATCTACACCGTGCTGGGTCGTACCAAGCAGGGCAAGACGGATCGCTACCGGGCTTTCTTCCGCCACCTGGAGCTGACCGTCGATGAGCAGATGGTGGCCGCGGAAGGCAAGCCTGGCATGGTCATGCAGGTCTTTACCTTGCCGTCCTATCCGCTGGTGTTCAAGTTGTTGCGGGACCGTTTCGATCCGGCCAAGACGATTCGTCGCGACCAGGTCATCGAGCGGTATCACATGGTCTACCGGCATGACCGCGTCGGACGTTTGATCGACGCCCAGGAATTCAAGGATCTGCGCTTCCCCTGTGACCGTTTTTCCCCAGCTTTTCGCGATGAATTGCTCAAGGGTTGCAGCCGCCTGGTGCACCTGGTTGGCGACAGCCTCGTCATCAAGCACTGCTGGGTGGAGCGTCGGGTTCGCCCACTGAATCTTTACCTGGAAGAGGTGGACGAGGAGCTTGCGCGCGACGCGGTGCTGGATATGGGTCAGGCGCTGAAGGATCTGGCCCGCTCCAATATCTTTGCCGGTGACCTGCTGCCCAAGAACTTTGGCGTCACGCGGTCCGGACGGGTGGTGTTCTACGACTACGACGAACTGATGTTGCTGACCGAGTGCTGCTTTCGGCGCATGCCCAAGTCAACCGACTACGTTGACATCTACAGCCCGGAACCCTGGTACTCGGTGGCCGAGAACGATGTCTTTCCCGAAGAGTTTCCGCGCTTCATGGGTCTGCCCAGACCGCTGATGAAGGTCTTCACCGAGGCCCACGGCGAACTGTTCGACGCCGCCTGGTGGCTGAACCTGCAAAAACGCATCCGCTCCGGCCAGGCGCTGGACGTGGCACCTTACAACGATGAGGCGAGGCTGGGGCAAGTAGGGGGTTGAC
>RECK01000057.1 GCA_007694055.1 Wenzhouxiangella sp.
ACCGGGCAGTTTGCATGGGAGATTGATTTGGAAAATCGTAACCATGGTGAGACTGCTACAGCAATCCTATTGGTCTCGTCAACGCTTACCTATGCCAATGAGGATATGGACACGCCGGATGTGATTCCAATGCATTATCCGTTGGCCGTTTTTGCATTCAAGCTGCCCTAGGCCCAGAGGCTCAGGTTTTCGGGCAGTCAGAAGCGTCAAGGAGGAGAACGTGAGGCTTAAATCTGTGCGTTTCAAGACAAGCGTGATCTGCTTCCTGTTGTGGACCCTGGTGGGACAGAGCCCGACGCTGGCAGACGAGCACGGAGAGTTTCCCACCGGGCTACGAGCAGCCAGTGCGGAGGAGCAAGCCTGGATCGAGAAGAATGCGATCACCCTCAGTGGGCTGGCTGATCAGCGCAGTCCGCTGCCGGCACGCATCGCCAATACTGAGTATTTGCCCCGGGTGGCGCGACAGACTCTGCCTAACTGCGGCGCTTTTGCTCCAACCTATTACCTCAAGACCTACCTGGAAGCACGCAAGCGAGGGTGGGGTCAAGTCAGCTGGCTCGACCGGGATCGGGCGGTCAGCCCCGGGATTGCGTATGTTTTCGGGTTGGCCGGGTCCCATCCAGAGGCTGGAGCCAGTATCGGCGGCACCATCGGTCTGATGACGCGAATCGGCAGCCTGCCGTTGTCGCGGCTACCCGATTCCTATGACTATGATCGTTCCACCTTCCCACCGCTGCGTTTCTTTCTTGAAGCGATGCCTTACCGGGGAGGCGATGTCATTACTTTCGAAACCGATGGCGGCAAATTGACCGACGGGGGCCTGCTTGCGCTGAAGGAGTGGCTGGCAGCCGGGGAAATTGCGGTATTTGGTATCGATATTTCGAATGCCACGTTCGAATATGGCAGGGCCAGCACTGTCGCAGGGGTGAGCAATGACGTCATCCATGCCCTGGGAGGTTCACCCCTTTGGCCGGGGCATGCGTTTACAGTGATTGGTTATGACGATGAAAAGTCATATGTCGACAGTGATGGGCAGCACCAGCAAGGTGCTTTCCTGATCGTCAATTCCTGGGGCACCGATTGGGGCGTGGTTGAACCCGGGGCAGGAACAGGTGGCTTTGCATGGTTCGGCTATGAGTACTTCAAGTCCAGGGCATGGTCGGTCATGTCGATGACCATACCGGATGAGCCGCCCCCCGAACTGGTGGCAGTGTTCACCCATAATCATCCGAAAGCGGAGCGAATATCCTCATGGTTCTGGGGTGGTGGCTCGACGGCGCCAGACTGGGAAGCTGGGCTAGGCGTTCTGGCCCCCAGCAGCGCCACGGCATTTCATCCACTTTACCCATTGGCTGTCAATGCCACCCCACCCGACGGGGATTTTTCTCATAGCTATTGGTGGAGAACCTTTGATTGGGACTGGCATGGTTCCAGTCTTCGCGGTAGTGCAGAGGTGTTCCGCATATACCGATATCAGGATCTTCTCGAGCAGTTGCCTACACAGCTTTATACCCAGCAAGGTGGCACCTATGTGTGGAACCTGACGCCGCTCGCCGATTTGGATGCCATTTATCTGGACGGCGGAGGCTTGCCGGCCGAGGCCGGGCCTGCCAACAACCCAACCCTGGTCTACGTTGGCTTGTTCGGCGAGGGCGAGGCGGTCATAGAGACGCCCACTGCCTGGGGTAGCCTGATTTTCGCCGACCTCAACGGCAATGGCCGCCAAGACCTGATTTCATTGGGCGAGCCCACGGAAGTCTACGAAAATCTTGGAGGAAGCTTCCGGCGTGTGGCAAATCATGGTTTGCCGAATGTTGGGCGCGCGGCGGCGGCCGCGGGCGATTTCGACCGGGACGGTCTGCCGGACCTCGCCGTGGTCGGCGCGATTGATGTATTCGAACGAATCGCCCGGGTGTATCGAAATGTCGGCGGTTTGCGCTTTGAAGATATCAATGCGGGCCTGCCCGGAGCCAGCGGCTCTGATTTGGGCGCCTGGCCCTCTGTGGCTTGGGGAGACTTCGACAACGACGGCCTTGAAGACCTTGCCATTTGGGGCTTCTATGCAGAGGGCAGAGCTGTTCGATTATTCCGGAATATGGGAGACGGCTCTTTTGCGCCTGTCCAGTTTGATGCCCCAGCCGGGCAGGGTGGGTTGTTGGCATGGCACGACGTCAACGGAAATGGCTGGCTGGATTTGACCGCTGGCCCCTACGTGTTTTTCAATCGCAATGGTGTCCTTGATCCTGTGCCGGTCGGTGATGCGATCCCGGTCGATGGCAACGTGTGGCGCAGGGAGTCGGGGATATGGGCGGACTTTAGCGGTAACGGATTGCCTGATCTCGTTCGGTTGGAAACTCTGCAGTCGCCGCTGCGCTATCAGGCCCGCTTGATTTATAACCGCGGCAATGAGCAATTCGAAGATTCCGGTATCGTGCTACCCAATGTGCGCTACGCCAGGATGGCAGCAGCCGATTACAGCAACGACGGTCGCATGGATCTGGCGTCGACCCACGTAACCGCCGATTCCGGGCCGATCGGACATCAGACAGCGCGAAGCACCATCGTCTATCGTCAGACGTCCGCTGGCGGCCTACGTGATGCCGGGTTTGACATGGAGGGCGTCACCGATGGTGATATCGCTTTTGTCGATGTCAGCGGGCACGGAGCGCTGGATCTCATGGCTGTAGGCGAAATCCAGACCTGGGATGGCTCGCGTCCGGTATCGGCCAGGCTGTACCCAAGTCGGCTGGCCGACGCGCCGATTTTCGCCCAACGCAATACGCCCCCTACGCCGCCCACTGATCTTGTTGCCGAGTATGACCCGACGCTGAGCCTCATCACTTTCAGTTGGAGTCATGGCAGTGACGCTCAGACCCCCCAGGTTGCTCTGGGCTATAACGTTCGAATCGGTACTTTGCCGGGTCTGGGTGATGTTTACAGCCCGGCCTCTGCTGCACCGATCACCTCTCAGGTAAGGTCCTACCGGATTGCGCCCGATCAGCCCGGCATGATGCTGCGCGGCCTTGAGTCGGGGTTTTACTACTGGTCGGTGCGCACAGTGGACGGCGGTCGGATGGCTTCTGAATGGACGCAACCTGAGTTGTTGGTCATCGACGGTTTCGATCCGCGCGACGTCAACCGGGACGGGGTGTTCGATGTGGCTGATCTGGTCAAGTTTGCGCGCCTGCTTGATGAACACCGCGATCTGGTTCCGCTGGAGTTCGATTTCAATCAGGATGGCATTATCAATCAGTCCGATCTCAGGATGCTGGGGCGAATGCTGGCAGGTTCAAGCGAGCCATTCCCGGGATCCCATCGAATCGGTGCAGCCGGCGGTACCGTAGTTCAGGATGGACTTGAACTGCTCGTGCCCGCTCAGGCCTTGCCGTCGGATGTAGAGGTCAGCCTGACCATAGAGCGAGTCGATGCGCGGCCGGATTTCGCTGGCGAAGATGGTGCTGATGTCTATAGGATCAGTGGGCTGCCGCTGGCAACGCGTGAGGAGATCGAGATCAGGCTCGACCCGGTGGAAGGCTTGACTAATTCGCCGGCGGTGTTTGTTGGCGACCACGTTGCCGCCAAGGGCGATCACTCCTCCCGTGTTCGGTACCGGGTGGAGACGGCAACGGTCATGCCCGACGGGCGTCTGCGGGTCATGGTCCCCGTTCTGCCAGAAGCCGATCTCGATCAGGCCATTGTCGATGGGATTCCGATCCCTCAAAATGGTTATACGATCGATGTGGGGGTTTTGACTGGCTATGAGATAACCGTCAGCGCAGCACTTGCCGAGGAGCATCAGCTGCAAGGCAGTCCACGCTCAGCGTCTAGCCGTGTGAGCAGTCCCAGATTTGCAATTGCCCACCCACGTACGGTTCCGAGAGGCCAGGTCATGAATGTCATGGCGGGTTTGGAGGAGGCGTATGAAAAGCTGAAGGATGTTTATGGTTTCAGTTACGCGCGACGCACCCGTTGGCCTGTTCACATCACGATCAAAGATCTGGAGCCGAATGTTTTTGGTGCGCAGGTGACGCCATGGTGGTGTGACAACTATACTTACATCGAAATCAATACCAGGGTCGTGGATAACCTCGGTGTGGCCAGGGCAACCGCAGCACACGAATTCTTCCATATCGTACAGGGCTTGTATGACCCCCGTGGTCGAATATCTCGCGTCACGTACTCCAACTATCCGCACTATTGGCTGGACGAGGCCACCGCCTCATGGGCTGAAGAACTGGTGGATGATGATCCCGGGAGCTACAGGCCCTCCACCTACGTTAGCAACGCCGGCGCACCCTATCAGGGCATAGCCGCAGGGATTCATGCTGGCTCAGGCGACGAGGCCGCTGAATATGGCTATGGCATGGCGCCATTGGTCAAGTATCTTGTCGAGCGTGCCGAGAGCAATCAGGTCCTCGCTCGTATCTATGAAGCGATTCTTGCGGGCCAAGATCCTGTGAGAGCGTTGATCCAGGGTGTCAGGCATGTTGATCCGCAGACTCCATTCTTTACTGTCTATTCCCGCTTTTTCGAAGAGCTTCTAATGCAGAATATCTATTTCCTGGGGTATCGAAACCTTGAAACTCTGAGGCCAAGGCCACAGCGGCTTGAGTTGAGTGGCCCCGCGTCTGATCAAATGCTTCATGCGTCGATTTCGACAACCAACCTGTCGGGTTCCCTGTTGCTGGCAAAATTCGGTGAAGGTTCTGAAGACCCCGGCCCTGATGCTGTATTCATGGTTCGATTGCAGGGAGAACCATCCCACGCCTTGCACGTTGTCAGGGGAGGCGGACGCGAAGAGTCAGCGTTGCTTGCCGTGTCGGTGGATCCGCTTCCGGTGAGGTTGGTCAAAGTTGAAGACGCCCACGCTGTATGGAGAGGTGGTCAGACTCTGTTTGCTCAGGTCAGTGACATCAGCTACGAGCCACCTCATGATGCCCTACGTGAGGCGGCGGTGACCCTTGGCCTTGCCCAGAGCGGACCCCTCGAACTTCCGCTGAACACGGTTACCGCAAGTAACTTCGAGAATCGGAGTTTTCCGGCTTTCACGGGGCAAGGTGAAATCCGAACAGTCGCCATATCCGATTCCGCCGTCTCTTCGGGCGATTTGTTCCTGCATGCCTCGGGTGGTCTGTGGGGCGCAGAGGCGGTTGAACTGGAAATAGATTACCAATCCCAGATTAGCGGGCCATCCTCTGTCAGCTATACAGACTCACTTGACAGGGTCGTTACATTGTCTACAACGGAAGTTCTGGGATTTAGGCTTTTAATGCAAGTCGGCAATGATGTCTTGAATGATCCTGTGGTCGAGTTTGACAGTGATAGTGGACATTTTTCATTGAATATCCCCCTGGACGGGCGTGAGCATGGAGAACGAGTTGCCATGCAACTCCGCGTGCTATATACGTTGACTCGTGCAGTGAGCGGGGGCAGTACGACGGAACTGCAGGTGGAATGGCCAGTGGCTGTCTTTCAATTCACTCTGCCATAGTCGGCTGGAGCGCGAAAGGCACTGCCTGCCGAACGTCCAGCCTTTCGCGCGGCGGTGTGGTCTGGAATGGCGGTCTTCATGGTTGAACATTCCTCGAGCCGATAAGAGCGGGTTTGCGTCTCGATTGGGTCCGCAGAGGGTCGCATTCCACGTTACAGTTATGGCGTAATTCGTTCGTTTCGACATGAGGGCTTGCGGCAGCTGTTCGGAGCTGAGGGAATGCCCGAAGGTCGCGCCGGACATGAGTTTTTCGGTAACCGAACTTGCCCGCCGCTGCGCGTAGTGGCCGTTGGCGCGGCTGGTACCGTCACGAGCAGTAATCGGCCATGGTGCCGCTGGCGCCGGGCGATTCAGTTAGGCTACAAAAACCTCACAAGCAGAGACGCCAACGGATGGCAAGACAGAATTTCTGGTCCGGCCTGGTGGTCGCTGCGTTCGCGCTGCTGGCGCTGACGTGGATGATCCCGAACTACGCCGGCACCAACCCGATGGCGCAGATGCCCCCGGGGCTGGTCCCGAGTATTGCCGCCTGGATCATGCTGGTCTGCGGCCTCATCGTTGCCCTCGGCGGGCTGGTCGGGCTGGTGCGCGGCCGGCAGTGGCCGGTGACCACGCGCATCGACTGGGCGGGCCTGGGCTGGACGCTGTGGCCGTTTGTCTATGTTGCCGCGGCGATCTATGTCCTGACTTTCGTAAAAATCACCTGGTTCGGTGTCCCGCTGATCGCCGGTCTGCTGTTTCTGCTTGGCGAGCGGCGCTGGTACCTGCTGCTGGGCTGTTCGGTCGTGCCGGTCGCGATGCTCTACGTGCTTTCGGTGCACATGATGCGGATCGGCGTGGTCTGAGCCATGGATTTCTCGCTCATCGGCGCCGCGATCGGCGAGTCACTGACCCCGGCCTCGTTCATCGGCATCGGCGGCGGCGTACTGCTCGGGTACATGATCGGCGTGATCCCGGGGTTGTCGCGCTCGGTGGCGATCTCGATCGCGATCCCGATGACCTTCTACATGACGCCCTACATCGCGATCTCGTTTCTGATCGGGCTGTCCAAGGGCACGGCCGCCGGCAGCGCGGTATCGGCCATCCTGCTCAACGCGCCGGGCGAGGCCTCGTCGGCGGCCACCGCGCTCGACGGCTATCCGCTGGCGAAATCAGGCAAGCCGAAAACGGCGCTGCAGATCGGGCTGCTGGCCTCGGTAATCGGCGATATTCTCGCAACCATCATCCTGATCTTCGTCGCCATTCCCTTTGCCCGCGTTGCGCTGATGTTCGGCCCCTACGAGATGGCCGCGATACTGGCCTTCGCGCTGGTGTTCATCGCCGGTCTGTCCAGCGGATCGTTGTTCAAGGGATTGGCCGCGGGGGGGCTGGGTATCTTCCTGGGCTCGATCGGGCTGGACAACCAGACCGGCCTGCCGCGCCTGACCTTCGGCTTTGTAGAGCTGATGGACGGCATGCCGCTGATCGCGGTTGCGATCGGCACGCTGGCACTGTCGGAGATGTTCGTGCAGGCGGAGAAGCTGCGCCACCAGCGCGAGACCATGGCGGTGAAACTCGAAAACCGACCCGACGACCGGATCACCTGGCCGCTGTTTCGCCGGATCCTGCCGACCATCCTGCGCGGCACCGGGGTCGGGACGCTGGTCGGTGCGCTGCCGGGGCTGGGCCCGTCGGTGGGTTCGTTCATGTCCTACGGGCTGGCGCAGAAGGCCTCGCGCACGCCCGAGAAGTTCGGCAAGGGCGAGCCGGCCGGCATCGCCGCCTCCGAGTCGGCCGACAACGCGGTCATTCCGGCGGCACTGATTCCGTTGTTCGGGCTGGGGATACCGGGCAACGTGTCGGCGGCGCTGTTGATCGGCGCGTTCGCGATCCACGGCATCACGGTTGGTCCCTTGCTGCTGCGCGACGAGCCCGAACTGCTGTATTCGATCTTTGCCGGCATGATCCTGGCCAGCGTGATCATGCTGGTGCTGGGGTGGTACGGGCTGAAAGTGTTCGCGCAGATCACCCGCGTGCCGCCGCACGTGGTGATCCCCATCGTGGTGTTTTTCTGCCTGGCCGGCATGCTGCTGCAGGGCTACGGCACCTTCGGGCTGGTGATCCTGATCGGTTTCGCCGTGCTCGGCTACCTGATGAA
>RECK01000038.1 GCA_007694055.1 Wenzhouxiangella sp.
GCGTACTGCTCGATCTCGCCGGAGGTTGCATGCTTCATGACCATGCGCCGGATTTCCTCGGTCAGGAGCAGGATCTCGTGAATGCCGGTCCGGCCACGGTAGCCCGTCGGGCAGGCTTCGGAGCTGCCGGGATGATACATGACGATGGGATCGGCATCGGTAAACTTGCCCAGGCCCAGCTCGTGGACCACTTCCGGCAGCACCTCGTAGGCCTGGCGGCTTTCCGGGTCAAGCCGGCGCACCAGGCGCTGGGCCATGATGGCATTGACGGTGGATGTCAGCAGGTAGTCTTCCACGCCCATGTCGAGCATGCGGGTGATACCGCCAGCGGCGTCGTTGGTATGCAGGGTCGAGAGCACCAGGTGACCGGTCAGCGCCGACTGGATGGCGATCTTGGCCGTTTCCAGGTCGCGCATTTCCCCGATCATGATCACATCCGGGTCCTGGCGAACGATGGAGCGCAGGGCGCTGGCGAAGTCCAGCCCGATCGAGGCCTTGGCCTGGATCTGGTTGATGCCCTCGATCTGGTACTCGATCGGGTCTTCAACCGTGATGATCTTGCGCTCAGGCGTGTTGAGCTGGCTCAAGGCGGTATACAGCGTCGTGGTCTTGCCCGAGCCGGTCGGGCCGGTCACCAGGATGATGCCGTGCGGCATTTCCAGGGCCTTGATGAAGGTCTTGCGCGAGTCTGGTGCGAAGCCCAGGCCGGCGAAGTCCAGCACCACGGCCTCGCGGTCGAGGATTCGCATCACCACGCTCTCGCCGTGGGCGGTGGGCACGGACGAGACGCGCAGGTCCAGCTCCTTGCCGCCGACCCGGTGCATGATGCGGCCATCCTGGGGCAGGCGGCGCTCGGCGATATTGAGCTTGGCCATGATCTTCACACGCGAGATGACCGCGGCCGTGGATCGTGACGGCGGGGCCTCGACTTCCTGCAGGACGCCATCAATGCGGTAACGCACCTTGAGCCGGTTCTCGAACGGTTCGATATGGATATCAGACGCGCGCGACTCGACCGCGCGCTGCAGGATCAGGTTGACCAGGCGAATGACCGGCGCTTCGGAGGCCAGATCGCGCAGATGCTCGACATCTTCCTCGTCTTCACCACCGCCTTCCGAGCCCAGCGACTCGGCAATCTGGCCCATGGCGCTCTTGCCGCCGCCGTAGTAGCGTTCAATCGTGTTGTCGATTTCCGAGGTCACCCCGACCCGGGGCAAAACCCGGCGCCCGCAGGCCATGGCCAGGGCCTTGAGCGCGAAGGGATCATGGGGGTCGGCCATGACCACCTCGATTTCCTCGTCATCGATGCGGATGGGCACCAGGTGCTGCTGCTTCATGTAGCGCACCGAGATTTCTTCTACCCGGGGCGCATCTTCCGGATAGTCCTTGTCGCTGACCAGAGCGATATCCAGCAGCTCGGACTGGGCCCTGGCCAGGTCACGTTCCGAAACCAGCCCGAGTCGCACCAGCAGGGTCAGCAAGTTGCCGCCGTGCTGTTCCCGGTAAGCACGGGCCCGATTGAGATCTTCCTCGCGCAGACGTCCCTGCTCGACCATCAGCCGGCAAAGATCGGCGGCCTGGTCCTCGAGGTGCTCGCCAATACTGGGAAGCAGGTCGGAGTCTTCAGTAATGCTGGACTGCTGGGTTTCCATGGGCATGCTCAATTATAGCGATGGCCAATTGCATGGCCGGTGGCGTGACGCATGTCACGCCATACAGACCACGCTGGCCCGGCGCGGTTCAACTACGGTGCCGCAGGACTTCGCTCTCGATGAAGTCACGGTTCATCAAAATCCAGGTCGCTACCGGGACAACGGCGGGGAACATCAGGTAACCCAGCTGGTAGCAAAGCGCAATCACATTGGGCGAGATTCCCTGCTCGCGCACCGCCGCACCGATGTCAGGCCCGAACAGGAAGGCCAGGTCACGCCAGGCCTCCCAGAAGGTTCCCCAAACGGCCACCACCGTGATCGCGGCAAATCCGATAGCCAGCTGAATCAGGCGCCGACTGACCTTCAAGGGCGTGGCCATGATCAGGCCAAACAGCAAGGCCATGCCCCAGGCATAGATCATCGGGTTGATCACCCAGGTCAGCGGCATCATGCGGCCATCCTCGGGGTTGCGCACCTGCAACGGGCTCTGCAGTTCGAAAATGAAACCATCCTGGAACACGCTGGCGAACAGGCCAGGGAACAGCCCGGTCAGGAGTGCCTCGACGATCAGGCGGGTCGGCAGCATCAGCAGCGCGGCAGCAAAAAACCAGAGGAAAAAGCCCAGCGGCAGATACAGCAAGGCGAGCACGAACATCTCCTTGACCGCGCTGGTTTTTTCCTTGCGGCTGGGCTCGTCGGCCCTGGCCTGATTATCTTTCGGCGTGTTCTGATCGTCGCTCATGCTGTTCCTACCTTAATGCTCAGTCAAGCCAGGCGCGGGCGTTCTGGAACAGGCGCATCCAGGGTGAATATTCGCCCCACTCGGCCGGCGCCCATGAGTAATTCACCGCCCGCAGCAGGCGCTCCGGGTGCGGCATCAAGATGGTAACCCGGCCGTCATCGTTGCACAGCCCGGTAATGCCCTGCGGCGACCCGTTCGGATTGTCGGGGTAGTGCCCGGCCGGCTGACCGTGGCGGTCGACGTAGCGCACGCAGACCGGCGCCTGGCCGGCATCCAGCGTGCCGAAATCGGCCCGGCCCTCACCGTGGGCGGTGACTACCGGCAAGCGCGATCCAGTCATATCAGCAAACAGCAGCGATGCCGAGGGCAGGATCTCGACCATGCTCAGGCGGGCCTCGAACTGGCGCGACCGGTTGTGCACGAAGCGCGGCCAGTGGGCCGTGCCGGGAATGATGTCCTTCAGGGCCGAGAGCATCTGGCAGCCGTTGCACACGCCCAGGGCAAAGCGGCCGGAATCGGCGAAAAAGGCCTGGAACTGCTCGGCCAGCGCCGGGTTGAACAGAATCGAGCGGGCCCAGCCCTGGCCGGCGCCCAGCACGTCGCCAAAGGAAAACCCGCCGCAGGCGGCAAGGCCGTGAAAGTCGCTGAGAACCACGCGACCCTCGCCCAGGTCGCTCATGTGAACATCAACGGCATCGAAACCGGCCGCCATGAAAGCGCGCGCCATTTCGCGCTGGCCGTTGACCCCCTGCTCGCGCAGAATCGCCACCCGCGGCCGCGCCCCGGTGTTGAAAGCCGGCGCCCGGGCCGGGTCGAAAGTCAGCTGCGGCTGCAGGCCGGGACGCCGCCAGTCACCGACAGCGGCATATTCCTCGTCGGCGCAGTCAGGATGGTCGCGCAGACGCTGCATGCGCCAGGAGGTTTGCGACCAGGCCTGGGCCAGCTCGCCCATGGGCCGGTCGATGCAGGTCGCAGTCCCTGAGCGGACCACGAACCGGTCATCGGCTCGCGGCTGGCCCAGCCGCTTGACCAACAATCCCGGGTCGGCTTGAGCGTAGCGCTCGCGCACGCTCGCCTCGTCCCGGGCGCGAACCTGGATCAGCAAACCGATTTCCTCGCAGGCCAGGCTGGCCAGGAAACTCTCTTCATCCAGGACCAGGTCCAGGCCGCAACGGCTGGCCAGGGCCATTTCCAGGGCGGCAACCAGCGCGCCACCGTCAGAGCGGTCGTGCACCGCCAGCAGACGGTCATCTGCCAGCAGGGCCTGGGTGCATTCGAACAGGGCACGCAGGCGCTCAGGGCTATCCACATCGGGCACTTCACCCAGGTCCCGACCCAGCACCTGGGCCAACGCCGATCCACCCAGGCGCTTGGGCCCGAGTTCGACCAGCAGCACGACGCTGTCACCCGATGCCGTATCCAGCATCGGCGTGACATGCCGGCGCACATCGGGCACCGGCGAAAATCCGGACACGATCAGGGAGACCGGCGCCAGCATGCGCTGCTCCCGGCCATCGTCCTGCCAGACCGTCTGCATGGAAAGCGAGTCCTTGCCCACCGGAATGGACAGGTCCAGGGCCTGGCAAAACGCCGACACCGACTCGACCGCGGATCTGAGCGCTGCATCCTGCCCCGGCGCACCGGCAGCAGCCATCCAGTTGGCCGACAGCTTGATCCGCTCCAGGCCGGCAAGGGCCACGCCGGCCAGGTTGGTCAGCACTTCGCCGACGGCAACCCGCGAGGCGGCCGCGGCATCGTGTATGGCCAGCGGCGTGCGTTCACCCATGGCCATGGCCGTGCCGGTGTAATGCTCGTAATCGGTCAGGGTGATGGCGCAGTCGGCAACCGGCACCTGCCACGGCCCGACCATCTGGTCGCGCACCGACAAGCCCCCCACGCTGCGGTCACCGATGGTAATCAGAAACTGCTTGCTGCCCACCGTGGGCAGGGCCAGCAGACGATCGAGCACTTCGTTCGGGTCAACACCTGACAGGCCCTGGTCGCGAACCGGCACCGGCAGGGTCTCGGCCTGGCGATGCATGCTGGGTGGACGGCCCAGCAGGGTGCCAAGATCCATGTCGACCACGCGCTCGTCCTTGAGCGAATCGTGCAACACCAGGCGCTGCTCGGCCGTGGCCGCGCCGACGTCGCCGTAGGGGCAGCGCTCGCGCTCGCACAGTGCGGCAAATCGGGCCATGTCCTGCGGCGCGATCGCCATGACATAGCGTTCCTGGGACTCGTTGCACCAGATTTCCATCGGGCTCAGGCCGCGGTCGGCGCTGGGAATGGCGCGCAGATCGAGCTGGCCACCCACACCACCGTCGTGGAGCAGCTCGGGAATGGCGTTGGACAGACCGCCGGCACCAACATCGTGAATCGACTTGATCGGGTTGGCCTCGCCCTGGCCCCAGCAGCGGTCGATCACTTCCTGGCAGCGCCGCTGCATTTCCGGGTTGCCGCGCTGTACCGAGGCGTAATCCAGGTCGGCATCCGACTGCCCGGAACTCATTGACGAGGCAGCCCCACCCCCCAGCCCGATCAGCATGGCCGGGCCACCCAGCACGACGATCCGGTCACCGGGTGAGAGCATCAGCTTGGTGGTCTGACCGTCCATGATCATGCCGCTGCCGCCGGCAATCATGATCGGCTTGTGGTAGCCCCACAGCCGATCACCGGTCTGGGCACAGAAGCTGCGGAAATAGCCCAGCAGCGCCGGGCGGCCAAACTCGTTGTTGAAGCGTGCCGCCCCGATCGGACCCTCAAGCATGATCTGGCAGGCGCTGGCCAGCCGGTCCGGCTCGGGTGGTGCGGTTTCCCAGGGCTGCTCATGGCCGGGGATGCGCAGATCGGACACGGAAAACCCGGTCAGTGCGGCTACCGGGCGGGCACCGCGACCGGTGGCACTTTCATCGCGGATCTCGCCACCGGACCCGGTCGCAGCACCCGGATCGGGCGAAATCGCCGTGGGATGGTTGTGGGTCTCGACCTTGATCTGGGCATGAATGGTCCGATCGGCCAGGCAATAGGTCGGGTCATCGGCCGGGCACAGCAGGGCGGTGCCGGGAAAGCCCTCGATGATGGCGGCATTGTCGTCGTAGGCAACCAGCGTGCCCTGGGGCGTGGCCGCATGGGTGTGCCGAATCAGCTTGAACAGGGACGGCTCGCGTGCCTGCCCGTCGACCTCCCAGGTGGCATTGAAGATCTTGTGGCGGCAGTGCTCCGAGTTGGCCTGGGCGAACATCATCAACTCGGCATCGGTAGGATCGCGACCGATTTCGGCATAGGCCCGGCACAGGTAGTCAATCTCGCCAGGACTGAGCGCAAGCCCGAGCTCGCCATTGACGCGAGCCAGACTCCGGGCCGGATCCTGGCCCAGCTCGATGATGGCCAGCGGTGCCGGCTCGGGATGTCGGAACCAGGGTGCCAGATCGGCACTGGCCGGCTGCACAACCTGGGTCATGCGGTCATGCAGACACTCCACGGCCGAACGCGAAAGCTCTCCCTCCCCCAGGCCCTTGACCTCGACACGCATGGCCCGCTCGACGGCCGCGAACCGCTCCAGCCCACAGCGTTTGAGGATGTCTCCGGCCTTGGTTGCCCAGGGTGTGCGCGTGCCTGGCCGTGGCAACACGAACAGGTCGTCGGGGCCGGCGCACTCAGGCTGCCAGGGACTCGCTGAAAGCAGCGCTTCGAGGCGCTCCAACTCAAGCCCGGCGGGAGGCCGCTCGCAATCGATCAGGATCAGGTCACGGCAACGCAGGCTCAGCGACCGCCCTGCCCTTTCCGAGATGTCGGCAGCCAGTCGGTCGAGTCGGAATGACGGCAGCGCTGGCTGCCCCAGGAGAAAGAACATCAGTACCCTTCAAGCAAAGCCGTAACGAAAAAGACCCGCCATTATAGGCGAGCCAGGCGTTTCCCGAAGCGCTCCGATCACACCAGCCCAGCATTGCCCGGGCTGGTGCGACCGGTAAAACTTCACTGACCGTTGCTGGCAGCCAGCCTGTCCAGACGCTCACGCAAGCGATCTGCAGGCACGTAACCGGGGATGATATCGCCGTTGAAGGTCATGATCGATGGCGTACCGGTTACACCCAGGGCCTGCCCCATGCGGTACTGATCCATGACCGGATTGTCACAGGTTGCTCGCGGCGGATTGCCTCCGGCCTTGGCAATGTCCATCGCTCCCTGGCGGTCATCGGCACACCAGACCGACACCATCTTGGTGTGGGTTGCCGATCCGGCACCGGCACGCGGGAAGGCCAGGTAATGGATCTTGATGCCGGCCGCCTCGTAATCAGCGATCTGCTCATGCAGGCGGCGGCAATAGCCACAATCGGGATCGGTGAAGACCAGCACTTCGAATTCCGAGTCCGCATTACCGAAGCTGACGAAATCCGAGCTGTCCAGCTTGGCCAGCTGCTCGCGCCGCATGCCGGACTGGGCGGCATCGGTCAAGTCAGTCTGGGTTTCCATGTCGATCACTCGCCCCTGGACCAGGTAACGGCCATCCGAGGTCATGTAAAGCACTTCGCTGCCAACCTGCACCTGCATCAGACCATCAATCGGCGTTTCACTGATCGAGACCTGGTCCATGTCCGGCACCAGACCGGACAAACGTGCCTCAATGGCACCCGTGTCAACGGCCTGAGCCACCGCGGCCCAGCCAAACAAGGTCACAAACCCTGCTCCGAAATAAAAAGATCGCATCAAATTCTCCTGTCATCATTTATGGGCTAGCGCGTTCCAGGCCGCATCCAGACACGCCAGATCCGGGCGACCCGATCAACCATCGCTCGATTTTGAACGCAGCTGCGCTGACAAGTTCAGCCCTCATCCCCGCGGATGATGTCGGCGGTACAGGTCCTGCAGTCGCGCTCGAGAAACGTGAGTATAAATCTGAGTCGTGGCCAGGTCAGCATGTCCAAGCAACATCTGCACCACTCGCAGGTCGGCGCCATGGTCAAGCAAGTGGGTGGCGAAGGAATGCCTGAGCAGGTGCGGATAGACCGGCTGCGAGATACCGGCAGCTTGCGCGTGCCGACGAATTCGCTGCCAGGCGGCCACTCGACTCAGCGGCTGACCGCTCCTGGACAGGAAAACAAGGTCCACCTGCGGACGAAGCTGTGCACGCCCATGCCGGATCCAGGCGGACAGGGCTTCGACGGCGCGCTCACCGATCGGCACCAGACGCTCCCGCCCGCCTTT
>RECK01000166.1 GCA_007694055.1 Wenzhouxiangella sp.
TGGTTTGGAATGCCGTTATCAATCATGGCCTTGAGGGTAACCCGTCAGGCGTGAGAACGAAAGAGGGGGGCGACACCAGCTCCGGGGCACGCCAGCGAATTGACAAGAACCGAAGTCTCGAGGCCGTCGATCAATCGATAACGCTGAAATCGATTCGCCAGCCTATCGTTGGCTCTTGTAGTCGTTGAGTCGTGTGCGAACCGATACGGTGCGTTCGTGCTCCGGCCCGAAGTACCGCTCGTTCAGGTCCAGCGCGCGGCGCAACTCGGTTTGAGCTTCTGCGTGCCGCCCAAGCTCAGTCAGAGTCCGAGCCAGGTTGGCACGGGCAATGCCTTCCAGAGGGGATTCATTGAACGCGGTCAGACGCACGGCCTCGCGAAACCAGGGCTCGCTCTCGGCTGCCTGGCCGGAATCCCTGAGCGCGCTGGCCAGGCCGTTAACAGGATAGGCAAGATCGATCGCATCTTCAGGCACGGTCAGCCGGACCTGTTCGAGCGTTTGCTGATAGGTCTCGATGGCCTCGGGATAATCACTATTTCTCAACAACACCCCGGCCAGGTTGTTCATCATGGTCAGACTCTGTGGGTGGGTAGCCCCGAAGGCTGCCGCATGCCGGCGAGTCGCTTCACGCAGCATGGCCACCGCTGTCTCCATCTGCTCCTGCTTCAGGTACTCCAGGGCAATATCGTTCATGCGCCTAGCGACCATGCCATGCTCGTCGCCGAGCACGTCCCGTGTCATGGCCAGGCCCTCACGCATCCTGGCCATCCCCACCTCCCGGTCTTCGTGGACAAGCCCAAGAAAATGCAGCGCACGCGCCAGATCCTCGTGCGGTGGGTCGTGTTGAATACGCCAGATCCTCAAGGCCTCGGCAAAACGTTCCTGCAGATCATGGGTCCGCGGATCACCGGACGGTAACCTCATTTCGTGCAGGTAGGCTCTTCCGAATATGGCCCCGGCAACCGTCTCGTGCTCACCGCCATGAAGCTCGCGATAGATTGTCTCCAGATTTTCGAGCATCGGATCGGCGCGTTCCCAGTCACCCACAGAGGCCAGCGCCTGAGCCAGCCGCGCCTGGATATCCAGAGTTTGCTCATGGATCGGACCATGAATTTCGGTTGACAGTGCAAATGCTTCCTCGAACACATCCACGGTCGGTGGCCAACTGCGCAGTTTCTCGTAGGCCTCGCCGATGATTCCGAGCAAATGCAGCCTGGCTTCGGGCTCATCGGCCAGTTCACTGCGAACGTGATTGAGGTACAGGGCCAGACGCTCGCCCACGGTCACGATCTGTTCGATACCGGCCTGATCGACATTGGCCACCTGGACCATGCCCGACAACACCTCCGTCAGGCGCGCATTGCGCTCGGCGCTCTCGAGCGCCCGATTGCGCTGATCGGTCACCTGACCGGCCTGGATGGCAATTACGACCAGCGCCGTACTGATCAACGTGAATACGATCGCCGCCGCGGATACGGCGGCCCGGTAGCGGCGAATAAACTTGCCCAGCCGATAGCGCCGCGTACCGGCACGGGCCCGGACCGGGCGGTGCTCCAGGTGGCGGCGAATATCCTCGGCCAGGTCGGCCACGCTGGCATAGCGATTATTGGGCTGTTTGGCCAGCGTGGTCAGCACAATATTGTCGAGGTCTCCCCGAATCTGCCGGTGCAGGGATTCAGGCCCCACGGGAAAGCCGGCCGTTCGCTGATCCAGACCTTCGGCGCCTCGCTGCCAACAGGCACAGGGAGGCTTCGGGCGGGACTGACACACCACCCACACCATCTCCATCGGGCTGCTAGCGGTCAGCTGATAGGGGGGGTGGTCACACAGCAGCCGATACAGCAGCAGCCCCAGTTGATAGACCTCCGAGGCCACCGCGACCGGGCCGCCTTCGATCTGCTCCGGGCTGGCAAACTCCGGGGTCAGCCAGCGAGCGGAGATCTGGGTGGTGGCGACATCGGCGCTCTCGTCCAGGCTTTCCTGCACCCGACCCAGACCGAAATCCAGTAGTTTGACCTGGCCATCCCCGGTCACCAGGATGTTGGAGGGCTTGATGTCGCGGTGTAACACCAGGCGTCCGTGGGCATATTCGAGTGCAGCACACACCTGGAGAAACAGTTCCAGGCGTTCGGCGATGCCGAGTTTGTGCTCCCGGGCATAGCGATCAATGGGAACGCCCTCGACCAGTTCCATGGCAAACCAGGGTCGCCAGTCCTCGGTAATACCGCCATCGATGAGCCGGGCGATTCCGGGGTGATCAAGCCGGGAGAGCACTTCACGCTCGCGCTGGAACTGGCGGAAATTGTCAGCCCCGGGGCTGGCTCCAGACAGCACTTTCAGGGCGACCACCTGTTCGAAACCGCCCTCGATCCGCCGAGCCCGGTAGACCGCCCCCATGCCGCCGGCGCCAATGGCATGCTCGATTGCAAACGCGCCCACCTGTGCGCCGGGACCTACGTGACCGGTTTCGGCCAGACCGGCACTGACCTTTTCGACCCAGTCCGGATCAGTCAGCGGAGGGAATGACAGGGCATCGGACTCGCTCCTGGCTTTGTCCAGCAGCCGGGCGGCAAACTCGTCATCCGGTGGCGCCTTCGATCCATCTCCATCCAGGCGCGACTCCAGCCAGCGATCCAGCTCGCGCAGTTCTTCCAGAGATTTCTTCATGGCAATTCCAAGAACTCGAACTTGGCCCTCCGACGATTCGCCTCCGTAGTTCAGTATACTTTTGACTGGCGATCCGACAAGGTGTGCATGAGCAATGCGCTGACCATTACCCGGATGCTGCACGAGTGCCGCGACAGCGAGCATCCGGAAAGCATTCTCGATGCCCTGATCCCGCTGGTCTACGACGATCTCAAGCACGTCGCCCGCCAGCAATTGCGGCGCTTGCGCCGCGGCCAGACGCTCAATACTACCGCGTTGGTAAACGACAGCTACGCCAAGCTCAAATCCAGTGCCAATCTGGACTGGACCGACCGCCAGCACTTTTTCGCCATCGCCGCTCGGGCCATGCGCCAGATCGTGGTCGACCACGCCCGCAGCCTGATGACCAACAAGCGCGACGGTCAGATCGTTCCCATCGACCTGGAAAACCTCCCCGCTGAAGTGGACCAGCGCGCCGACCAGATTGTCTACATCGACCAGTTGCTCGATCAGCTCGAAGCCATCAACCCCGACCTGACCCGGACCTTCGAGTGCCTCTACTTCGCCGGCTACACCCAGGAAGAGGCCGCCGAGCTGCTCGGCATCTCCCTGCGCACCGCCCAGCGCCGCTGGAGTCAGGCCCGCGCCTGGCTGCGTGAACTGGCCTCGGACATCACCTGACACTCCCCTCTTGCCAGTTTGAGTAGTTTCTCCGTCTGCCACTGGCGGGTTTTTGAAAATTTCTCGCAGGAATAGACAGGCAACTCATGCTCTCAAGTCATGAGTGATGTTTCTGCGTGAATGATTCGGGAGGCAAAGTAATGATATACAAGCATTTTCAGGAATGGCTGAATCGCCTGGGCATTATTGGGACACTGGTCGGTAGTCTGGCCATGGTGACTTCCGCGCATGCGCAGATCACATTCTTCGTCGACTCGCTGGCCGATGACCCCCTGCAGGTCGAAGGCGACAATTTGTGCGTGACCGACAATAACGAGTGCACCTTTCGCGCAGCACTCGAGGCGGCCAACAATCGCAGCGATACGGTGACCATTGAATTCAACCCCGCAATTCCCACAGACGTTTTGGGACGCTCGATCATCCAGCCGTCTTCGCCGCTGCCGGCCATCTCGAATCAGGTCATCATCAGCGGCGAAAGCCACCCGGATTTTTCCCCGTCGGATCCGCTGCCGCGCTTTCTGATTGACGGAGCCACAGCCGGTGGCAGCGCCCTGGCCAATGGCCTTTACCTGGTCAATGGTTCGCAGGGTTCTGAAGTCCGCTTCCTTGCCGCCTACAACTTTACCCAGTCCGGTTTTGTACTCGGCCAGACCAGTGAAGTGACGCTCGAAGGCAATTACTCGGGGCTTCGACCAATATCTGCCAACACGGCAGAAACGCTTGGCAACGGCGCTTTCGGAATCTGGATCTCGGCCAGCGACAACAATTTCATCGAAAACAACTGGATTGGTGACAATGGCTTTCAGGGCATCATCATCAACAGCGGCAGCGCCGACAACGTGATGGTCGGCAACCGCATCGGGCAGCGACCAACTGCCGGAGGCTCCGGCGTGGCTGTCGCCGGAAATGGTCTTTCCGGAATTCAGATCAACGCCGACGCCGGCAGCGGCAACGAAATCGGTCGCTGCGTCACTATTTCGACCATGCCCTTTATTCAAGAGTGTCGTGGCAATTTCATCACCGCCAACGCCGGTGCCGGGATTCATTTGATCGCCGACAATCAGTCTGTCTACACCAACCGGATCGGGGTGGCCCCCGAAGAGCCGACCAATGCCGTTTTCGGCAATACTGGCCAAGGCATTCTTATTGAGTCAAGCAACAACACGATCAGCAGCGGCCTGAATGTCGAAGCGACCGCCAACATCATCGGGCACAATCAATCCGATGGCATTCTCATCCATCCGGATGGCAGCAACAACATGATTACCGGAACAATGATCGGCACCAACAGTGTAGGAGAAGACTTGGGCAACGCGGACAGGGGGGTCTTTGCCCTGTCCGGTGGTAATACGATTTCCAACAATCGCATCGCCAACAACAGCACAGGAATCCGACTCCTGGCCGGTTACAACGAAATCACGGACAACGAAGTCATCAATCATAGTGGTAATGGAGTCAATATCGATAACGGCGGCCAACTGATCCAGGGCAATATAGTCGGCCATAACCAATCTGGTATCGCCTATGCGCATGACATCGATGCGACCCCGCAGGGGCTGGTCAGCATCTTCGACAACCACATCGGGGTACGACCGGATGGCACACCCATTCCCAACAACGGAGGAATTCTGGGCTGGTCGGGTGGCTTCACGCGTATTGGCAACAACGAGGGTCGAGGCAATGTCATTGGTCACAATGAAAACAACGGAATTTCATTGGCTTCAACCAGTGATGCGCGAATCCAGGCCAACTGGATTGGCGTCATGCCCGACGGCGCACCAGCAGGAAACGGCGGATCAGGTATTCACATTGGCCTGCTACCAGATGGCGCCCCTTCCAACAACAATCGCATCGGCTATACCGTACAAGATGTCATCCCCGATGATCATGCTGACTCAAGCCAGGCCCTCGGCAACATCATCGCTTACAACAATACTGGCATTTATCTGCAACCCAGCGGATCCAACAAATTACATCCATATCCTTTGAACAACGCTATTCGCGGAAACCGCTTCATTGCCAACAGCGAGCAGGCCATTGACCTCGGTCCCGGTGGCGACGTAACCGATCCCGGTGGCTCGGAAGACGGCCCCAACCGCTTGCAGAACTTCCCGGAGTTCGAAACCTCCGATACGTACTACAACGAAGGCGCCGGCAGTATTGAGTTTACCTATACAGTCAATACCACTAGCGCCAATGCCAGCTACCCACTGCTAATCGACTTCTATATTGCACACAATGACAGCAGGCAAGGCCATACATTTCTCTATACCGACGAATACACCGGTTTCTTCGCCGCCCAGCCGAAAAGCGGCTCTTTCAGCCTACCCGCTGGCCTGGATCCAAGTGGATCCTATCTGGTCGCCACGGCCACTGACAACGATGGCAACTCCTCGCAATTTAGCGAAGCCATCCCACTAACGGTGCTGCCTGACGAACTATTCTCAGATAGGTTCGAGGAAGTGACCCAGTAGCCGCATCAACGAGGCTTTATTCGTTGGCCTCGTAGTAATGGGCAGAACCAACCAGGAGTTCATAAAGCATGCACTTAAAGACTTTGATTATTTTGATGGCCGGGGCCATGGTAATTATCGCGTGTGGAACGGACAACAACGACCGATCCACGGCTACGACTGCAAGCTCAGAGCCAACGGTGGAACGCGATACCGACGAAGAACCAACTCCGTCGGAGTTTCTCGCCGACAGCCTGCACCCGATCGATCCGGCCGCACCAGGGCGGTTCCGGATGGAGGTCGCTGGCGAGGTCCACGAGGGTGAACTGAGCAGCTGCGGCTGGAGCATACGTGTTGCCGAAGGTCACAACCAGGATCGCTTTGCAGCCTCAGCAAACTGGCGCACGGATGACGGTCGATCATTGCAACTCGAGATGTGGCGATTCGTGATGCATGACGATTTCTTCTGGAATCTGAACCATGGCCATGAGTCCGACCGCGTCCGCTTGCGCCTGCGCACCGGAGGTGACCCGATTGACTCGCTGCTGCTGGGTCTCCGAGCCTGGCCGGGTGCTGATATACGTTGGCGCTGGGGCACTGGCGAGATGCCGGCAGTGCACGTCGTCGCCGAGGGCCCGCAGGCCACGGTGGTCGGCGAGCTGCAGGGCACGGACCGAGACGGTGCAAGCAATGCAACGATAACCGGGGCTTTCAGCCTTGCAGTGCACTGCGCCGAAAACTGAAAACCGCGACAGAAACCGAAAGCCGCCCGCCTTGGCCGGTGGCGGTATGAAAGAGGTCACAGCGTCATGATGAGCAAAAATTACGGAATCCTGATACCAGCAATGCTATTGATTTCAGCGTGTGGTACTGACCGAACAGAGTCTGATGACGGCTCAGCCGCGCCCTCACCGGAAACCGAAACTGCTGATACCGCATCGGCAAAAGCCTCGGAATCCGGAGACGAAGCGCCCGTCTTGAGCGAATTTCAGACGAGAGACTTGCACGAAGCCGCACCGGTCGCACCCGGCATGTTCCGACTCGAGATTGCCGGTGAGGTGCACGAGAATGCGCTCGATCATTGCTGGATCAGCGAAGGAGATATCGAATATCGTTTCGAGTCCGGAGCCAACTGGGAATCCGCTGACGGCCGCCAGTTCGATCTCAAGCTGCGTCGCCTCGTGAGGCCCGATCCCGACCAATGGCGCCTTCTGGGGTATGAAATTGAACATGTTTGGCTAAGGCTGCACGACGGCAGTGGCCATCTCGAGAGACGCGACCGCTTCGCCGCATCGGGGCTGCAGGCGTATCGTGATCAGCCAGGTTCGAACCCGGGATGGCACCCGGGCACCGGTGAAATGCCGGTGGTGCGTATTTCACCGCACAAAGAATCCGAGCCTTTCCAGGTCACTGCCGCCGGCGAACTGCACGTTCCCGAGGACCTCGGGAGCGATGAATATGGCACGCCTTTGACCGGCTCCTTCATCCTGTCCATGCACTGCAACGGGTAGCCAGCGGCGGTGTGCAGAAGGTCAATAGCATGTACACGTGTCTCGATCGGCGAATCAGTCGTCTTCGCTATGTTCGACGATCAGGCGGTGCGCGGTCAGCCGCAGCGCGTTCAGGCGGATGAAGCCGCGCGCATCCTGCTGGTCGTAGCCACCGGCGATGTCCATGGAGCTCAAGTCCTGGTCGTACAGCGAACTGGAACTCGAGCGTCCTTCGACCAGGATGTTGCCCTTGAGCAGGCCGAGCCGGACCTCGCCGTCGATCAGGGCCGAAGACTGGCGGAAGGCGGCCTCGATGAAATCC
>RECK01000035.1 GCA_007694055.1 Wenzhouxiangella sp.
CTGGCCGATCTTGGCGGGCGTGAGTGGCGCGTCCTGCCCAAGCCCAACATTGCCCTGCTGGCGCGCGGCAGCACCAACATGCTGGATTTCGGCGCGGTCTGGTACCTGCTTGATCATCGCCTGGGCATTAGGCACAGTCACCTGGATGAAGGCCGCGCCGGCAATATGGACCTGCGCCGCTACAACGTCATCTACCTGCCGGAGCGCTGGACCTGGGGTGGCGGTGGTGATCTGCCGGCAGCCCTTATGAACCAGCTCGAAGGCTGGGTTCGGGCCGGTGGCACCCTGATTGCAGTCGGAAATTCAGCCCGGGCGCTGACCAGTGGAGACGACGCCATGGTGCGTACGCGTACGCTGGATCAGGTTGTCGGGGAGGATCTGGCGGCTTACCAGGAAGCCATTCATCGCGAGTGGCTGGCGGCAAACGCGCCGCTGCCGGATGAAGCCGCCATCTGGGGCCATGCCGCTGATGGCGACAGTGTTTTTCCCTGGGTGGATATAGAGTCTGCGCCTGCAGCCGAGGAGCGCAAACGGCGCGATGCCTGGCAGCGACTTTTCATGCCCTCAGGCGCCCTGGTCGCAGCCCGGGTTGACACTGAACACTGGTTGATGGCCGGTAGTAACGATTTGTTGACCGTGTTGTTCTCGAACTCACCGATCTTGATGGCTCACCCGCCGGTGGAGACGCCGATGCGAGTCGGTGTGTACCGTTCCGGCAATGGTTCCGACAACAGCGAGGGCGGCCTGGTGGGTTGGGCCCCGGTACCGGCAGGGCAGGTGCTTGATGTCCGGGCCGGTGGCTTGCTCTGGCCCGAGGCCCGTGATCGAATCGCCTCCAGCGCCTGGGTGACCCGTGAATCGGTGGGGCGGGGCCAGGTCATCCTGTTCGCCCATGCGCCGGCATTCCGGGCTGCTCAGCTGGGCGCCATGCGCGTTCTCGAGAATGCCTTGATCCTGGGCCCGGGAATGGGCGCCAATCAGCCGATCGATTTGCCCTGAAGCCGTCCGGTCGGCAGCAAGTCCTGTAGCTGCCCGGACAGGTTCCGGGCCAGCTCGGCAAAGACTTCGGCATGCTGGTGCATCCGTGCGTCCTGGCCCGCCGCACGGGCCTGTTCGAACGCGTTCTGCTCGGCAAGCAAGTCCTGGTAGATCAAGAGCAGTTCGGAAGCGTCTGTCGGAGCGCCATTCCGAAGTGCCGTTTCCAGCCAGCGTTCGAAACGGCCACGGGAGCCTGTTTCCTGCAGATCCAGCGCCTCACCAGGGTTCATGCCGCGCTGCAGCTTGTCCAGGCGCATGGCCAGTTCGGCTCGACCGAACAGGACGGGGATCAACTCCCGGCTCAACGGCGCGACGGCCGCCAGTTCCGGCATGCCTTGCCATTGCCTGACCCAGTCTTCGACCTGTTCGGGCGGCATCGGCCGGGCCACCAGGTAGCCCTGGATCTTCTGGCAGCCCAGCTGAATCAGGCCGGTCGCCTGGTCGACGTTTTCCACGCCCTCGGCCAGCACATCGAGATCGAAAGCGCGACCCAGGTTGATCACGCCCTCGATAATGGCGAGGTCTTCGGGGTCTTCCAGCATCCCGGTAACAAAACTGCGATCGATCTTGATCTGCTTTAGCGGCAGGTGCTTGAGGTGGCTGAGCGAAGAAAACCCCGTACCAAAGTCATCGAGCGCAAAATTGGCGCCAAGACGATGACAGTTTCGCGTGACCTCGCGACCGGTGTCGATATCTTCGAGGATGCCGGTTTCCAGGAACTCCAGGGTCAGGCGGCCCTTTTCGATTTCAGGATGCCGACCCAGGCGCTCGGCCAGTGCCTCGGTGAAGCCGGTGCGCAGCAGTTGCTGGGCAGAAACGTTGATGCTCAGCTCCAGGTCGAGCCCGGATGCGCGCCAGCCGGCCAGATCAGTCAATGCCTGCTCGATGACCCAATGACCAACGGCATGGGCAAGTTCGTCGCCTTCCAGTGCCGGCAGAAAAGCTGCGGGAGAAAGCAGTCCGCGTTCGGGGTGTTGCCAACGGATCAGCCCTTCAAACCCTTCGACACGACCATCGCTCAGGTCCACCTTGGGCTGGTAGTGGAGGATGAATTCATCGTCGGCCAATGCCCTGCGCAGTTGCCCGATCAGGGCCAGGCGATTGGCATGGGCCTGTTCCATTTCCGCATCGAAAAAATGGATGCGGTTGCGCCCCTTGCTCTTGGCCTCGTACATGGCCTGGTCAGCCTGGCGCAGGAGCTGGTCGGCTTCCAGCGCGCGGGCCTGGGGGAAAAAGGTAGCGCCTATGCTGACCGTCAAACTGATGGCCACGTCGTCGACCTGGCAGGGTGCTGCCACGATGTCGAGCAGGCGCTCCAGTAGTTTGAGCGCCGTTTCACGGTTTCCGATATCGGCCAGTACGAGCACGAACTCGTCACCCCCCAACCGGGCGACGGTATCGCCTGATCGGACCGCCTTTTCCAGGCGGGCGCCGATCTGGCGCAAACATTCGTCTCCGACGGCGTGGCCGAAGTGGTCATTGACGGACTTGAATTCGTCGAGGTCGATGTAGGCGACGACAACCTCTTGATTTCCGCGAGAGGCCCGGGCGAGTGCCTGCCGCAGCCTGTCTGCGAGCAAAGTCCGGTTGGGTAGATCGGTCAAGACATCGAAATGCGCGACTCTCTCAAGATGCTGCTGGTATTCCTTCTGATGGGTGATATCGAAAAACAGTCCGACGTAGCGAATGATGCGACCCGTGCCATCGCGAACCGCGCTGATGGTCAGGTTCTCGGCATAGAACTCGCCCGTTTTGCGCCGGTTCCAGACCTCGCCCGACCAGGTGCCGTCACGTTGTAAGGCCTCCCACATGGTCTGGTAGAACGCATCGTCCTGGCGACCGGACTGCAGAAAGCGTGGATTGCGACCGATGGCTTCGGAACGCTCGTAGCCAGTGATGGTGGTGAAAGCTTCGTTGACTTCCAGGATATTGCCCGAATCATCGGTGATCAGTATCCCTTCGTGACTGTGGCTGAATACGCTGGCCGCCAGTTTGAGACGATCCTGGGCAGCTTTCTTGTCGCGCTGATCGATATCGATGCGAAACAGATCCAGGCCACCTCGGGTGTCTTTCTGGACCACGTGGCTGGCATACACGGCGACGGCTTCGCCGTTACGGTCCAGCAGCGTCATTTCCTGTGACCAGTGGCTCTGTTGGCCGGAGATCAGGGCCTGGATGTTGTCGACGTATGCCCGGTGCTGATCTTGTGGCACCGTCAGTTCCAGCAAAGAGCGCCCCAGCACTTGTTCTGCCTTCCAGCCGTAGAGGCGTTCGCTCGATCGGTTCCAGAACCGGATTTTCAGGTCGGTATCGAAGCCCTGGACGGCCAGCCCGGGGACGTCTTCCAGCAGATGGCGGAAGCGATGCTCGCTTTCGCGCAGGCGCTCGGCGGCCAGTTTGCGTTCGGTGATATCCAGGGCGATGCCGGAGATCAGCTCGGCACGGCCATCGATCGTACGCGAGGCAACCTGGCCACGCAGCATCAGCCAGATGTAGTGGCCTTCGGCATGTCGAACACGAATCTCGCTTTCGTGATGGCGGGTAGCCCCCTTCAGGTGGACCTTGAGTCTTTCTAACGCCGGCAAGAGATCGTCCGGGTGAACCCATTGCATCCACTCCAGGCTGTCGTTGGGCAAGTCGTCGACCGAGGCGTAGCCCAGCATGTCCGTCCAGCGCTGGTTGAATACTATCTCTCGGGTCAATTGGTTCCATTCCCAGGTGCCGGCGTGGGTTCCGTCGATGATCTGGCCCAGGCGTTGGGCCAATTCACCCAGGTGGCGCTGGGTTTCATGACGCTTGTGCAGGTTGACCAGGATTTCGGCGAAGACCTTCAGCAGGCGGATGTCGTTGGGCGAGTAGCTGCGCCGTTGTCGCACTGAATCGAAGCCGACAAAGCCGATACAGGCGCCGGCCTGCATCAGGGGAACGCTCAACAACGAGCGTATCCCCTGGCCAAGCAGCAAGTCCCTCAAGCCTTCCTCGGGATGCGTTGCGACATCTTCTATCATCACCGGTTTTCCAGCCCGGTGGGCGCCAAGCCAGTCTGGCATGGTGTCCAGGTCAACGGACTGAAGCTGGTCTATCTGGACGCTGACGCCTTCGGCGCACCATTCGAAGGTGTTACACGCCGATCCGGTATCGAAATCGTAGCGAAACACATAGGTGCGATCAGCATTGACGAAGCGCCCAATGCGCGCCAGCGCTGCGTTTACCCCCTTGTCATGCTGGTCCAGTGGCAGGTTGATGAAGCGATTGGCCAGGTGCAGCAACAGTTCACGCAGTTCGCCTTCCCGGTGAAGATCAGTTACATCGAGTGCGTTGGCAACGACCTTCTCCAGGCGGCCTTCACGGTTGCGGATTGGGACCATCACCGAACGGTGCCAGTGGGTTCGTCCGTCGCGGGCGTTGATGCGGTATTCCATCGGCGGCGTTGGTTTGCCTTCGACCATGCAGGAGCGAATCATCGGCAGCAGGCGCTGAATGTCTTGCGCGTGGACAAATTCGGAGTAGTGTTGGCCGATGAGTTCTGCGCTGCGATAGCCGGTCAAGTCGGTGACCGAGGGGGAAACGAATGTATAGCGCCCGTCGCGATCAAGCGCATAAACGATAGCCTGGCTGTACTCGATCAGGCGCTGGTAGTGGCGCTCGGTTTCCCCGGCCCGCAACTCGGCCCGGTGGCGCAGCAGGGCATGGGTCAGCAGGTCACGCACCGACTGGAGCAGAATCAGGTCCTGGCGACTCCAGACGCGATGTGAGTCGGTGCTGTCGACACCCAGCGCGCCCAGCGGCTGATCACCGATGAAAATCGGCAATAACAGCAAGGAGCGAACCCGCTGCGCCCTGAGAACAGCCCGGTCCGTGGTCGCTTCGGGCGGCAATTCGCTCAGGCTGGTCAGCTTGACCGGTTTACGCTCCAGCAGCTTGCTCAATAACCAGGGGTAGTGCTGGCTTGCATCGGCGTTGACCAGTTCAGACGGATTGGCTTGCACGCCCCTGGCGCACCACTGGCTGGCCAGTGTGACTCTATTGCCCTCTGTCTCGAACAGAAACAGAGAGCAGCGAGATACATTGAGATGGGTGCCGATGCTTTTCAGGGCATTGGCCATGGCGGGCTGAAAGCCCTGGGTGTCGATGAAAAGCAGCTGTTCGCAGAGGGCAAGGGGCAGTTCCGCCGAGGCCAAAGCCGCGACATTTGAATCTGTGGAGCTGCTCATGCTTCACCCCCCTGCGAAGTCGTCATCCGGACGCCTGGACTGGAATAGTTTCCTGTGCCGATGAGCTTACTATCCATGCAGTCGACGTAGCCTGTCAACCTTCGGATTTAGCCGAGGTTGCCAGAATGCGAAAACGGACCAGCACCTGGTCGGCTACGCTCAGGCTGCCGCCGGCCGCGCTGAACGGTTCGATGCCGAAGTCGCTCTGGCGAAATACCAGTCGCCCGGTAGCGATCAGTCGGCCATCCTGGATATCCAGGGCCACAGGTACCGTCATTTCGCGCGCAGTGCCGGCCAGGTCGATTCGAATATCCATGTCCGGCTGCCATGCCGGTCCGCTGATGTGCAGCGACTCGATGATGATCAGCGGGAAGCGATCGGCGTTCAGAACCGCCTCGGAGAGCAGGTTGTCGCGTGTGCCGGTAATGGCTGAGGCCGACATGTCTGGATCGAAGCCCTCTTCCTTGCGCCACTGCGGGCGGTCCACCTCCAGTTCGTTGACCGCGATTTCCAGGCGCAGCGCCGAGTCCGTGTACGGGTCGGCCAGCATGATCTCGCCGGACAGGACCGCCCCACCGATCACGTGGGGGTGACCGAAGCGCGCCAGCGGGCCGTCCGGGTAGACCACGATCCGCAGCTCGGATGCCTCGCTGTCGACGCTGAAGCGCCGACCCTGTTCCGGCCAGGCAAAGCTGCGATCGGAAACCTCGCGCGCATCGTCGCTGGCCACGGGTCTCGGCTGCGCCTGGCAGCCAAGCAGCATGACCGCCGCAAGCAGGGGCAGTGACAGGATTTTCATGGCGGGGTTTATAGTAGGCATGGTCTGATTCCAACAAGGTTCGACCCGTGAGCATACCGCTTCGCAACACGACAAGCCGCTACGGCCTGGTCAGCCAGGGCTTTCACTGGCTGATCGTGGCGCTGATCCTGTTCCAGTACACCTGGGCCTGGCGTATCGATCAGGCCGAAGGTATTCGAGTGCGTTTCGAGCTGGTTACCCAGCACAAGACCATCGGCATGGTGGTGCTCGGACTGGCCATCCTGCGCGTACTGTGGAGACTGTTCAACCGCCCCCCGCCGCTGCCGGAGGCGATGCGTGCCTGGGAGCGGGTTGCCGCCCGGGCAGGCCACTGGGGTCTGTACCTGTTGATTTTTGCCGTGCCGCTGTCGGGCTGGATGTATTCATCGGCGGCCGGCTATGCCGATTTCTGGTGGGGGCCGGTCAGCTTCCCCAGCCTGGTCGAGCCCAGCGAAACGCTGGAAGATAGCCTGCACCTTGTCCACCAGGCGCTGGCCATTTCCCTGGGCGTACTGGCCTTGATCCATGCCCTGGCTGCCCTGCGCCACCATTTCATCAACAAGGACGACGTACTCAGGAGGATGTTGCCATCATGGCAAAACAAGGATTGATCGTGCTGCTGGCCCTTGGCCTGATAGCTGTGGCCGCAGCCGAAGAGCGCTGTTATCACGGCAATGCCGACAGCGGCGAGTTGAGCTTCCGCGGCGAAGCCGATGGCAATCGCTTCAACGGCCGCTTCCGCAGCTTCGAGGTGCGTGTCTGCATGAGCGCTGATGAGCCGGAAAGTGCCCGCATCGAAGTCACCGTAGAAACCGGTTCGGCCACGGTAGGCAACCGACAGGGTGATGCTGCCCTGGTCGATGATGAACTGTTTGCCGCCGAGCGTTACCCGCAAGCGGTCTGGATCAGCGAGGACCTTGAGTCCCACGAGGATGGTTATCTCGCTACAGGCGAGCTGAGTCTGCGTGGCGTCAGTGCCAGCCAGCCAGTACGTCTTTCCTTCGAGCCTGGAGATCAAACCCTGGGTTTGTCGGGCGGCGCGGAGATCATGCGCCTGGACTACGGCGTAGGGCAGGGCGAGTTTGAAGACCCCGACTTCATCCGCAACCGCGTCGACCTGAGCTTCGATCTGGCATTGTCGATCGTGGAATGAAGGGCTTTCTCTCGCGGAGCCGTAGAGCCGCGGAGTGAATCTGGATCAGGAGGGCAGAGGCGCTGCAGTGAGCGCGGTCAGAAGCAGGCATGGCTGGAGCATCCAGACGGCTGGTGCGGCGCACGCCGTTCAGGACACGAAATTACATTGGCTTGCTCTGCGCCTCTGTGTCTCTCACCGTAAAGATTCTGGGCTGTTGTTTTGAATGAAAAATACAAATCCAAAATGCCTGTAACCACGGAAAACACCGAAGACACGGAAACGTTATTCAGGGGTCTATCCGAGTCTCGCAACAGACAGGGGACCACCGGGAGCGGAGGTGGACTGCACTGCTCGTAGCGCATAGTCGCGACTAGGGAAAAAGAGGTTGGAAGGGTAGAGG
>RECK01000033.1 GCA_007694055.1 Wenzhouxiangella sp.
TCTCGCGGCGCAGGGTTTCGACCAGGCTCAGGTGACTGAAGCTGGGCGTCATGACGTTGGCCATGACATGCGGCTGGCTCATGGCCTGGATGATGCGCTCCGGCGCATGGCCGAAGCCGAGCATGCCGTAGCCGCCGGAGTCGTGCAGGATCGCGCCCTTGGCGGTGACAATCCACGGTCCGCGCGCGGCCAAGGCAACGTAGGGATTGACCGCGTCATCGGCGTAGAAGTTGATGAAACCGGCTTGCAGGGCATCGCGCTGATCGCTTTCATCGGCCTTGATCAAGTCGGGATAGGCGGATTGCCAGCACTGCACCACGCCGAGGGCGTCGTCAACCGCCTGCTCGAGGCGTGAGTCCAGACTCGCGAAGCGGCTGATGACGTCGTCCGCCAGGCCCTTGGTCAGGGGCTTGCCACCGATCGTGCGCAGCGTCCGAAGTTTTTCGAGAATCGCCATGTTCCGGTCTCCCGATCGCTTGAATTTTTGTAAGCGTGCATTCTAGCAAGAGCTTGTAGGGGTCAGGAGCGATAAGGGGTCAGGGAGCTTGGTCGAAGGCGTCGAACCCAGTGGCCGGATTTTTCGACGAGTCTTCAAGCCACGCCGATGCTCCCTAGCCCCTAGCCCCTAGCCCCTGACCCCTCAACCCCATGCCGTCCGAGCGCCCAGGCAGCATGCTCCCGCACCAGCCCCGAGGGATGGTCGGCGCGAGCTTGCAGTGCTGCAACGACGGCGGGTGTGGTGGGGGCGTTGCCGAGGGAAACGGCGATGTTGCGCAGCCAGCGTTCGTGGCCGATACGGCGAATGGCGGTGCCCTCGGTGCGAGTGAGGAAGGTCGCCTCGTCCCAGCCGAACAGCTCGACCAGATCGCCGGCGTCGAGATCCTTGCGCGGCCGGAAATCGTCGATTTCGCTGAACTGGGCGTAGCGGTTCCATGGGCAGACCATCTGGCAGTCGTCGCAGCCGTAGATGCGGTTACCCATCGCTTCCCGGAACTCGGTCGGAATGGCGCCTTTCAGTTCGATGGTCAGGTAGGAAATGCAGCGCCGGGCGTCGAGCTGGTAGGGGGCGATGATGGCCTGGGTCGGACAGATGTCGATACAGCGCCGACAGGAGCCGCAGTGATCCTGGACCGGCTGATCCGGCGGCAGCGCGAGGTCGGTATAGATCTCGCCAAGGAAAAACCAGGAACCCGCATGCCGGTTGAGCAGGTTGGTGTGCTTGCCGATCCAGCCCAGGCCCGCTTTCTCGGCCAGCGGCTTTTCCAGCACCGGGGCCGAATCGGTAAATACCCTGTAGCCGATGGGGCCGATCGCCTGCTCGACGCGCTGGGCCAGTTTTTTCAGCCGCGAGCGCAAAACCTTGTGGTAATCGCGGCCGATCGCATAGCGCGAAATGCAGGCCTTGTCCGGCTGTTCGATCAGGTGCTCCACCGGGGTGGCGTCGGGCGGCAGGTAATCCATGCGCGCCGCGATCACTGATCGCGTGCCTGGGTGCAGCAGCTCGGGTCGCGAGCGCTTGCGACCGTGCGCGCCCATCCATTCCATTTCGCCCTGCATCCCTGCGGCCAGCCAGGCATCCAGCCTGGACTCGTATCCAGACAGGTCGGTATCGGCGATGCCGATCTGCTGAAAGCCCAGTTCCCGGCCCCAGCGCCGGATGTCTTCGACCAGCGTGTCGGGCAGCTCGGCCGATGCAGGAACGGTGTGGCGAGAAGGCATGCTTTCAAGTATAGCCATGCGCAGGCCGTCTCCTGCCGGGTCAAACGTGGATGGCCGGTCACTGCGGCCTATAATTCCGGCATGAACATGCGCAAGCGTCTCTACTGTGCCGAACAGGTGCGTGAACTCGATCGCCTGGCTATCGAGGAACACGGCATACCGGGCTACGAGCTGATGAATCGGGCTGGTGTTGCGGCCTTTGCGGCGCTTCGGCAACGCTGGCCGCAGGCCCGCAGCATTACCATTTGCTGCGGAGGCGGCAACAACGGCGGCGACGGCTACGTGATTGCCCGCCTGGCCTTTCAGGCCGGCTTCGACGTGCAGCTGCTCGCGCTGAAGCATCCGGACAGCTTGAGCGGCGACGCGGCGCGTGCGGCCGAGGACTGGCGGAGCTGCTGTGGCGCAATCGGATCGGCCGCAGATCCGTTCAGCGGCGAGCTTCTGGTCGATGCGTTGCTGGGCACTGGCCTGGATCGGGCGCCGGAGGGTGATTGGGCCGACTTCATTGAACGCATGAATCGCTCCGGGCTGCCGATTCTGGCCGTGGACGTGCCTTCCGGGCTCAAGGCCGATACCGGCATGCCGCTGGGCCCAACCGTGCGCGCCGCTTTGACCGTCACCTTTATCGGCAACAAGCGCGGGCTTTACACCGGCCGGGCCGGGCGCTGGTGCGGCGAGGTTCGCTACGCTGGTCTGGACACGCCGGACGGGATTCACACGGTCATCACCGCAGATGCCCGTTTGCTGGAGACTGATGATCTGGCGCTGGCCTTGCCGCCCCGGCATCCCGACACCCACAAGGGCGATCTGGGCCATGTGCTCGTCATCGGCGGTGATATCGGCATGGCAGGCGCCCCGGTTCTGGCCGGCAGGGCCGCGCTGCGCGCAGGTTCCGGTCTGGTCTCGCTGGCCACCCGGGCCGAGCATGCAGGGCTCGCTCTGGCCGTGCAGCCGGAGCTGATGTGCCATGGCGTGGAAAGCCTGGAAGCGCTGGATGTCCGCATCGAACGCGCCGATGTTCTTGCCCTCGGCCCCGGGCTGGGGCAGAGCGACTGGTCGCAGGCCGTGTTCAGGCGCGCGCTGCAGGCCGGAAAGCCGCTGGTGGTCGATGCCGACGGACTCAACCTGCTGGCCGGGCAGGACGATCTCGCCGAGCGCTGGGTTCTGACGCCGCATCCGGGCGAGGCAGCTCGCCTGCTTGAGTGCACGGTCGGCGACATCCAGCGCGATCGTTTCGCCGCGGTTCGGGCGCTGGCGCAACGCTACGCTGCCGTCGTGGTGCTCAAGGGTCACGGCACGCTGATCGCCGCTGCCGACGGCACCGTTGACGTTTGTCCCTACGGTAATCCCGCCATGGCCTCGGCCGGGATGGGCGATGCCCTGACCGGCATCATTGCCAGCCTGGCGGGGCAGGGCCTGGATCTGTTCGAGGCGGCGCGCTGCGGCGTGCTGGCCCATGCCCTGGCCGGCGATGCGGCCGCGGCGGGTCGGCGCCAGATTCTGGCCACGGATCTGATCCGGGCGCTCGCAGACGTCCTGCCGACATGAGCGAGATCGTCACGATCCCGACCGAGCAGGACATGCTCGATTTCGGCGTGCGCTTGAGCCAGCGCCTGGCCCAGGGCGGAGTGGTCTACCTGTCCGGCGACCTTGGTGTGGGCAAGACCACGCTGGTGCGTGGCCTGTTGCGTGCCCTGGGCCATGAAGGGCGAGTCAAGAGCCCCAGTTATGGGCTGATCGAGAGTTATAAGCTGGAGGACTTGAGTGTCCACCATCTCGATCTCTACCGCCTTGGCGATGCCGAGGAAATCGAGTACCTGGGCATCGCCGACCTGCTCGACGACAACAGCCTGCTGCTGGTTGAGTGGGCCGAGAAGGGCGGCAGCTACCTGCCACTGGCGACGATGAAGATTCGCATTCAGGACTTGCCCGATCACAGTCGGCACCTTGAAATCTCTTGACGAAATACCTCGGAATTCGTTGCGCGTAACTGGCGGCGCAGGTTCGCAAAGCGCTCCGCTCATCGCCGGAGGTATTGACGCGCTGGCTGGCGGGTACCGACCCTTCACAGCCGGGAGTTGTATTTTCGCGGACAATTGCAGCTGGTTTTTTGCGGCGCACAACGCCATGCGCATCGATATCTTCAGCTCCAAATCGTATGACATCAAGTTCTTCAAGGCCGCTGCTGCCGGCAAGAATCTGAACCTTGTTTTTCACGACGAACGACTGAGCTTGAACAGCGTCAAGCTGGCGGGCGGCGCGCAGGCCGTTTGCGCCTTCGTCAATGATGACTTATCAGCGCCGGTGATCACTGAGTTGGCGGCGCTGGGTGTGCGTTTGATCGCTTTGCGCTCGGCCGGTTTCAATCATGTCGATTTGAGTGCAGCGGCCGAGTCGGGCCTGGTCGTGGCCCGTGTGCCGGCCTACTCTCCGCATGCGGTTGCCGAACATACGGTGGCCTTGATCATGACCCTGAACCGCAATACCCATCGCGCCTTCAACCGGGTGCGCGAAGGCAATTTCAAGCTCGAAGACTTGCTGGGCTTCGACATGCGCGGCAAGACCGTCGGAATCGTCGGCACCGGCTTGATTGGCATCGCTCTGGCGCGCATCCTGATCGGCTTCGGCTGCAAGCTGCTGGCCCATGATCCCTCCCACAATGCCGAATGTGTAGCTATGGGCGTGCGCTACGTGAATCTGCCCGAACTCTGGCAACAGTCCGACATCATCAGCCTGCAATGCCCGCTGGTGCCGGACACTTATCACTTGATCGACGATGCAGCTATCGAACGCATGAAGCCGGGGGTCATGCTGATCAACACCTCGCGTGGCGCCGTGGTCGATACCCAGGCCGTGATCCGTGGTCTGAAAACCGGCAAGATCGGGGCGCTGGGTCTGGATGTTTACGAGGAGGAGAGTGAGCTGTTTTTCAAGGACTTGTCGGCCAGTTACATTCCTGACGATGTCTTTGCCCGCCTGTTGACCTTCCCGAATGTGCTGATCACCGGCCATCAGGGTTTTTTTACCACCGAGGCCCTGCGGGCGATTGCCGAGGTCACGATCGGCAACATCACCAGCTTTGCGCAAAATGGTGTACCGCTGCACCCGGTCAGCCTGCCTGACTGAGCCCGGACTATTCATGACCCAACCTACTGCGACACTCCCAGGCCCCGAATCTGCGGCGTTTCGCTCGGTCGCCCATCCTCACCGTACAGGTGAGTACGCCTCCGGTGTGCTCGGTCGCGAAACCCCACATCTTCATGGCCTGGAACCGTCTCGCGACGGTTGGGTCATGAATAGTCCGGGCTGAGCCGAAGCGATCATGAACTCCGCCCTGGCGGGTTTGCCGATTGCAGCTGTGCTGCTGGCCATGGCAGTGCTGCGCTGGCGTGCACTGTCGGCCGGTGCGCTTGGTTTCGCCGTTGCGGTCGCGCTGCTCTGGCTTCCCGCCGGTTTCGAGCAGCCGGCTGCGTCGATGTTGGCCGGCGTTACGCTCGAAGCGCTTAGCTCAGCGGCCGTGATCCTTTGGATCATTCTGCCGGCGCTGGTTATCTTCGAGTTTCAATCGAGGGTTGGGGCCCTGGACCGCCTGCGCCAGGCCCTGTCCGAAATCAGCGATGATCGGGTCGTGCAGACGTTGCTGGTCGCCTGGTTTTTCGGGTTGTTCATGGAGGGGGCAGCCGGTTTTGGTACACCTGTAGCGCTGGCTGCACCTTTGCTGGTGGGCTTGGGCTTTGCGCCGCTCAGAGCTGTTGTTCTGGCGCTTTTGGGTCACGTCGGTGCGGTGTCTTTCGGCGCGGTGGGTACGCCGGCCTTGACCCAGATCGAGTTGCTGGGTCTGTCGCCTCAGGCCCTGGCCGGCATGACCATGCTGCTGCATGCCCTGCCGATATTTTTTCTGGCACTGGCCCTGGTGCGTCTTGCCAGTGACGAGCCGCTGACCGGCGCCCGGATCAAGCTGGCGGCAAGCGCAGCCGCTTGTTTCTGGTTCCCTGCAGCCCTGCTGGGCTGGTTCGTCGGGCCGGAACTGCCGAGTCTGGGCGGGGCGCTGGTTGGCGGTGTGGTGTTCGTGTTGCTGGTGCGTCAACACGGAACAGCCAGCAGTTGGCAGCTTGCCGATCTGGCACCTTATCTGCTGGTGCTTGGCCTGGTGCTGCTGACACGACTGGTGTCACCGCTTCAGGAAGCGCTGTCTGCGCTGTGGCTGGGATGGACCTGGCGAGGATACAGCGGCGGATTGGCGCCTCTTTATCATCCTGGTACCCTGCTGATCAGCAGTGTGCTGCTCGCAGCGCTTTTGGGCGGGCGCAGTTCGACGCTCAAGCCGTCCGTGCAAGCGGCCATCGGCAAGCTGGCGCCGGTAGCCCTGGCCTTGCTGGTGATGCTGATGCTGGCACGGCTCATGGTGCACAGCGGCCTGATCGGCCAGGTGGCAACCGCGGTCGCCGGGTTGGGGATGTTATGGCCCCTGTTTGCGCCCATGGTCGGGGTGCTGGGGACTTTTGTCACCGGATCGGCCACGGCGTCCAACGTCCTGTTCAGCGAATTTCAGGCAGCCACCGCCCGGGCCCTGGATCTCCCGCTGCCGGCCATGGCCGCGGCTCAGAACGTCGGCGCGGCGATTGGCAATGCGATCGCGCCGCACAATATCATTGCTGGCGCTGCTACGGTCGGGATGTCTGGTCGGGATGGTGAGGTCATGGCCAGAACACTACGGCCGGTTCTGGTGTCTGCGCTGTTGGCTGGTCTTGTTCTGTTCGGTTTGCTCATCCTGGTTTGAGTCGCATCCCGGACCGGAAGAGCCGCTCCTCCAGCAGCCCTTCGGGAACCACTGTGCTGGCGCGACTTGGCGTTGCGTTCCTTGGCAGGGGCCCGGTTCGTGGGGTGCATAGGCCGTCGTTCGAGCAGCTGTAAGTCAGCGTTTCTTCAGGCCATCTGGTCGAAGCGCGCTTTGGCTTGGAGCCGATCAGTTGGACCAGTACAGCCGCTCGTCCAGCCGTTCCTTGAAGCGGCGAATGCGGTTGGCGTTGGCGCCGACATCACTCAAGCCGACGCGGGATTTCGAGCGTATATCGACCCGGCTGCCGTCGGGCTCGGCCAGGATGCGGATGACCACATCGTCCTGGAAGCCGAACCAGAACGTGGTGTCGGTGGCCTCGATGATGCCGCGTTCTGGATTGGCGGCAACGATGTCCCAGCCCAGGCTCTCCGCGGTCTCCAGCGCGTGTTCGAAGGCGATGGCCGGATGGGTGCTGGTCAACAGCGGCTGGATGTCCGGATAGGCCTCGCGCTGCTGGCGCGCGATCTCCTCGCCTTCATATTCGGGCGGGTTGGGCGCATCGACGCGCAGCGGCAGAATGGCTTCGAAGGCCGGTGGGTCGACGAAGTCGGTGGTGATGTCGTGGATCATCGGCAGGCTGCGCACCTGCATCAGCTGCCAGGCCGGTACCGCGGCCACGACCGCGCCAAGCGCAATCACGACCCCCAGACGGCTGGCCTGCCCACGGCGTGCGCGCGGAATCAGCACCAGGATCAAGGCCGCGACCGCGCTGCCGGCACCCAGGTAGACCGCCCAGCGCATCAGGGTGAACCCGAAGCGGAAATCCCACCACTCCATGCGAGTTCCGGGGCCTGCGATCAGGAGCATGATCAGGGCGATTGTCGCCGTGAGGGTCAGCAGTTTGGCGAGGTGATTCATCAGCGATTCCAGCCGGGTTTGCCCGCGATGATAATGCAGCCGGGGCAGGGGCGTTGCCTGCAGGCGAGACTATTCGGAAATCTCGGACCGAAATCAAGCGTTTTGCGGACATGTGCCGCAAAGCGCGAGTAACGAATACCGTAGGTATTTC
>RECK01000224.1 GCA_007694055.1 Wenzhouxiangella sp.
CGGTATCGCCGCCGCCCGGGACGGTTGTGCTCATACCCAGGTCAATGTCGCGGCCACCGTTGGCGAAAAACCGGTTGCCTCGGATGGAGTTCAGGATGGCGTCGTCACCCCCGGTGACCCAAACACCGCGCGAGTTGTTGTGGGCAATCAGGTTGCCCCGCTGACCGGCAACCGGTGAACTGAAAAATGGCAAAGGCTCGATGTCATCGCTCACTCGATAGCCAATCCGATTCTCAAAGGCATCCTGCGTGCCGGAGATTGTGATGCCATTGTTGTTGCCAATGGGCGTGCCATCCGGATGGATACCGATGTAATTGGACTGAACCCAGACATCGTTGGCGCCCGATGCCAGGAAAATGCCGGCACCGGAGTTGTGACCGATCACGTTGCCCCGCCCGGGCTGGCCGATATCGACGAAAGGACCGTTGTTCTGGATCTGGATGCCTGTTGAATTACCCAGATCCTCGGCAGCAGCATTGGTGCCGATATAGTTGTTGCGAATGATCGCCGTACCATTCGAAACGCTGACGAACACGCCGCGAGCACTGCCGCCGATGACGTTGGCCGTAGTCATGGTCTCGCCGCCCACCGTGGCGCCGCCGACGATGAAAATGCCTTCGCTGGCATTGTCCAGGATCTGATTGCTGCGAATGCCGGTGCCGCTGCTGGTCGAACGCGTGCGGATGCCCCGTTCATTGTTGGCGATGATGTTATTGCGGATGGTATTACCGCTGCCCTGGAGAACATCGACCCCTTCTGACAGGCCAAATGGCTGACCGTCGCCATCCAGGCCGATCCGGTTACCCACCACCTGATTGTTGTTGGCTGACACGTTGAATGGGCTGACCAGGCCGAGCAGCACCCCGGCCTGATCGGCATTGCCGATGATGTTGCCTGTCGTTGTTCCAGTGCCGATCTGATTATCGCTGGACCAGACCGCAATAGCGGCCAAGCCGCCGTTGGCGTAATCTGCGGCGGTGAAGTCGGCTGCAACACCTTCGGCGGGCGGCACACCGATCCGGTTATTGACCACGAGTTGACCATCGGCAAAGATGCGAATGGCACCATCGGCATTATTGGCCATGTAGTTGCCGGTAAAACTGCCCAGCTGGTTGCCCTCACCGGCATTGGCCGCGACCAGAATGCCGACACCGCCGTTGGCCGAGTCCTCGAAGGGCGCGAAAGTCGAACCCCAGGGACGAACCCCGAATCGGTTGTTAAAGATGGCGTTGCTGGATGAACCATTGCTGATCCAGACGCCATGACGGCCGTTGCCGCGAATCAGGGAGTTGCTGATCAGCGTCTGATTGGCGCCCAGCAGGCGAATGCCATCGCGTCCATTGCCAGAGGTAATAAACCCACCGGCCCGCGCACCACCGATGATGCTGTTGGTGATGGTGATATTGTCCGCCCCATCAATGACAATGGCATCGTTGAACAGGTTGATACCAATACTTTCCACGCGAGAACCGTTGCTGCCGGCACCGAAGGTCAGGCCGTCGTAGTTCTGGATAACCCCGGAAGATGAGCCCCGGACATTGACGTTGGTGAGGCCCGCAATCCAATCGGGATGGGTCTGTCCGCGAATCTCGACCCGGCTGGTGATGGTCGGCAGGGCACTTCCAATGGTGATTGAAGAATAGCTGCCGGTACTGTTCGGAATGTTCGAAAACTGGATATTGATCTGACCGCTGCGCTCATTGGCCGCCTGGATCGCCGCCCGCAGGGTGCATTCCGCTGTACCGGACACAAAATTTCCGGTCCAGCACACCCCGGGGTCGGCGAGCGGCGACTTGGCTGCATCACCGAGAGAATTGACTTCGATGGTCGTGGTCTGTGCTTCAGCCGAAAGGGAAAAAAACAAAGCAAATAGTGTGGCGACGCAAAGCTGTGCCAACCCTGATCTGTTGGTCATGGTTCTAAAGGCCTTCTGGGTTTGGTTACACCCTTCTTTACGCAAGTCGGGCCAGATTCATGCCAGCGGGCCGTCTTTCAGCTCATGAAACCAATCTCGAAAGGGAAACTCCAGCGTGAAATTCGAGGGAAATTCGAGGACCGAGATTCCTGGACAGCCGCAACCATCGGCGTGGCCCACTCGCTGTGATCTCTCAGTAGCTTGTCCACACCAGGCAAGACCGGAATCCGGTGGCTGGCGGCGAGTGGTGCCGCCTGCTGGCGCGCCAGCAGGCAGCACCACTCACCGTTGACAGGAAGGTGGGCACGGCAGGCCTCGCTTTTGCCACACTCTCGGTCTGCTGCATCGGGTACGGCCTGATCCGTCCAGACGGTATCGCTTCATTCGCTCACACGAAAGCGGCAATACCGTCATGACAGGGCCTGTCGGGCGGGGCGAGGTCCCGGCATCTGCCGGGACAGGGCCCTGCGCGCCGGATCACGCCATGGACAGGCTGTTCACTGACCTGCGCTTGCATGATGTCGGGCGATTTCGGCTTCGTCCAGGCGCAGAAAACGGGCGGCGTTGTGATAGAGAATGTCACGCTTCTGGTCTTCACTCAAAAACGGCGCATCCTCGATCGCGCGCAGGGCAATCTCGATCAAGCCCGGCCAGTACATCTGGTCCGAACCGAACATCACCCGCTCACCAAGGCCTGCCTCGACCATGGTCTCCAAATAGCGGTAAAAGTGCGCGCGCGGCACGCCGAAGGCGATGGCGCCCACGTCAACATATACCTGAGGATGTCCGTACATCAGGGTGAGCAGATCATCGAGCATCGGGTAGCCGGCATGCATCAGGTAGATTCGAAGTCGGGGGTGGCGCCGAAGCACGGGATCCAGCGTCATGGCGCTGCTCAGGTCAAGCCGGTTGTTCGGGCTGTCGAGATAAATCGCACCCGGCGGCCCAGTACCGACGTGCAATGCGACCGGAATTTCGAGCTCTTCAGCCAGGGCCCAGTAAGGTGCAAGCCGCTCATCTTCCGGCGCGATGCCTTCGTACTGGGTCAGGATCTCACCCATCACCTGGATGCGCCCTTCGGCGTGCCAGGCCCGGATTTCATCCGGTGTCGCCGGCGGCCCGAAGCCATCGAGACCGAACATCACGGCCGGAATGATGCGCGCAGGTGCCTGCGCGCGCCAAAGATCGACGACAGGCACCGGGCCGCTGGTCACGGCAAAGATATTCCGGCGTTCAAGCACCGCCAGCGAGGCCTGCATCAGCTCTTCGCTACTCCCAGCAGCAGGCGCTTGCTGACCCAGGCAAGGCGTCCCGGCCATGTGGGCAAACATCTGCTCGGCATACGGTCGCCGTTGGTCCCAGGTCGGCAGACTGGTCACCGGCACACAAGCCGTCGGGCCGCCGCCGGGCGGAGCTACGGGAAAGGCATGCAGGTGCATATCGATGATCGGCAAGACGCGTTGTTCGGCGTTGGCCGCGGCGGCCACCAACAGCCCGGTCAGGAACAAGAATGACAAACGCATGGGAATCTCCTCGGCAACGGTTCCATAAGCTATAACGCCGAAATCGATCCTCAGAGTTCAGCATCGAAACGGAACTTGCTGATGAGGAAAATTTGAGAATTCCGAGAGACTTCTTGAAAGTCTTCCGACACTCGGCCGAACACACTGCATGTCAGTTCCTTTCTGCTCTCTGGAGACTGCAATGCGGTTCGATCCGACTTATCTTCTGGGCCGGCTCTGGCCATTGACTGCGCCCACCCCGTCAACAGCGCGGCCCGCGATGCACCTGGCCAAAGCTGCCTTGATCGCTATGCTGGTGGTCAGTGCTGCCCCGCTGGCAGCGGACGAGCCGTTCAGGGCCGAGCAGCGCCTGGCCTGTCATATTGCACTGGAGGATGTGCGCTGGCAGGCTCGGATCTGGCCTGTCGACAATCCGAAACCCAAGCCGGCAAGGCGGGCGATTCTGAGCGATGAGGTCATTCAGGCCCGGGTCGAGCGCAGCCTGCAGATGGAGTTGGCCCTGCGTGAGCTTTATGGCGTGAGGATCGAGGCCGAGGCGGTGCAAGCTGAGATCAATCGCATCTTGCGGGCCAGCCGGGCGCCCGCGGCGCTGGCTGACTTGCTTGTCGCGCTCGATCACGACCCGCGACGGGTCGCCGAATGCCTGGCCCGTCCGCTACTGGTCGAGCGCCGCCTGCGCAATGCCTACGCGCGCGATCAGCGCTGGCATGGTGCGTTGCTGGACAGCATTCAGGCCGAGATTGTCTCGGATCGGCGCCTGCGTGAAACCGACACGCATTTCGTTCTTGATCATGAACAGGTCATCGATGAAGCCGGCCAACCCGTGCCCGAAAGGGCCTAGGCCAAGCAGTCTTTCGACCAGTGGTGGCAAGACTCGGCCATTCAGTGGCCGGTCATCGATCAGCCTTTGCAGGGAGACTTTCGTATCGAGATCGGGTTGCTGGATGCACGCAGTACCAACGACCCGGGCGCCTGGTTGATCCAGGAACATCCGGAAGGACGAAGCCGGCACACGGCCGTTTGGACCGGCAGCGAGATGATCATCTGGGGTGGCCAGGCGAGCAGCTACCTGGACAGTGGTGCGCGCTACGACCCGGCCACGGACAGCTGGAGCGGCATCAGCCGTCGCGGCGCACCCATTCCCCGGGCAGGTCATGTTGCCGTGTGGACGGGTGATCGCATGGTGGTCTGGGGCGGCACCAACGGCACCCGTCTGAGCAGCGGTGGGCGCTATGACCCACTCAGCGATACCTGGACCAGCACCAGCCTGATCGATGCGCCCCAACAGCGCGAAAGCGCGACGGCGGTGTGGACCGGCAGCGAGATGATCGTCTGGGGCGGCACCTTCAATGGATCACTTGACACTGGCGGACGTTATGATCCGGTCGCCAACACCTGGACCGCGACCAGTATGGTTGACGCCCCGGAGGCACGGACCAGTCACTCGGCGGTCTGGACCGGCACCGAAATGCTGGTCTGGGGTGGCCAGGTCAGCAGCACGGTTCAATTGTCCAGCGGCAGTCGCTACGACCCGGCCAGTGATACCTGGACGGCAATTGGCGAAGCCGGGGCGCCCTCGGCGCGCGCCCAGCACGCCGCGGTGTGGGCGGATGATCAGATGCTGGTCTGGGGCGGCTGGGGCGGCGCAAGGCTCAATACTGGCGGCCGTTACGATCCCGCAACCGACAGCTGGACCGACACCACGCAGGCCGACGCACCCAGCGCGCGCTCCTCCCCGCTGACGGTCTGGACAGGACAGGTCATGGTCATCTGGAGTGGCTGGGGCGGTGGCATTACCGGCGCTCGCTACGATCCTGCCACAGACAGCTGGCTGCCAACCTCGACCGACTCGACACCCGAAGAGGCCAGTGGTCAGAGCGTGATCTGGACCGGCGAAGAGATGATCGTCTGGGGCGGCTTCGGCCATCTGGACTCGGGCGCACGCTACAACCCCTTGCTGGATCAGTGGGTGGCTACCGGAGGCAGCGGTGCGCCGTCCAGGCGGTCGAAATTCGCCGGCGTCTGGACCGGTAACGAATGGCTGGTCTGGGGTGGCTCTGCTGGAAACTCGCGCTACAACGACGGCGGGGCATGGGAGGCGGCCACCGACAGCTGGCGTGCATTGCCGGCCATCCCCGAGTTGGCAGGCCGGGAGTCGATGAGCGCCGTATGGACCGGCAGCGAGCTGATGGTCTGGGGTGGGCTGACCGGCTCAACCACAAGTACTCGTACCGATGATGGTGCTCGCCTGAATCTGGCCACCGAGCAATGGGTTTTGCTGCCCGAAACCGGGGCCCCGGAAGCGCGTTTTGGACATTCTGCCGTCTGGAGCGGCGAGGAGATGATCATCTGGGGTGGACGAGGCGGCGATTTTCTTGGCGACGGCGCCCGTTACCATCCGGCAAGCGATAGCTGGCTGCCGGTCAGCAATGATCTTGCCGCCGACCCACGCGAGACGCATACCGCGATCTGGACCGGCACGGAAATGATCATCTGGGGCGGCTGGCGCAACGCCGTGCTCGACACCGGCAGCCGCTACAACCCCGCCACCAACAGCTGGACACCGGTCACCCTGAGCGGGGCGCCCAGCGCCCGTCGAAATCACACCGCCATATGGACGGGCGAGGAAATGATCATCTGGGGCGGCGGCACCACGATCTTTACCGGTGGACGCTACGACCCGGTCAGCAACAGCTGGACGGCAACCGCGACGGGTGGCGTACCACTGGGTCGCGGCCAGCACACGGCAGTATGGACCGGCGAGGAAATGATCATCTGGGGGGGCTTTCGCACCAGCGCGCTCAACAGCGGCGGTCGCTATGATCCGACAGCCAATACCTGGACAGCGACCAGCACGCAGGGAGCGCCGGGGGCGCGCTACCAACATGCTGCGGCCTGGACCGGTGATGAGATGCTGGTCTGGGGCGGCTGCTGCAGCTTCAACAGCCTGGGCCGCTACCTGACGGTCTCACCGCCCGAACCGCCGCTGGTGGTCATCAGTGGCCTGTCGCCCAGCCCTTCGCTGGTCGACGACAGTGTCCTGGTCAGCGTCGAGGTCAGTGACCCGGTCGCTGGAAGCTGGCCGATCGACGGCGAAGTCGTGGTTCAGGCCTCCTCCGGCGAAAGTTGCACCGACCCGGGGCCACCGGGGGTCTCGGCCGGGGTCGCCCAGTTTGCCTGCCAGATCGAGTTCAATACGCCCGGCCAGCGTGAACTGGTCGCCTTCTTCGGCCAGTCACTCGACTTCGAGGACGGCGACAGCAGCCTGCAGCAGGTCGTCCACCGGGTGCTGACCGAGTTCACTTATACGGTCGGCGGAGAAGTCAGCGGCCTGCAGGGCAGCGGCCTGGTGCTGACCAACAATGACGCCGACCCGCTGGCCATCCTGGCCGACGGCACGTTCCAGTTTCCGACCGAGTTGACCGATGGCAGTGCCTACGCGGTCACCGTGTTCAGTCAACCCGAAGACCCGGTTCAGTTCTGCCAGGTCAGCAACGGCGAAGGCATGATTGCCGGCTCCGATGTGGACAATGTACTGGTTCAGTGCAGCAGCGCCTTCTTTGCCGTCGGTGGCCAGGTAGCCGGCCTGGCAGGCAGCGGTCTGACCCTGCGTATCAACGGCGATGAAGTGCTGGAGATCGAGGCCAACGGCGAGTTCACTTTCCCGACCCTGCTGCCCGACGGGGCCAGCTATGCCGTCAGCGTAATGACCCAGCCCGGCCAACCCAGCCAGAACTGCGGGATCAGCGGCGCCAGCGGGGTGATCGACGGTGCCGATATCGACAACATCCTGGTCACCTGCATCACCGATACCTACACGGTAGGCGGAACGGTTTCCGGCTTGCTGGGCGACGGGTTGGTGCTGCAGAACAATGGCGACGATGATCTGGCCATATCGGCTGATGGCTCATTCACATTCGCTACCTCCCTGCCCGATGGCAGCGCCTATGCGGTCAGCGTGCTGACCCAGCCCAGCGGACCCGAGCAGCTGTGTTCGGTGAGCCTGGGCAGCGGCCTGATTGCCGGCTCGAACATCACCGGTGTCCAGGTCAACTGCCAACTGAGCGGCTTTGCGGTCACCCCATTGGCCTCAGCGGGCGGCAGCATCGACCCCGACCAGCCACAATGGGTGGAGTTGAACGAAACGACCAGTTTCGAGTTGAGCGCCGATGAAGGACATGTGCTGCTGGGGGTGCAGGGCAGCTGCGGCGGACAACTGGTCGGCACCACATTCACCACCAGCCCGGTGGTCGCCGACTGCACGGTTGACGCCCGCTTTGCCCGCATCAGCACCACCACCCTGCAGGTCGATCCGTCCCCGGCGCAACCGAACCAGACGGTCAATCTGGTGGTGACAGTCAGTGTGGCCGACAGCGTTCCCGAAGGCAGTGAAGTCCTGATCACGGCCAGCAGTGGCGAAAGCTGCCTGGCCGATCAGCCGTCGTCGATCGGCTCGGCATTGGTTTTCGAGTGCCAGATCGCTTTCGTCAACCCCGGCCAGCGCAGCCTGGTGGCCGCCTACCAGGGCTCGGACATGGATGCGCCCAGCAGCTCTTCGGCGCAGCTTCTTCAGGTCGCCAATCTGGTCGATGTCACGGTGACACTGGAGCCGTTGCAGCCAGTGGCCAACGCCGGCGAGACGGTCGAATGGCTGGTCGAACTGCGCAACCTCGGCCCGGACCCAGCCACGCTGATCATCCCGGACTGGCAGCTCTCGCCGCCGGCCGAATCCACCAGCTGGGTGTGCCTGGCCCTGCCTGGCAGCGACTGCCCGGAAGATCATGGCCTCGGGTCGCTGCCCGCCGAACTGGCGCTGCCGGTTGGTGGCGGACTGGATTTCGTGATCAGCACGGTACTACCCGACGCCCTGCCGGCACAGGTGGACGCCATGATGACCGCAAGCCTTGAAGCAGGCCCGCCCCACCACTTGCTCGACCTGGTGCCGGAAGACAACCAGGCCCAGGCCTGGATCACGGTCGATGTCATTTTTCAGGATCGATTCCGGTGATTCTCCAGGCTTTCGGCGAGTTCCGGACGAACAACCGGGCCGCTACGCACAAGGGATCAAGTGCGGCGCCAATGCCGTGGCGCAAGGTCAGGGGGGAAGGCTTTGGTTGAAGACGCTGCAGGACGCCGCCGAGCAGCATGGCTACTTGCATCAAAAGCCGACTAATAGCATGTCCAGCGCTGCGAACATTTCCTCTCTTTTTTCAGCGAGGCTTCCAGCGCCAGAACGCCATTCGCTTTCGGGTAGCGCGGCCATGTATCGAGTGCCCACTGTCGCCTCTTCCCACTCAATTTCGTAACTATGTGTCAGGAGGAACTGGGCCGCCTGGCTGGCCAGGCAGATGCTCAGCAGCCTGTACGCATTCGTTGACCGAGTGAGCCGGAGGTTTCGTGTTTGTGAGATTGGTTTTCAACTTCATCGCTGCGGCGTCCATATTTTTGCTGGCCGGGCTCTGTGCTGCAGCCTCCGACGCCGACAAGTGGCCGGTAGCCAATATCGACCGCGCTACGGCCGAGGCGCTCAGCCGGCAGCCATCCATGGATGTCGCACCACGGACTGCGCAGGACTGGCAGCTGACCATTGATCAGCCGCTTTTGCATGCCTGGCAGGACCACCAGTCCGGTCGGAGCCGGTTGGATGGCTATCTCAGCCTGGCCAGGGAACTGGTCGATGGCGACCGGCTGCTGACCGAAGTCGTCTACGCGGCAGACTCCCGGCAGTGGGTGAAATCCGACCTGCGCCAGCTCGGAGCCGCCATCACGCATGACATCAGCCAGGGCAACTGGTTGGAGGCCTGGCTGCCCGTGCATGCACTGCCGGACATCGCGCGCCTGCCGGGCGTGGTCGAGGTTCGCGCCGCGCGACTGGTGCAGCTCGACGGCAGCGGCACGACCACGGAAGGCCTCGCCGCCGGCCAGGTCGCTCCCTGGCATGATGCGGGGTTGAACGGATTCGGTTTCACGATCGCCGTGTTCGACCGCTTCGCCAACAACGATGGCCAGGTGGCAGCCTTGCAGCAAAGCGGTGACTGGCCAGCCGACAGCCAGCTCGACATGGTCAAGGTTGGTATGGTGTGCGGCACGGCATTCGGCAGTTGCAATCGCGAGCATGGCAATGCCGTGCTCGAGATCGCTTATGACCTGGCACCTGGCGCGAACTTCATCGCCTACGACGTGGCCACGGCCGCTGACTGGATCAATGCCACCCAGATGGCCACAAGCGCCGGGGCTCACATCATGACGGCTTCCCTGAGTTCGCCGCAAGACGGCATCGGCGACGGATCGGCGCTGCCCGGATCGGTCGCGGAAGCCAAGCTGGATGCCGTGGCCAACGGCCGGATCGTGATCACTTCCGGCGGCAATAGCCGTGAGCGCCACTGGGGCGGCCTCTACTCCGGGCTGGATATTGGCGATGCTGATTTCGAAGATGCCCATGAGTGGACCAATGACGTCACGCTGAACTTCATGGCAAACGCGCCTGGCGCCATTTTCTGCATTCCCAATGGGACCCCGATTTCGGCAGAAATTTCCTGGAACGACTGGACCGATGTCAACAATGACTACGCGCTGGGCCTGTACCGGGTAGACGGCAGCAACGAGATCACCCGGGTAGCGCTGTCTGATCGTCCGCAGAATGGAGGCGCTGGCCAGACTCCCCAGGAGTGGATCACGCACACGACCCACACCGACTCGGGCTGGAACGCCTGCCCGGGCAACGACCAGGCCGGCTATGGTTGGCGCATCTACCGCCAATCGGCCAACGGCAACCACAACTTTCGCTTCTTTGCCGAAGCCCCGCTGGAGTATCGCGTCGAGGCCAGCTCGCTGACCTACCCGGGAGACGCCATCGGCGTGCTCTCCATTGCCGCCATTTCCACCGATGGGAACCAGGCTTTCCTGAGCTCCGAAGGTCCGATCCTGGCACCCGGCGGAGGCGTCCCCACGGGCGAAGAGCACCCGCAGCCCAGCCTGGCAACCTTCAGTCCCGTGACCACCACCAGCATTTCCACTTTCGGGGGCACATCGGCGGCGGCGCCCCATGCGGCCGGCATGGCCGCGCTGCTATGGCACCGGCACAGCAGCTTCATGTTTTTCCCCGCCGCGCAGATCGTCGAGCGTCTGAAGGAAATTGCCGTTACCGGCAGCAATGACCTGGGCCTGCCCGGCCATGACTTCCAGCACGGCTGGGGCCGCCTGCGATTCCAGCTGGAGTCGAATGCCAGTTTCGTGGTTCAGCCTTCCGATACCGTAATCGGAGAGCTGATGAGCCCCAACCCAACCATCGAAATCCTGGATGATGAGGGCCTGCGCATAGTCAGCGGGCCCACGCGCGAATTCCTGCTGGCCATGGGCGCAGACCCCGGCGGAACCGGTGCCACCCTGCAACCGAACCTGATCTGGCCCGTGCTCGACGGCCTGGTGCCGTTCGGCGGGCTCAACGTGGACGCGATTGGCGAAGACTATACCCTGGTCGCAACCAGCAATAACGATAACTTCGTCGTTGAGACAGAAACCTTCAAGATCATGCCGGCAGCCTCCCTGGTGCTGGGCCATGCCAGCGGCATTGCCGGCAGCAATATCACCCTGCCATTCACGCTGGCAACCAACCCCATCAACGCAGCGGCGCTGCAATTCGACGCGGTGCTCGATCCCGATGTTCTGGAACTGCGAAGCGGTGGCACAGCCTGCAGCTTTATCGACCTGGTTGGCACAACACCGAATCTTGACGTTTCCTGCAATGACATTGCGGCCAACGTGCTCAGGGTGATTGCGCTAACTGCCGATCTGCAACCGATACCCGCCGGCCCACTGTTCGACCTGCGCCTGTCCATTCGGCCCGAACCATCACCTGGCACGGAATCCATCGTGGCGCTAACCGAAGCTGGCGTAAGTACAGCAAACGCAGACACGTGGGCTGCCGATACCCTGGCCATTTCCCACGGCACGGTACTGGTCAATGCCACTGCACAGTTCGAAGCAACCCCTGCGCAGATCGATTTTGGCCTGCTCGACCCGGCGAGTGTACCGGCGGGCCAGACACTGACCCTGAGCAATACAAGCGATCAGGGTTCGGCGATGACGATCGAAGCCCTGGCCCTGCCGCCTTCCGACACGGCCTTTGAAATCGGCAGCGAAAACTGCACGAACCAGAGCCTGACCGACGGACAAAGCTGCCAGATCGAAATCAACCTGATCACCACCGAGCTGGGAGAACATTCCGCCTCGCTGCTCATCGGAACCAGCGGCGCCAGCAACAACACGCACTCGGTGCCGCTGTCCGCCGAGCTGCTGCAACTTGACGATGAACTGTTCCGGGACCGGTTCGAGGATGATCGCTAGCTTGTCCCGAAAACCTGTCCCACATGCGAGTTTGTCGCCGGGGAAGCAACGGGCCAGCCTGAAGATGATACGGTCCCTGCCGAAGGCTTCAGGAAAATAGCCCTGACGTTCGAGCCCGCTTCGGCCTGCGCGCCCTGCGCCGGCCGGAGTGACGGGGCACACTGGAGTCGGACGTCTGCCGGCTGAAGTCGGTGGCCATGCTGGCCGCTCCCAGGCTTTATGGGTAGACTTGCAGACGAAACCTCGACTGCGGAAACCGCCCATGACCACTATCGGAACACCACTGTCACCGACGGCCCGACGGGTCATGCTGCTCGGCAGCGGGGAACTGGGCAAGGAAGTGGCCATTGAGCTGCAGCGGCTGGGCTGCGAGGTCATTGCCGTGGATCGCTACCGCGATGCGCCGGCCATGCAGGTGGCGCATCGTTCGCACGTGATCAACATGCTTGACGGCCAGGCCCTGCATGGCCTGGTCGAACTGGAACGCCCGCACCTGATCGTGCCGGAAATCGAGGCCATCGCGACCGACATGCTCAAACTGCTGGAAGCCGAGCACTACACGGTCGTACCCACCGCGCGCGCCGCGCACCTGACCATGAACCGCGAAGGCATTCGCCGCCTGGCTGCCGAAGAGCTTGAGCTGCCGACTTCCAGCTACCGCTTCGCCGAAAGCCGTGAAGCATTTGAACAGGCCGTCGCCGAGGTCGGCCTGCCCTGCGTGGTCAAGCCGGTCATGTCCTCCTCGGGCAAGGGCCAGAGCCTGCTCAAACGCAAGGCCGATATCGGCAAGGCCTGGGACTATGCCCAGTCAGGCGGCCGGGCCGGCGAAGGGCGGGTGATTGTCGAGGGCTTTGTCGATTTCGAGTACGAGATCACGCTGCTGACCGTTCGCCACGCCGGCGGCACCACGTTTTGCGCGCCGATCGGCCATACCCAGGTTGACGGTGACTACCGCGAATCCTGGCAGCCGCAGCCGATGAGCGAGATGGCGCGGATGGAAGCCGAGCGCATTGCCGGCGAGGTGACCGGTGCGCTGGGCGGTTTCGGGCTGTTTGGCGTGGAGCTGTTCATCAAGGGCGATGAGGTCTGGTTCAGCGAAGTCTCGCCGCGCCCGCACGATACCGGGTTGGTGACCCTGGTATCCCAGCACTTGTCGGAATTTGCCCTGCATGCCCGCGCCATTCTTGGCCTGCCGATTCCAGTCATTGAATCGCATGGCCCCAGCGCATCCTGCGCCTTGCTGGTCGAGGGTCATTCGGAGCGGGTGCAGTTCGAGGGCCTGGACCAGGCCCTGGCCGTGCATCAAAGTGAGTTGCGCCTGTTCGGCAAGCCGGTAGTGGAAGGCAAGCGCCGCATGGGTGTTGGCCTGGCCCGGGGAAAAGACCTGGAACAGGCCCGCGAACGCGCTCGCGAGATCGTTCGACGGATCAAGGTAAAACTGTAATTTTCTCCGACTCGCCAAGGTCGCAGGATTCAGCCTCGGCGTCCGAATCACCGTAGTGCGCCAGGCAACCGTTGCGACCGCCGCGCTTGACCCTCAGCATCAACGCGTCTGCCTGACTGATCGACGCCTCGATCGAGTCGGGCGGGCTGGCAAAGACGACGGCACCGACCGATACCGTCAAGGGCCAGGGCATGTCCTCAAGGAAACGGGTCACCGAGGCATGGAAACCGGGCACTCGAACCCGGGCGGCGTCGGCCGCTGTTTCGCCCATCAGCACGACGAACTCGTCACCGCCGACCCGGGCGACGAGGTCGGTCTTGCGCACACTGGCCTGAAGAAACTGACCCAGCGATATTAGGACGCGGTCACCCTCGGCATGGCCGTGGTTGTCATTCAGTGGCTTGAAGTTGTCCAGGTCCAGGTAGATCAGGGTGAAAGGACGCCCATGACGGCGCAGCTGCGCCACCTCCTGCTCCAGGGCCAGGTGCAAATGACGCTTGTTGGCCACGCCCACCAGCGGATCGGTCAGGGCCAGGCGTTGCTCACGTTTCAGCGCTGCCTTGAGCATTTTTTCCTGCGCTTTCTGCTCGGTCAGATCACGGATCACGCACAGCACGACAGGCCCCTCGGCAAGTTCGACCGGCGCCAGCATGATGTCTGCCGGAAAACAACTGCCGTCGGGGCGCTGGGCATGAAACTCGTCCCGGCGCATGGGGCGCAGCGCGGGTTGGCGCCAGTACTCGGCGACGCGGTCTCGGTGCGTCTCTCGGTGCTCGTTCGGCACCAGGTCATGCACGGCAAGCCCGATCAGCGCCGATAATTGCGTCTTGAGCAAGCGTGCCGCCAGGGCGTTGGCGTAAATGATCGTGCCAATGGCGTCGACTAACAGCGCCGCATCGGTCGTTGTTTCCAGAAAGCGCCCGTAGATATCCAGATCCGAAGTTCCCGTCACACCCCTACTCCATGAACCAGTTCTCTTCAGTGTATCAATAATGTTATGGGCTCGACACATACCGCCCCGCTGCCGGCAATGTCATAATGCGCTGGGGCAATCAGAACGGTAGCACTGGTTCGCTTCGAGGGAACAAAGAGGACAACGAGGGATATGAGCACAAACCAGAATCCGTTTCAGCCACCTGAAGCGGCCATTGAGCCCGTTATCGAAAACCAGCCGGGTTCCGATTTGCTGGATCAGCCGCGGCGATGTCCCGCGGGCAACGGGACCAAATGGATTGCCGAGGGATGGCGGCTTTTCAAGGTCCGCTTCGGGCTCTGGATTGCCATGCTGATCGTGATGGGCGCCATTTTCATGGGCCTGGGATTTATTCCCATCATCGGCTTCCTGGCCGGCGCCGCCTATCCCCTGTTTTTCGGCGGCTGGATGATCGCATCGGATCGGGTACAACAAGAGGGTGAACTGCGTTTCGAAGACCTGTTCGCCGGATTCAGCCTGCATTTCAAGCCCTTGGCCATTGCCGGCCTGCTCTACCTGGCCGGCACGCTGGTGATCATGATCATCGCTGGCCTGGCCGCATTGGTCATGGGCGGGTCCATGATGATGATGTTCACCGGCGATCCCGGCACGAGCCTGGGCATGGCTTTCGCGGTCGCCTTCCTGGTTTACATGGCCTTGTTCGTGCCGGTTCTGATGGCGATCTGGTTTGCCCCTGCACTGATCGTCTTTCACGCCATCGAGCCGATCGAGTCAATGAAGCTCAGCTTCAAGGCCTGCCTGCTGAATATTCCCGCCTTTCTCGTCTACGGTTTGGTCGGCATGTTTCTCCTGATCCTCGGGATGATCCCCCTGCTGCTGGGCTGGCTGGTGGTCTATCCAGTGCTGATGATCGCCACCTACGCTGGCTACCGCGACATCTTCCTTGGCGAAGATCCGGACTGACCGGCATGGTCGCGCAGTCCGGCGGCCCGACCGCGATCGACACACGCTACCCGGTCGAAACGCCTGATGGGATCGAGCTGGCCCTGCATCCGGCTGGGCCCGTGCCGCGCGCCCTGGCCTGGCTGATCGATCTGCTGATCCGTGGCGGCATCATGATTGCCCTGGGGATGGTCTTGAGCCTGCTCGGCGCTGCTGGCATGGCCTTGCTGGTGCTGGCCTGGTTTGTCATCAACTGGTGGTACCCGGTACTGTTCGAGGTGCTTTCCGGCGGCGCCACGCCCGGAAAAAAAGCCTTTGGGCTGCGCGTCCTGCACGAAGACGGCACGCCCGTCGGCTGGGGGCCTTCCGTTGTTCGCAACCTGCTGCGCCAGGTCGATTTTCTGCCCGCGGCCTATGCCGCCGGGCTGGTCAGCATGCTCTGCAACCGCCGCTTCCAGCGCCTGGGCGACCTGGCCGCCGGCACCCTGGTGGTTTACAACGCGACGTCCACGAACGCCTCCGGGGACGGCGGCGACCTGGCACCCGGCCGGGTTGAAGCCCCGCCACTGCCGCTTTCACCCGATGAACAGCAGGTGATTCTGTCGTTTGCCGAGCGCAGTGGCAAGCTCAACCCGGAACGGGCAGGCGAACTGGCCAGCCTGCTCTCGCCGCTGACCGCTAGTCATGGTGCCGACAGCGCCGAGCGCCTGCTTGCCTGGGCGCGCTGGATAAAGGGCACGGCGACATGAAGCAGGCCCAGTTCGTCGCCAGTCGGCAGCAGCGTTGGGAACGCTACCAGCGCCAGCTGGCAAGCCTGCAATCCGGTCGTCGTACCGCCGCGCCACCGGCTGACTTTCCGGCCCAGTATCGGCGCCTGTGCAACGACCTGGCTGTAGCAATTTCGCGGGGCTACAGCCTGGCCCTGGTCCAGCAACTGCAGGCCTGGGTTCAGGCCGGGCATGCACGGCTGTACCAGCCGCGCGCAACCCTGCGCGGCAATATTGCAGCCTTCTTCAGCCATCGCTTCCCGGCCCAGGTGCGTGCCGAGTGGCGGCTGGTGGCGCTGTGTTCGCTGCTGTTTTTCGGACCCATCCTGTGGCTGTTCTGGTACATCGGCTCAACACCGGAGTTCGTTTACCGGGTATTGAGCCCGGACATGGTCGCCCAGTACGAGCAGATGTACGCCCGCGAGCCCGGCTCGGGTCGCGGTGCAGAGGATGATGTGTTCATGTTCGCCTTCTACATCATGAACAATATCGGCGTGGCCTTGCGCACCTTTGCCGGCGGACTGCTGTTCGGCATCGGCAGCGGCGTGATCCTGCTGTTCAACGGCGTGATGATCGGGGCAGTAGCCGCGCATCTGACCTTTGAGGGCTTGCACGAAAGTTTCTGGAGCTTCGTGATCGGACACGGCGCGCTGGAGCTGCCGGCCATTGTCCTGGCCGGCGTGGCCGGTGCCCGCATGGGCTTGAACCTGTTGCTGCCCGGCCGACTGTCCCGGCTGGCCGCCCTGCGCCAGGCTGCGCGGCAGGCGGTGCGGCTGCTGTACGGTGTGATGGCCATGCTGCTGCTGGCTGCCGGACTGGAAGCGTTCTGGTCGGCCAGCGCGGCACCCGTGGCGGTGAAATACGGGGTCGGTGCGCTATTGTGGCTGGCGGTCATCGCCTATTTTCTGCTTGCCGGGCGCCATGCCAGTCACCTCGACGATGGACGCTGAGCTGGTCAAGCTGCGACCGCGACCTGGCGCCGAGGCGATTGACCTGGGGCTGCAGCTGGCCCGTGCGAGCTGGCCACGTCTGGTAGTGGTGGCGCTGCTTGCCCAGCTGCCCACGCTGCTGCTGGCGGCACTGGCTTTTGCATGGCAGCCGCCGCTGGCGCTGCTTGTGGTGTGGTGGTTGAAACCCAGCCTAGACCGCCCGCTACTGCATTTGCTCGGTCGTGAGCTGATTGGCGAGCGCATCGGCCTGGCCCGATTGCTGCGGGAACGCCAGCAATGGTGGACCGGGCTGCACCTGGCCAGCCTGACCGTCTATCGCCTGCACCCATCGCGCAGCTTTGTCCTGCCCGTCTGGCTGCTTGAGGGTCTGAGTGGCGACAGCCGACGTCGGCGCACTCGTGCCCTGGGGCACGGCAGCGGCAGCAGCGGCGCAGGTCTTGGTTTCATGTCCTCGCTGTTCGAGCTGGTGATCATGGCCGGACTGTTCGCGCTGTTCGGCTGGCTGTTGCCGGCATCGGTCTGGGAAGGCCTGAATGCACCGGGCTGGATTGGCCCGGGTGGCCTGGCCGATGAACTCTGGGCCGCGCTGGCACTCGCCTACGCGGTCACGATCATCCTGGTCGAGCCTTTTTACGTGGGCGCGGGTTTCGGGCTGTACCTGAACCAGCGCTGCCGCCTGGAGTGCTGGGACCTGGAGCCGGCCCTGCGCCGCCTGGCAGACCGCGCGACCAGCCCGTCCGAGGCCGTGCCATGACGGTCATCAATGTCATGTGTCGTCTGCTCTGCCTGCTGCTGGTCCTGATCGCGGCAGACCCGGCCGTGGCCCAGGCCCTGGATTGTGACACCCGCGGCGACTACATCGATGCCCTGCAGGATCATGATGATCCGCTCAAGGAACGCCTGGGGCGACTGTACGCTGAGCCAGATGCCAGCTTCTGCCGAACGGTACGCGTTCGGGTCAGCCCCGACAATGACCGCGACTGGGACCTGTCGCTGCCGGATTTCTCCGCCCTGGCCTGGTTGCTGCGCGCCATCGCCGTGTTGCTGCTGCTGGCCGGCTGCGTTTGGCTGGCCTTGAACTGGAGCCGAGCCATGCCCGCGCTGGTCGATCGCCGACGCCCGCCCGGCAGCGTCCGTACTGAACATCATCGGCTGGACCGACCCGCATCCTTGTCCGTCGATATTCCGGCTGCCGCTCTCGCGGCCTGGTCCGATGGCCAGCCGCGCCAGGCCCTGAGCCTGCTTTATCGCGGCGCTGTGCAGATCCTGGTGCCGGAACAGGCAGCCGGCTCCAGCACCGAGCGCGAAGTCCTGCATACCCTGCAGTCGCGTTCAGTTCCGCCGGAGACGCTGGCCTGGATGCAGCGGCTGGTGCGAGCCTGGCAGCGCACCGCCTGGGCCAACCAGGCTCCGACCGATGGTGAGTTCACCGCCCTGCACCAGGCCTGGCGGGAACACTGCCGGGAGGCCGGACGATGAGCACGGGCAGCCGCGAGCGCTGGTGGATCACCCTGAGTATTGCGATCGTGCTGGGCGCCGGACTGTGGTGGCTGCTGACCGGCGAATACGTCGATGAACACATACCCTGGCCCGACAACCCGGCCCTGCGCACGGAAACCTTCCACATGACCCAGCGCTGGCTGGAGGCCAACGGTTTCGAGACCCACGCCCTGAGCCACCTGCAGGATCTGGACCCGTTACCGGCCCGCAACAGCCTGCTGATCGTGCACGATGACTTGGGCCGCCAGAGCGAGCTGGAGGCGCTGCAACTGTCGAGCTGGCTGAAGCGCGGCGGGCGCATTCTGGCCAACGCCCCGCTGCGCGCAACAGGCAGCGAGCAAAACATCTTGAGCCCCGCCGGCATTTCGCGCTGCCCGTTCTGCCTGAGCGGGTTCGATCCCGACGATTACGACTCGGCAGAGAACGATGCGTCAGAGGAGGATCAGGCTCGACGCCCGGGCGAACCCTTTTACCAGCGCTGGCCTGTTGCCGATACCAGCCTGCGCCTGCGCAGCCATGCCATCCTGCAAGCCGATCCGTGGCCAGCCGAAGTAACGCGCTGGCAAAGCGAACGCGAGAACGTGATCTTTGCCCGCTATGCGCAGGATGATGGCGAGGTGACGCTGATGGCTGATCGACGCTGGCTCGGCAACTGGGAACTGCTCGATGCCGATCATGCCGCCATCATCCTTAAGCTGATCGATGCCGATATTGAGAGAGTCTACCTGCAGCAGCGCAGCGCCGGCGCTGGCTTGCTGAGCTGGCTCTGGCGCCAGGCCCCCGTACTGTGGACGCTGGCCGCGCTGCTGCTGGCCGTGTGGATCTGGTCGCGAATTCCGCGCCTGGGTCCGATCATCGAGGAAGATGGTCGCGCCGGCCTGCAGATGCGCGAGCAACTGTTGGCCAGCGCGCGCTTTGACTGGCGCCACAACCAGGCTCGCCAACTGCTCACCGCCCTGCGCGAAACCCACCTGGACCGACTGCAGCGCCGTTTTCCGGACTGGAAACGACTCGACCGTGCCGCTCGCCTCGACCGACTGGCCCACTTGTGTCCGAACCAGCCTGCCGAGGCCCTGGCCTGGTTCCTGGATCTGCGCCAGCTGGCCCGCCGCGAACAGCTGGTCGACTTCGTCCGGATACACCAACAACTCATGCACGCCTTGTAGAGGAACCCCCATGTCTGACTCCAACCCAAGCCCGGCCCCGCCAACCACCGCACAGGCAGCGCAGCAACTGTCCGAACTGAGCGCGGCGTTGAACCGGATTGTCATTGGCCAGCACGAGGTCATCGACCAGACCATTGCGGCCATGATGGCCGGTGGCCACCTGATGATCGAGGGCGTGCCCGGCCTGGCCAAGACCCTGCTGGCCCAGTGCCTGGCCACGGTCATGGGTGGCCAGTTTGCCCGTATCCAGTTCACCCCCGACCTGATGCCGGCCGACATCACCGGACATGCCATGTACGACATGAAGAGCGAGAAGTTCCGCCTCCGTCGTGGCCCGGTGTTCTGCAACGTGCTCCTGGCCGACGAGATCAATCGGGCACCCGCCAAGACCCAGGCCGCGCTGCTTGAAGTAATGCAGGAGCGCCGGGTGACGATCGAAGGCAAATCACTGCCAGTGCCCGACCCCTTCCTGGTCATTGCCACCCAGAACCCGATCGAGCACGAGGGCACCTACCTGCTGCCCGAGGCCCAGCTCGATCGTTTCTTGATGAAGGTACTGATCGACTACCCGAGCGCTGCCGATGAGGCCCGCATTGCACTCAACCTGGCCGGCATGCGTGACGACCTGGCAAGCCTGGCCGAAACACTCACACCCATGCTCGACCCGGAGCGCGCCCTGGCCCTGCGCGCCCTTGCCCGCAAGGTTCGCATTGACGACGCCCTGGCCGAGTACGCGGTCGCCATCGTGCGCGCCACCCGCGAGTGGCCGGGTATCAGCATCGGGGCCGGCCCGCGTGCAAGCATCGCCCTGCTGCGGGCAGCCCAGGCCAGCGCCCTGATGGACGAGCGCGACTTCATCGTGCCTGACGACATCAAGCGTTATGCCACGGCCTGCCTGCGCCATCGCATTCTCCTCAGCGCGGAAATGCAGATGGAAGGCCAGCGCAGCGACGACCTGCTGGCTCGAGTGATCGAGGCCCAGCAGGCGCCGCGCCAGTGATCAAGCCCTCGCCTCGGCTGTTGCTCTGGCTGGCCGTCTGGCTGGCCGTGGCCGTACTGCTGAAACTGGCCGGGGCCCCGGCCATCCTGGCAAGCTTGTGGTACTGGGTCGGCGCCGGTCTGCTACTGATGGCGGGACTGGATCTGCACGAAGCGTTCAAGACCGTACCCAGGGTCAGCCTGTCCCGGCAAATGGCGCGCAACTGGCCGGTCGACAGCCCGCTGACCTTGACCACCGAGCTGGATTTGCACGGACCACGCGGTTTCACCCTGCTGGTGCACGAGCTCTACCCCGGCAACGTGCATACCGAGAATATGCCGCGGCGACTGCAGCTGGCGCCCGGCGAACAGGCTCGCATCGAATGGCGGGCGCGCGCAACAGCCCGGGGAGCCTTTTCCCTGCCAGGCTGTCACCTGGCCTGGCTGAGTATCCTGGGACTATGGTGGCGACGCCGAACCGAACCTTGCCAGGATGATTTCCGCGTCTACCCCAATTTCAACCTGGTCGTTCAGTACGGCATGCTGGCAGGCGATCGCCGTCTGGAAGAAATGGGGATCCACCTGCAACCGCGTCGTGGCAGCGGCTCGGACTTTCATCAGCTGCGCGACTACCGCCAGGGCGACAGCCTGCGCCAGGTTGACTGGCACGCCACCTCGCGGCTGCGCAAGCTGATCGCCAAGGACTACCAGGAAGAGCGCGACCAGCGCGTGGTGTTCCTGCTCGACTGCTCGCGTCGCATGCGTGCCATGGACGGCAACTTGAGCCACTTCGATCAGTGTCTGAACGCGCTTTTGCTGCTTGCCCACGTGGCCCTGAAGCAGGGTGACGAAATCGCCCTGCAAACCCTGGCCGCGCCCGGCGGTCGCGAGCGCAACCTGCCACCGGGTCGCGGGCAGCGTCAGTTCGGCGCGCTGCTGGAGACCGTGTTCGATCTGCATGCCGGCCCGACTTATCCTGACTTCCTGGTCTCGGCAACCCGCCTGATGAATCAGCAAACCCGTCGCAGCCTGGTCGTCATCCTGACCAATCTGCGCGACGAGGACCATGACGAACTCGACCCGGCCTTGGCCCTGTTGCGCAAGCGTCACCTGGTCGTACTGGCTGACCTGCGCGAACAGATCACCGGCCACGACAGGCTGGCACTCCCCAGCCGTGACGCGCGTTTTGAAGATGCGCTGCTGGTGGCCGGCTCGGCCCTGTACCGCAGCCAGCGCCGGGGCGCGACCCGCCACTTGCGCCAGCTTGGCGTCATCCACCTTGACCTGGCGCCGGCCGATTTGCCAGCAGCCCTGGTCAGCCAGTACCGAAGCCTGAAGGCCGGCGGCTCACTTTAGACACCAGTTGAAAGACCAGCGAATCTTTTACTCGAGGAAAATGAAAATGACAAACGTATACCCGACGCATCACGAAAACCCGCTGCTCTACGCAGGCTTCTGGAAACGCTTTGTCGCCTACATGGTTGATGGCATCATTCGTGCATTCCTGACCTTTGCCATCATTTTAATTGCAGCCTACCTGGATGATCGCAGTGGATTCCTGGATCCTGCGGCCGACTACGAAATGGGCGCGGTCGGCGGGATGGGAATGCTCATCGTGGTACTGATGTACCTGCTCTATCATCCGCTGTTCGAGGCATCACGACATCAGGCCACACCCGGCAAGATGCTGCTGGGCATCATCGTGACGGATACCGTTGGCCAGCGCTTGAGTTTCGCTCACGCGTTGGGCCGACATCTGGCTGGCGCCATCAGCTACCTGACCTCATTTCTGCTCTACTTCGGCTACTGGATGGCCGGCATTACGGCGCGCAAACAGGCCCTGCATGACCTGATCGCCAACTGCCTGGTGATCAACCGCAACGCCGAGGTCAAACTCCCGGCCGATGTGCGCTACGTGGCCGGCGGCTTTCCGCTCTGGGCCGGCATTCTGATCGGCCTGGTTTTCCTGATACCCGTTCTCGGCATTCTGGCGGCGATTACAGTCCCGGCCTACATGAACTATGTCGCCCGTGCCACGGTCGCGGCCACGATCAGCGAGACTGCAACGACGCGCCAGCTCATCGTTGAACAGACCCGGCGCCAGGGGTTCGTGCCGGCCTCGCACCATGCCTTGGAGAGTGACTGGCCGCAAAGCATCAACGAGGGCAAGGCACTGGTGGAAATTGTGGATGGCACGCTGCGAATCACCTTCACTGAACGCGCGCCGGCCCGTCTTCAGGGCACCACCATCGGCATGGCGCTGCACGGCAATGTCAAGGGTCAAACCGACTGGCAATGCGGTCTGGGCCCCGGACAAGGCCCCCGACTCAGCCGTCACTCCGGGGCCGAGCTGACCACGGTTGAAGAGCAGCTGTTACCGACCCAATGTCGCTGAACGTACGGTTGGCGTTCAGACATTACCCAGCCTGACCACCAGCAACGCGACCAGCCCCAGTCCAACGGCGGAAACCAGCAGCCACTTGAGCAAACTGTTGCGCGCTTCAAGCGCGCCCCTGGTTTCAATATGCTGCATCTGGTCGAGGCTGAGCGGGTTCTGGATGTCGTGGTCCGGGTTTTCGAGCAGGCCGAGGGCATCCTCGTACTGGGCCTCCAGCACCACCCAAAGACCCGCCCGATACTGGCCCTGATGGGCCAGGTTGGGACGCATGGAGGTCATGTCGGACACATGGGTTGCAATGCCATGAGCCTGCAGGAAAGCGGCCCGTTCGGCTGCTTCTGAATGCGATGCGTATTTGGCCACCATGCGCACGGGTCTTGAAACTCCTTGGATCCTGGATCGTTTGATGGGCTGATTCGGAACCTGCGGCTCGAATACAGATCCGCCATGATCTCATAAACTGGATAAAAATACAGCGATCCTGAGCCTTTCAAAAATCGCTCAGCATATTGGCGTTGCGCGCCAGGCGCTGCTTCTCCTTGATCGCGTGCTCGCGAAGGCTGGCAAACAGTTCGGTTTGCTCTGGCAGCGTACTGGCCCGCTCCAGTTCGGCATAGAAGGACTCGAACCAGTCGGCAATATCCATGGCCGCATCCAGCAACTCGTCAGCACGCACGTCCGGATGCTGGAGCGCACCCAGGCGCTCGCGTACCGGGCGATCATCGAACTCGGCCGGTTCCCATTCCTTGAGTGCCGTATTGAAGGATTCTCGACTGAACCCGTGCAAGGCAGCAGCAGATTTGTCTTCCAGCGCCTTGAGATAGTCCAGCAACAAATGCGAGCGAGGATCGGAAACGTTTTCGTCCAGCGCTTCCCAGGCCGCAGCCAACTGTTCGTGCAGGTGTTCAATATAGGCGAGGATATCGCGCGTTTCCCGAAGCTTCATCAACAGATTCCCTGACCGACTGGCCATCAGTATAGAACCAGATTCAGGCCATCGCCATACCTTCCCCTCTCTCGTCCCACCGGTCACCATACTGCGGCCAACAAGCCTTACCAGGTGAAATCCAGTTGCAACAAGGAAATAATCAGGAAGCATTTTAATGGTAAGTTCTCGAATTGGAATCAGGACTATGTGAGCCCGAGCCATGACAGAGCCCAATTACTACCTGTCACTGTTTCCGCAGGCGCTGATCGCCTCGATGCTTGATCCGCCGGCCTTCGGCAGCTATTACGCGGTCGGCACCCAGGTCAACTCGCGCGAAGAGGCGATGTTCTTCGAGGTCGATCCGCACTACCTGGAAGGCCAGTTCGACCTGGCCATGGCCCGTCGCCGCTGCGTAGCGGATGCTCACGGCAATCCGAAGCGATCGGTCTACCTGTCCATCCACGAAACCCTGGCCCGCATTCCGGTCGCCGCGCTGGGTCGCCTGCACCTGGTCACATCAGACGGCGTCACCCTGCCCCTGGCGCAGGCAGAAGAAGGCCGTATCGATCGCGCCGGCCTGTTTCTCTACCAGGAACTTTGCCCGGTCACACCGCTGGTGGTCAGCCGCCTGGCGCCGCATGCCTTCTGCGAGGCAATTACCGCTGCTGACGAACCGATCCGCCTGCCGCGCCTGGTGTTTGCCGACCTCGAGCTGGGCGAGCTGGCCGTGGATCCAGTCAATGGCCGCGCCGACAACCTGCCCTACCCCAACCTCGAGCACTTGCGCGATGTGCTGAGCGACTTCATGCGGCACCCGGAAAAGTGCAGCAAGCTGTTCCAGCGCCGCGCTCGCGGCGGCCTGCCCTACCGGATGATCAAGCACGGTATCTACGTCGGCGACCACGAGCACTTCGCGTTCTACCCCTTTCCGAGCCTGGAAGCGCTGGAGACCACCTACAGAAGCTGGTGGCGATCGGCCCAGTTCAGCACCACGCCCTGACCCAAGACTGCCAACAGCGACATGACTGCAACCCTGTTCTGGATCGCCCCGCTGGCCGTCATCGCCGCCCTGGCCTGCGCCGGCCTGTTCTTCGCCGCCATGTTGCGCAACGACCCCGGCACCGAGGCCATGCAGCGCATTGGCGCACTGGTGCGCGAAGGGGCAATGAGTTACCTGTTCCAGCAATACCGCGTCATGCTGGTGACCTTCACCGGCCTGGCCCTGCTGTTTGCCGTGCTGGCCTGGGGCCTGGGCCTGCAGAACAACTGGCTGCCGCTGACCTTCGTTGCCGGCGGCCTGTTTTCGGCCCTGGCCGGGTTCATCGGCATGCAGACCGCTACCCTGGCCAGCACGCGCACCGCGCAGGCCGCGCGCAGCTCGCTCAGCGGCGCTCTGAAAATCGCCTTCCGCAGCGGTGCGGTCATGGGCCTGGTCGTCGTTGGCATCGGCCTGGCCAACGTATTGTTCTGGTTCTGGCTGATCGACCGGGTAACGCCGGCCTCGACCGACGGAGCGCGCCTGGTGATGATCACCACCTCGTTGCTGACCTTCAGCGTGGGCGCTTCGCTGCAGGCATTGTTCGCCCGCGTCGGTGGCGGCATCTTTACCAAGGCGGCCGACGTCGGCGCCGACCTGGTCGGCAAGGTCGAAACCGGCATCCCGGAAGACGACTTGCGCAACCCGGCGGTGATTGCCGACAACGTCGGTGACAACGTGGGCGATGTGGCCGGCATGGGTGCCGACCTGTTCGAGTCCTTCTGCGGCTCCATCCTGGCTGCCGCCGCCCTGGGGGCGGCTGCTTTCTTTGCCCGGCCCGAGCTGCAGTGGGCCGCGGTCACGGCACCGATGATCATTGCCGGGTGCGGCATTCTCCTGTCCATCCTCGGCATCCTGGTTGTCCGGACCCGCGAAGGCGCGACCCAGGGTGATCTGCTGCGCAGCCTCGGCCTGGGCACCAACCTGGCCGCTTTCGGACTGGTCGTGACATCCGCCTTCGTCCTCCACGGCCTCGGCTTGCCGGGTGCCTGGGGCCTGTGGGGGGCGCTGGTGGTGGGCGTGGTCACCGGCATCATCGTCGGACGCTCGACCGAGTATTCCACCTCGGCGCGCTACCGTCCCACCCTGCGCATCGCCGAGCGCGCCACCGGCGGCCCGGCCACGGCCATCATTGCCGGCGTTGGTGTGGGCATGCTCTCGACCGCCATTCCGATCCTGACCGTGGGCACGGCCATCCTGCTGGCCTTCGGCCTGGCCGCCGGATTCGACATGAGTGCTGCGGGTGCGGGCCTGTACGGCATCGCCCTGGCGGCGGTCGGCATGCTTTCGACCCTGGGCATCACCCTGGCCTGCGACGCCTACGGCCCCATTGCCGACAATGCCGGCGGCAACGTTGAAATGAGCGGCCTCGGACCGGAGGCCAGGGCCCGCACCGACGCGCTTGACGCCCTGGGCAACACCACGGCCGCCACGGGCAAGGGCTTTGCCATCGGATCGGCGGCATTGACCGCGCTGGCCCTGGTGGCCAGCTATATCGAAGTGATCCGCATCGAGCTGATCAGTCGCGGCCAGGAGCTGTTGACCGTAGGACCCGAACGCAGCGTAGCCCTGGCCGAGGCCACGCTGACTGATTTCATGGTCCATTTCAATGTCAACCTGTTGAGCCCGCCGGTACTGATCGGCATCCTGTTCGGCGCCATGACCGCCTTTATCTTCACCGGCATGACGGTGCAGGCGGTAGGCAAGGCGGCGGCACTCATGGTCGATGAAGTGCGCCGCCAGTTTCGCGAAACCCCGGAAATCCTTGCCGGCACCACCCCGCCCGACTATGCCCGCTGCGTGACCATCTCCACGATTGGCGCGCAGCGCGAAATGATCGGCCCGGCCCTGCTCGGCGTACTGGCACCGGTATTGACCGGCCTGGTGCTGGGAGTGGCCGGCGTAATCGGACTGCTGATCGGCGGGTTGTCGAGCGGCTTTGCCCTGGCCATCTTCCTGTCCAACGCCGGCGGCGCCTGGGACAACGCCAAGAAACACATCGAGGCTGGCCACTTCGGGGGCAAGAACTCGGCGGCCTGGCGCGCCGCCGTGATCGGCGATACGGTCGGTGATCCATTCAAGGACACGGCTGGCCCCAGCCTCAATATCCTGGTCAAGCTGATGAGCATCGTTGCGGTCATGACCGCCGGCATCACCCTGACCTGGAGCTGGTTGTAGGTCCTGCCCGATGGCAAGGCGCGCACTGGGCCGGGAGGTCCTCCGCCTGGCCCGCTTTGGTGCCGTCGGGCTCTCGGCCACCCTGGTCCATGCCGGCGTCTATGCCGCGCTGACCGGACTGGCCCTGACGGCCGCGTTGACAGCCAACTTCGTCGGCTATGGCTGTGCCGTGCTGGTGTCGCTGATCGGCCACAGCCGCTGGACCTTCTCCGGCCACGGTCAGGACGAGCGCGAACCCGGCCTGGCAATGCGATTCATCGTCACATCATTGACCAGCCTGGGGCTGAACACGCTGCTGGTGTGGCTGGTCGTTCACCAGGCCGAACTGCACCCGCTATGGGCACTGCCCGGCATGGTGTTGATCGTGCCGCTGCTGACCTACCTGCTGATGAAGCACTGGGTGTTCCGGGTCAGGTGAGGGTGGGCAAAAAGGGAGAGGGGATAACGTAGCGGGAAGGGATCAGGTCCTTCGGTTGACTCTTTTCATGATCGGGCGTTCCAGGAAAGGCAGGTAACGCCCCAGCAGGGTCAGCAAACGCAGCCGCCAGCCGGCCACCCAGTGCACGCGCTGACCGTGCACCGCGCGCCAGGCCAGCTCGGCGATCTGCTCCGGGCTGTGGTGCTTGCCCAGGCGATCAACCGAAGCGAGCATGCGCTTCTGCTCGGTCACCAGCGGGGTATTGACGTACAGCGGCATGATGTCGGCAACCCTTATGCCGTCACGCTCCAGCTCGATGCTCAGGCCCTCGGTCAGACCGCGCACGGCGAACTTGCTGGCCGAGTAGACGGCCAGGTCCGGGACTCCGTAAAAGGCCGAGGCCGAGGACATGCTGACGATGATGGCATCGGGCGTGCGCCGCAACAGCGGCAGGGCCGCGTAGATACCGATAACCACAGCTTCGAAATTGACCCGAATGGTGCGGACCTGGTCGGCCAGGTCGACCTGGTCCACGCCGCCCATGGTCATGATGCCGGCGCAGTTGAACAGGGCGCTCATGCGTCCTTCGGTGTGTTCCCCGAAATGGGCGACGGCCGCCTCGAAGGCGGCCGCATCAGTGACATCGAGTGCGCCGTGACAGCTGCCCTCGCCCAGCTCGGCGGCCAGCTCGGCAACAGCCTCGGCATTGATATCGTAAAGACCGACAAACCAGCCGCGGGCAGCAAAGCTGCGGGCCGTGGCCCGGCCAATGCCGGACCCGGCCCCGGTAATGAAAATACTGCCTGTAGCCATCGGCAATCAGTCCCCGCTCGGATCGAGCAACCGCCCCAGGAACAGGATCGTGTCGGTGGGGTGATCGTAGATGGCGTAAACGAATGGGCGATCGAAGCGCAGCGTGATCGGTTCGTCTTCCACCGGCATGGCGGTCAGGCGCATCATGACCACGGCCGTGGCCGCCGCCGCCTCGGTGCCGGCCTCGTCGATCTCGATAAAGGTCTTGTGGAACACCTCGTCGACGTACAGCGAGCGCCCCATGACGCCCGGACCCACGCCGGTCATGCGCTCGAAATTGGCCTCGGTGGGCGAGAACGCATCAACCATGCCCATCTGGCGCAGCAAGCGGGCCAGGCGAAAACCGCTGTCGCTGGTAAAGCGCGGAAAAGCCAGCGCGACCCGCTGGCCATCCAGGCCGGACACGATCTCGTCAAAACGCTCGCGGTTCAGCGCCGCCAGCCAGGCCTCGAAGTCATCAACGTCACTGGCCGGCATCAGGGCCAGCAGCGACACCTCGCGCCCCAGGTAGGGAATGGATACGGCAAGGGTGTCGGTGCCAACATGAGCCGGGTAGCGATCGCTACGATGCATGAACCGGGCATCCACGCTGGAACCATCCAGGCGCTGAAAGGTCTCGACCCGGGTCTGCTCCTGTTCGAAGGCATCCTGCCAGCTGGCAAGGAAGTAAATCGCGTTGACCAGCACCATTCGGGTGTCTTCGTTGAGCGATCCGGAAGGCAGCAAATCCTTGATTCGTTCACGGGTCTGCTCTTCCACCCAGGCGTTGATCTGAAGCCTGGCAGCGTTGGGGTCGGACTCGAAGTCAACCCGCTCGATGCCGGCGCCGTAGTGGCGCTCGACCAGCTCCAGGTACTCGGGCAGGAACTCGTAGTCGTAGTGACCCCATAGCCGATTGACCACGCTCAGCTCGAAGCCGCTGGCGTCGTCTTCGCGCTCGACCTGCGCACGCTCGGCCAGGGCTTCATCCAGGGCCTGGAAGGATACATGCAAGGCTGGCTCGTCCAGGGCAAAGCGCAGCGCCTCGCGCATCTGAGTTCGGGTCTCCCCCTCGGCGCCGGCATAGACCATGGCCAGGGCAGACAGGATGGAGTGCGGCGAGATCAGCAGGTTGTCGTCGGCATCATCGGAGGCGATCAGACGCTGGAAGGCGGCCAGAGCAAAGTCGCGGTTGCCGACGCTCAAAGGGGCCGGATCAGTATCATGGGGCTCCATCTCGTCGATCACCTCTTCAGGTTGCGGCTCGCCGTTGGGCTCGATCATCACCTCGTCGGGTTCGACCGCCTCGGGCACCTCGTCCGGGTCGGTTGCCGGTTCCTGTGCCGGCTGACAAGCGACCAGAATCAGGGCGAAAACGACCAGAAACAGCAAGCGATACATATCGAGTCTCCATGGCTACGGGTTCGGAAGCTTGGACAGCTGTCGTGCTTGCAGGTTGCCTGGCAAGCGCCAGCGCCAAAGCCTCGCATGGCAATGATAACCCCAAGTCAAACAGTCATCTTGCCCCGGCCCGGCCAGCCCGAGAGCTTGCTGCTTTCCAAACGTCAAGAAAAAGGGCCTATCCGAATCTCGCAACAGACAGGGGACCACCGGGAGCGGAGGTGGACTCCACTGCTCGTAGCGCATAGTCGTGACTTTGGGAAAAGAGGTTGGAAGGGTAGAGGCCAGGTGCCGAGTGGCCGCTGGCAGGTTTGGGTTCATGCCCATACGCCTGGAGTCAATCCGAACATGGCCGCCGGGGACGTGGCCCCGGCCTACGCTGGTCAGGTAGGAGGAGATTGGAAGATCAAGGAAAACAATCGCAAGGCCCTGCCTTTCAGCCTCCTCTCACCTCTCGCAACGGGTGGTATCTGGCCGATCAGGGCC